>JAIMBC010000054.1 GCA_023511675.1 Pirellulales bacterium
GGCACAACGGTATACAAAGCGCGGTAATCGACGGGATCGGCGCACGCGCAGCAGAGACGCTTGCCCGTCGTGAAGGTTCGCCGCGATTGAGCATCTCCGCGAGACGACAGCCCAAGTCGTAGCGACACGCGTCCAGCACAAGAATCGCCACCGGCTCCCGCGCCGAGGCTTTCCCGACCAGGTCTTTGATTACATCCCCAGCAAAGGGGAGCCCAAGAGACGCCACAGCCGAGTGAGACAGCAACTCCGAAAAGGCAGCGTTCACTCGGTCCACGTGACGCAGATATGCCTTGCGCAAGACTGCGCGCACTTTCACCAGCCCGCCCGGAAGGTGCACGTCTTCTTGGAATAGGGCTTCTCCTGCATGATCGACCTGCCAGCCAACGCTGACATACCAGCCCACGGCATCGGCTAGAGTTTTCCAGCCCACTTCAACCCGTGCCTGTTGATACAGCAGGCTCGCGATCGACGCCAGTTTGGCCAGATGTCCCCCGAAGAGGTCGCGCGTATCCGCGAGGGGCACGGGCATACCGTGGCCCAGATGATTGGTGCAGAGGCGCAGTTTCTCGACTTTGCCGACTCGAGCCTGACCGGAGGCCGCGAAGAGGCCCTGGCCATCTTGCAGGCCGACGATCGCGAGCTGCTGGAGCTGCTGGCGGCAGCCTACCGCGTCCGCTATCGCTGGTTCGGCAATACGGTGCAGCTCTACTTCTTGATGAATGCCAAGAGCGGCCTGTGCCCAGAAGACTGCGGCTACTGCTCCCAGTCCAAGGTCTCTGAGGCGCCGATCCCGCGCTACAATCTGCTCCAGCGGGAGCAACTGCTCGAGGGTGCCCGCCTCGCCGCACAGCGTAACGCCAAGACCTTTTGCCTGGTCATCTCAGGCCGCGGGCCGACGGAACGCGAACTGGCGGCCGTAACCGCCGTGGTGCCGGAGATCAAGTCGCGTTACGGGTTGGAAGTGTGTGCCTGTCTGGGGTTGTTAAGCCCGGAGCAGGCCCGGCGATTGAAGGCCGCGGGCGTAGACAAGGTCAACCACAACCTGAACACCAGCGAGCGGTACTACGGGCAGATTTGCAGCACGCACAGCTTTCAGGACCGGCTGGCCACGCTGCGGGCCGTGCGGGAGGCGGGCATGGAGCTGTGTTCGGGCGGCATTGTGGGGATGGGCGAACAAGATGCCGACGTGGTGGAGATGGCCATGGCACTTCGCGAGCTGGGCGCTGAGTCGATCCCCGTGAACTTCTTGAACCCGATTGAGGGCACGCCCCTGGCGGGAACCTGGCGGCTGAATCCGCGCTATTGCTTGAAGGTGCTGTGCATGTTCCGACTGGTCAATCCTACGAGCGAACTGCGCATTGCGGGAGGGCGGGAGCTGCATCTGGGCAGCCTCCAGGCACTGGGGTTGTATCCGGCAAACTCGCTGTTCGTGGGAGACTACCTGACCACCAAGGGGCAGCCCCCGGAGGCCGACTATCGTATGATAGAGGAACTGGGCTTCGTGGTAACCCACGGAGAAGAGAAGGCCCTGCGCCGCCCGGCAGCGGGCGCCTGAGCGAAGAGCCGCGCGAGGTGGCATCGAGCAGTAAGCCAACACGGTCGTCTGGCCCAGGCTGCCTGCCCACCGCGCCGTTGCATGCGACGTTGCACATGATGGATCCCGACCAGTCTTCCGCCTTGCTGTCTGAACGAGGTCAGCCGCGTCAGGCCACGCCATCCGACGACGAGAGCGTGGTGCTCTATGCGCAAGCGGGGCGCCATCAGGCCCGCACCGGCGATGGCTCGGCAGACGGCAATCGAGTTGCGCGATGTGAGGGGACGAACCATGGCAATGCTGGCCACGTGAGCGCGGCCGCGTCCGATGTATTGGCGTCTGCGCACGAAGAACAGCCGTGTGAAGCGGCCTCGGGCCCCATCTTGCAGTTCAGCATGCGGCATCTGTTCTGGACCATCGCGGTCGTCGCGGTGTGCATGGCCGTGATGGCACGTCTGGGCGTGGAATCAGCCATTGCTTTCCTCTGGCTGGCGGTGCTGGTTGCGGGCCACGTCGTCGCCACGGCATGGGGAACGAGCGCCAAGCGGCGGGCGACTCGGCTCGCAAGCAAGCACGAGCACGTGCACAGTCCTCCCGTTCCGGGAGTGGTGCCGTACGCCCCGCCGACACGATTGAGAGATAGCACGCGGCTGAGCCGGATTGTACCTATTGTTTGCGCAATCGGGGCCTTACTAGGCTCGCTGGTGGGCACAGTGTTGCTGGTGCGGGCCAATTGGGGGCGGCTGACCTTCTCGAGCATGCTGGTGGGCGCCGCCTCTTGTGCGGTGATTGGCGGGTTCGTGGCCTTCCTGGCTAGCAGCTTCATCACCGTGGCCTCGGCAGCGGCGCGGCAGGCCCGCGAGCAGACGCCGCCAGCACGGCGGTAAGGCACGAGTAGTCTGCGTCAAGACTGCGTGCCAGCGGTCGCTGGCCATCATTGGCCCGATGGGCCGTTTGTTTGGCAAGGAGGCATTTGCCAACAGGCTGTGGCCAACGTGGCAGGCCGGCTCTGTGCGAGGGACGGCGTGGACACGGCACCGCCTGCCGGAATGAGTCGGTTTGGGAGAAACGCAGAAGCCGTATCTCCCTTCCTACGGGCAGTACACCAAGAGCTGGGCCGGAATGGATTGGTGCGGACCGACGCAAAAACGGCGTGCATCGGGCCAACCGGGTGCGTCTACCGCAAGGGGACGAGGGCAGCTTTGAGCGAATGGCTGCACCGAGGCCCTGCCGGGGCCTGCCGCGATTCTGTGTGCATCGACTCCAGCCCAGCGCGAGGGCGCGCTGTTGCATGGTGCGCACAACTGGGAGCGCCGGAGGCCACTGCGGCCCAGCGCGAGAGGCGGATCTCGCTGGGGTGCAGGCTCAGGCGGCCCGGCTGGCGGCGGCGGGAAGCCTGGCTTCCCACGCCAAGAACAAGCCCGTGGGGCGTGTGTGGGGGCCATGTGCTATCGATCGCACGGCGGTCACACAGCCGCATTGGGCCAGCCAGGCAGAAACTTCGTGCGGCCAGAACCACCGTTCCCAGGGCTGGTACAGCGACAGCGGCTGGTGTGCGGCATGCTTGTCGATAATCAGCACGCTTCCGCCCGGCCGGGTAACACGGCACAGTTCCCGCACGGCGTGCTGCGGCAACAGGCAGTGCTCCAGAGATTCGATGGCCAGCACCCCGTCGAACTCGCCGGAGGCCGCGGGAAGTCGGAGGACGCTGCCCTTGCGGCGTTCGATGCCCCCTGGCAGGCGTGCGATCAGATGTTCGTCAGCGTCGATGCCAACGAGGCGTGCTGCGGGCAGGGCCGCGCGCAGCCGCGCCAGGTATCTGCCGGGACCACAGCCCACCTCGGCAATGCACGGAGCGGGTCCCAGCCGACGCGCCCAGCTCAGCACGCATTCCAGCCGGCCGTCCTGCGGAGAAATGTGTTGCGGCAGGGTGTGGCCGTGGCTGGAAAAATGTGCGCGGACCTGAAGCTGGCAGGCGCGCGCGAAACGTGCCGTGGCTGCAACATCGTGCAGCGGGGAGATGCGCAGGCCGAACAAGCGAGGCCAGCCCGGCACCACAGCACGGGGCAGGGCACCGCATGCCAGTTGCTGCCGGCACAGCCAGCCAAGCAGGCGGCTGCCGGACTCGAATTCGCCGAGCTGGAACCACACCTGGGCAAGTAGTGCCTGAGTGACCACGTTCGCTTGCCCTGCATGCGGCGCCTCAGGGTAGGTGCCGTCGCCACGGCATGGCCAGGGAACCCAGCGGAGGATCTCCTGGGCGCATTGGGGCGCTGCCAGCTCGAGGCACGCTGCTGCTGCGGCGGCTCTCCACAGCATGGGGACCGATCCGCTCCAGAGGCCGTTGCGGCGTGCGTGCCAGGCAACAGCGCGTTGGCATGCCACCTTCCATGCGGGCCGATCGAGCCGGTCTGCGGCCGCGGCGAGCGCCGGCAGGCACGCCAGCCGTGCCGGCTCGCACCAGGCTTCGGGAGCGACCGGCGACTCGGGCAAGAGCTGGCCGCTGTGTTCGATGCGAGAGGCGAGGTAGGCGCATGCCCGCGCCGCAGCCGCCGCAGCATGCGGTACGTGATCGAGCACTGCCAACAGGCCGGCCGCGGCCTGGCTGGTCTCGATGAGGGAGGGAGGGCCGCCGTCTGTGGCAGCAAAGCCGCCGTCAGGTAGTTGCCATCTTGCGATGATGTACGCAAGCGTGGCAGCAGCATCGAGCTGGCCGAACTCAGCCAGCGCCGCAACCGCCACGCCGGCCGAACCCGGGGTGAATGAAGGTTTCAGCGCATGCCGCAGGTGGTGGCATGGTGAAGATTGCCACCCAACTTCCGTGGCTGCGGCCCATTGTGCCAGCCATTGCACGGCGCGGGCTGCGGCATCGTTACGCGCATGCCCCAACATCGACCGGTGCCAACGTTTCACGCGCCGCTGCGCCCCGCCGAGCAGCCGCCGCAGCAGGCCGGCAGGCGGGCCATGTTCCGTGTGCGGCCGATGGACGGCAAGAGATGGCGTCGGCATGGACAATCTCAGGGCAGGGCTTGGGGGCGATGTGTGGTTCGGGCGTAGGGGCCGAGCTTTCGCGCCTCGGCGTGCTGGTTGTTTGCGGGACGCGAGAGCGGAACGATATGATGGCCTGGTGTGGGCGGCCTGGCCGGAGCGATTATCTCTGGCTCCGGCTGCGGTACCAACGGCAGTTTGGGCCGGCCAATGCTGGAAAACTGGGAAAGGTGCGTGCCGTGCAGGGAGACGGCTGGATGACGGACCTCTTGCTTGTGCTGACCACGACGCCCAGCCGTGCCGAGGCAGAGAGAATTGCCGACCGGCTGGTGGAAGAGGGGCTGGCGGCCTGTGTTCAGGTGGCGGGGCCGATCTGGAGCGTCTATCGCTGGGAGGGCAAGATCGAGCGGTCCGAGGAGTGGCGGTGCCAGGCCAAGTGTCTGCGGGAGTGCTATCCGCAGGTGGAGGCAGCCATTCGCACGCTGCACCCATACCAGGTTCCGGAGATTGTGGCCGTGCCGGTGGCAGGCGGTTACGAGGCATATTTAACCTGGGTGCGGCAGGAGTCTGGACCGGCGGCGGGCGAGAGCGGTTGATGCGCTGGCTGAGTTTCTTCGTGACCGTGCATGCGCGGCCGGCTGCGGCGCGTCCCGGGCGGCCGTTGCGGCTGGGCAGCGTGGAGGCGGCTCCGCTAGATGTGCCTCCAGAGGCGCTGGGCACACCACTGGACCTCAGCTTTGAGCAGGCGTATGAGAATCTCCAGCAGATTGAGCGTCTGTTCGTGGAGCCTGATGGCTCGTTCTACTGGGGCTCGGCGCGCGACGAGGCCGCATGGCAAATCGAAGGCGCCATGTTCGACCGCCAGGGGAAGCTGCTGTGCGTCGATCTGCGGGGGAGCTGTCCCGAGCCAGCCCTGGATCGGTTGCTCGCCGCGCTCGGCTGGCCCCAGACGCCGCTGATGTTCCAGCTCATGCGCGAGGGCGTGTTCCTCGACGAGGCCGGCTTTCGCCGCTATGCCGGGACACGCCCTGCCGGATGAGCATGCCGCGGCAGCAGGCAGCAGCCCGACCGCACGCGAAGAGGCCCGCCAACCGCCTGGCTTGCACAGACGCCGCCTCGCCGCTGCGGGCGCCTGCGGCGGCTGGGCCTGTTTCTACTGCGTGCACAAAAGACGGTTGCCGAGACGGCCCCTCGCCGCTGCGGGCGCCTGCCCGCCTCACTTATATCTATGACCGTCTGGCCTGCCTCAAGCGACGGCCACCGATCGAGGGTCATCCCCGCGATGGCCTCACTTTTCTGTTCGCATCTCGCCTGCCGGCAGCCCCTCTTCGATCTTGACGATCTGTTCTGCGGGCGTGGCCGGCAGGACAAACAGCTTGCCGTCTCCCATGCGGCCGGTGCGTGCTACCTCGACAACCTTGCGCACCACCTCTTCGACGCGTGCATCGTCCACCCAGACGGTGATCTCCACCTTGGGGAGGTAGGCCAGCGAATACTCGCTGCCCGCGTACTGGTCGAGGTAGCTCTTCTGGCGGCCATAACCCTTGACTTCACGGACGACGAGGGCTTCTAGCGGTGCCCGCTTCAGGCCTTCGAGTACTTTCTCAGCCAGGTAAGGCTTGACGATGGCGACCACCTGTTTCACACGCGCATCTCGACTTAGCTAAAGAAGTTCTCGCCCGTGAGGTTGAACGGCGGGCGGGTTACCACGTCCATGTCTCCGAGGACCTGGGTGCGGCAGGCGAGGCGCATGGTGTCCTCGTTGCCAATGTAGGCGAAGGAGCATTTCAGACGCAGTTTTTCGATCAGGCCCATCGGGCTAGCGTTCTCCATGCCCTTGACAATCAGCACGCGGCAGGTACCGCAGTGGCCCAGGCCGTGGCAGTTGAAGATCTCGTTCAGCCATGCGCCGTAGCCGTTGATACCCGGGTAGAGCTTGATACCGGCCTTGAGCGCCTCCTTGCGCAGGTTCGCTCCTTCTGGAACCTGAATCTGCTTCTTCTCGTTGACAAAGTTGACGATCGGCATAGCACTCCCCACGGAGGACGGAATTCGACCCTGCCATCTTAGCGAGGCTGGCCCCAATGGGGGAGGGGAGCGCCTACGGCTGGGCCGGCACGGCTGCCTGGGTTGGCACAGCCCCTCGCTTGGCCCGGTTGCTCGCTTGGCCTGATCCCTCGGTTGGCCTGGTCCCTGACCTAGCCTGGTCCCGGGCCCAACCTCGCCCCTGGCCTGGCAAGACCGCATGAGCAGACAGGACCCCGTGAGCCAACACAAACCCACAAGCCGGCAAGGCTAGATGGGCCGGCACGGCCTGATATGGCCGAACTTGCTTGCAGAGCGGCGTGCAGTACCTCGGCCGCCAGCGGCCCGAAGCGCCTCGCACGGCGAGCGGGGCGTACCACCTGGCTCGCAAGGCGACGGGCGGCGCCGCAGCCGCAGGGCGCCGTGTAGCACGTTGCGTCGCCAAGTGGCGTGCGGTCCCTCTTGGGCAGCCTCCCCCCACCGAGCGTGGCCACTTGCCTTGCCTGGCGGCGGCAAGCAGAATGTTGGCAATCCTTCCGCCCTGGGCCGTCTTGCCGGCGGCTCCTCGCCTATGGTGCCACCGCCCCCTCCTGCGCACAGCGGCTTCAAGGAATCCCAGCATGCAGAAATCCACTTTGATACCACCGCCCCCCTGCGCACAGCGGCTTCAAGAGATGTGTTTTGCGGTGCGGCCCTCGCGGGGCCTGCTGGTGCTGGCCGTTGTCTGCCTCCCGGTGCAATGCGGCTGGCGTCACGCGGCGGCACAGGGTTACGCTCCCGAAGAAGCCGCGGCAAAGATGACCGTGGCCGAGGGATTCGAGGTTTCTCTGGTTGCCGCCGAGCCGTTGGTGCGGCAGCCGGTATGCATCGAATTTGATGACCAGGGCCGCTTGTGGGTCGTGCAGTACTTGCAGTATCCCAACCCAGCCGGCTTGCAGCGAGTGCGACTGGATCGCTACTCGCGCACCCAGTACGACCGCATCCCGCCGCCTCCGCCCCACGGCCCGCGCGGAGCAGACCGGATTACCATCCTGCTCGATGCCAACGGAGATGGCCGTGTGGAGCAGGCCCGAGATTTTGTCTCCGGCTTGAACCTGGCCACGGGACTGGCATTCGGCTACGGAGGCGTGTTCGTGCTCAATGTGCCGTATCTGCTCTTCTATCCGGACCGAAACCGAGACGACCAGCCGGATGCCGACCCCGAGGTGCTGCTGGAAGGCTTCGGCATGGACGATGCCCACTCCGTGGCCAACTCGCTTACCTGGGGGCCCGACGGCTGGCTGTATGGCTGCCAGGGCAGCACCGTCACCTCTCGGATCCGCGGCATCGAGTTTCAGCAGGGCGTGTGGCGGTACCATCCGCCCACGCGGCGGTTCGAACTGTTTTGCGAGGGGGGCGGCAACTCCTGGGGATTGGACTTCGACGCCGCCGGCGAGTTGCTGTACAGCACCAACGTGGGTGGTTACGTGATGCTGCACGGCGAACAGGGGGCCTATTACTGGAAGAGCTTTGGCAAGCACGGGGCGCTGCACAATCCGTTTGCATACGGATACTTTGACCACGTGCCGCACACGGGCTTCACCGGTGGGCATGTTACGGCCGGCGGCGTTGTCTATCAGGGGACGAGCTTCCTGGCAGCATTTCGCGGTACGTACATTGCCGCAGACCTGCTGGGCCATGCCGTTCACTGGCATCACCTGCGGCGGGCAGGTTCGAGTTATTGCTCGCAACACGGCGGCACGCTGCTCGACGCGAACGATACGTGGTTTGCCCCCTGCGACCTGACCATAGGCCCCGATGGCGCCGTGTACGTCGCCGACTGGCACGATCAACGCACGGCTCATCCCGACCCCGATGCGCCCTGGGATCGGTCGAATGGCCGCATCTACCGTATCCAGGCGCGGGGCACGCCAGCTGTCAAACTGCCCAATCTGCTTAACTGCTCCAACGAAGAGCTGCTCGCACACATCGATGATCCCAACGAGTGGCTCGCACGCCGCGCCCGGCGCCTGTTGGCAGAAAGGCTGCTGCCCGAACGAACACCGCCCCAGCCCGGCCCAGCACCACAACCCGCCACAGGCCAGCACCCCACACCGCCGACCCCCGAACCACGCCAGGCCGAACAAGCTCTCGCAGCCGATGCACAGCTTCCATGCGTGCAGCGTCTGCGTGCCGTCGCGCTGCACGCCGAGCATGCCGCCGCTGCATTGCACGCCCTGTGGGTGCTGGCAGCAGCGGGGGGCCTCGATGAGGAACACGCCCTGTTCCTGCTAGACAGCCCTCATCCCGCCGTTCGCGCCTGGACCGTTCGCCTGCTGGGAGACCAGGCCGGCCCACTCAGCGATCTCATGGCGCGCCGGCTCGATCGGCTGGCCGAATCTGAACCAGACGTCGATGTACGCAGCCAGTTGGCCTGCACCGCAGCAAGACTCCCCCCTTTACAGGCCCTGCCCGTGCTCAACAGCCTGCTGTTGCGCGACCAGGATGGGGCAGATCCCCACCTTCCCCTGTTGCTCTGGTGGGGTGTCGAACGGCACGCCGTGGCGGATGTACAGGGCGTGCTCCGCCGCTTCGCTACATCCGCAGCTTTTGAAAACACTCTCTTGCGTACGGTCGTATTGCCGCGCTTGATGCGGCGGTATGCGGCGGAACCCCATCAAGATCTGCTGGAGGCGTGCCTGCGGCTCTTGGAGGCAGCACCGGACCGCCCCTCGCTCCGCATGCTGCTGGCATCTCTTGATGAAGGATTGGCCGAACGCGGCCAGGGCCTGGAGCCTCCCTCGGGCGGTTCGCTCTTCTCTAACCAGGCAGTTCCGCCAGATCTCCCGCCTAGCACGCTGCCCAAGAGTCCCGCTGCGGGGAATCGTAGGGCCACGCCTGAACTACCCGCATCCCAGAGGCCGGCAACACACCGCGATAACGCGGGAGACTCAGCTCAAGACATGCCCACGGACGACTCGGCCCCACAGCAGCACTCACACGCGCCTGTGCGGATGCCCGCCGCCCTGCTCGAGCGCATTGAACGCGAATGGCGCGCCGATGTAGACGATCCACTGCTGGTACGGCTGGCCGTACGCTGCGGCCTGCGCCCGGCCGTGGACCACTTGCTGGCCCGGGTGCAAGATCGCCAGTGTCCGCTACCAACGCGGCTGGCGCTTGTGCAGGCGGCAGCGGCCGTTCTGCCCACCGTGGAGAGCAGACCGTGGCTGGGTCTGCTGGCTGCGGAGGAGCCCGAGGCCGTGCAGCTTGCCGCCGTGCAGGTGCTGCGGCGTGCGGCAGATGAAGAGGTGAGCGAGGTGCTGCTGGCTCGCTATGCCGAGCTGTCCCCCGCCGTGCGGGCGGCGGTGCGGAAGCTGCTTTTCGCGCGGCGGGAGTTTGCTGCGCGGTTGCTTGCGGCGGTGGATGAGGGGCGGCTGACGGCCGCGGAGATTCCCCTGGACGAGGTGCGCCTGGTGGCCTTGCATGGGGATCAGGCATTGGATGCTGCCGTGCGGCGGCACTGGGGGAATGTTTCAGCGGGCACGCCCGAGGAGCGGCTGGCGGAGATGCGGCGCCTGGCGAACGAGCTGCGTGCGGCCGGCGGCGATCGGGCGGCGGGCAAGGCGGTGTTTGACAAGCACTGCGGCAAGTGCCATCGGCTGTTTGGAGAGGGGCAACAGGTGGGCCCCGATCTGACCACTGCCAATCGGCAGGACCGCGACTATTTGCTGATCAGCCTGGTGGATCCGAGCGCCGTGATCCGGCGGGAGTATCTCAGCCATGTGGTGCAAACGTCGGACGGCCGGGTGCTGGTGGGACGGATCGTGTCGCAAACGCCGGCGGCCATCACCCTGGCCGATGCCAAGGGGGAGCGGATCACCGTGTTGCGCGACGAGGTCGAGGCGATGGAAGAATCGCCCGTTTCCTTGATGCCCGACGGACTGTACCGAGAGCTGGCCCCCCAGGAGTTACGAGACCTGTTTGCCTATCTACAAGCTGAGCCCTAACGACGATGCGTACAACTCGCAGAACGAGTGATGGTCGGCTCGCCTGCGCCGCGGCAGTTGGCGCTGCATGTCTCTTGATTTGCTTGGCAGCCGTACAGACTGGCCCCGCACGGCTGCCAGCGGCGGAGCCGGAGGAGGATTTGAGTGCCGAACTGCCGCGCATCCCGCCGGTGGAGCCGGCTGAGGCACTCGATACCTTTGTTGTTCAACCGGGTTTCCAGCTCGAAGTGGTGGCCGCGGAACCGCTGGTCAACGACCCCGTGGCCGTGGACTTCGATGCCGACGGCCGTATGTACGTGGCAGAAATGCGCGGTTACAGCGAGCAAGCGTCAGAGCGGATCAGCCGGATCCGCCTGCTGACGGATACGGACGGGGACGGCTGCTACGATCATGCCGAGGTGTTCGCAGACTCCCTGGCATGGCCCACCGCCCTGATCTGCTACGGCGACGGCCTGTTTGTCGCTGATGCCCCCGATATTCTTTTCTTGCAAGACCGCGACGGCGACGGCCGCGCCGATGAACGGCGCGTGGTGCTTACCGGCCTGGGCACGGGAAACGTCCAGGGACTTGTCAACAGCTTCCGCTGGGGGCTGGATAATCGCATTCACGCTGCGGGCAGCAGCAACGGCGGGGCCTTGCGGCCGGCCGCTGCCCCGGAAGAGCAGGCGGTTTCGTTTCGCGGCCGCGACTTCGCCTTCGACCCACGCTCTCTCGCTGTGGAGGCCACCAGCGGCGGCGCCCAGCATGGCATGTGCTTCGACGATGTCGGCCGCAAATACGTCTGTTCCAACAGCGACCACGTGCAGCAGGTGATGTACGAAGACCGCTACGTGGCGCGCAATCCCTATCTGATCCCTCCCTCGGCGCGGCTCAGCATCGCCGCAGACGGGCCGCAAGCCGAGGTGTACCGCAGCAGTCCTGTGGAACCGTGGCGGGTTGTGCGCACCCGCCTGCGCGTGGCAGGACTGGTACCAGGGCCTGTCGAGGGAGGCGGCCGCGCCGCGGGCTACTTTACCAGTGCCACGGGCATTACCATTCTTCGCGGCAGTGCCTGGCCCGAAGGGCTGCGAGGAATGGTGGTGGTGGGCGACGTGGGCAGCAACATCGTGCACCGTAAGCGGCTTGAGCCGCGGGGACTGGAGTTCGTGGCCCGGCGGATCGACGCCGCGTCGGAGTGGGTAGCCTCGCGAGACATCTGGTTTCGGCCTGCGCAGTTTGCCAATGCACCGGACGGCAGCCTGTACATCCTGGACGTGTACCGCGAGGTCATCGAGCACCCGGATAGCCTGCCTCCGGTGATCAAACGACACCTCGACCTGACCAGTGGGCGCGACCGGGGCCGGATCTATCGCCTGGCGCCGGCGGGTTTTCGGCATCGGCCCCCCCCTCGGCTCAGCCAGGCCACTACCGCCGAGCTTGCTGCCTTGCTCGCTCACGACAACGCCTGGCATCGCGAGACCGCTCAGCGGCTCATCTTCGAGCGACAGGATACCAGCGTGGTGCAGCAGCTCGAGCAGATGGTGAGGTCCTGCGATCGGCCCCTGGGCCGCCTGCACGCGCTCTATGCCCTTCAAGGTTTGGGCAAGCTGCATGCCGAGACGCTGCTGGCAGCGCTGCGCGATCCCGACCCGCACGTGCGGCGGCACGCGGTACGACTGTCCGAGGACCAAGCCGCCACGGCGCCAGAACTGGCTGCACAGCTCTGCGCCATGACGGCCGACCCAGATGCCGAAGTGCGCTATCAACTCGCCTTCTCGCTGGGCTACCTCCCAGGGCCAGGATCCGAGGCAGCGCTGCTGCGGCTGGCCCGCGATCACGCCCACGATCGTTGGATGCGCCTGGCCATCCAGAGTTCGTCTGCCAAGCGCGCCGCCGCGCTGCTTGTTGCGCTGCTGGACGATGCCGCATTCCGCGCTGCGCAGTCCAGCAGCGAACTCCTCGCGGCCCTGGCCCGCCAGGTGGGCTTGCAGCAAGAGGAGGCCGAGGTCGTGCAGCTCATGCAGGCGGTGGAGCGTCTCGCTGGCGCGGAGGCGGCCCTGGCTCGCACCCTCGTGGCCAGTCTGGCCGAAGGTCTGGCGGCACAGCAGAGCCCGCTAGCCGCACTGCTGAACAGCGGCAAGAGCGGCGAGCTGCTAGCGCGGCTCTTGCACGACGCGCAGCGCCTGGCCGTGCAAGACGATGCCGAACCCCAAGCGCGCGTGGCCGCCATTTCCAAACTGGCACTGGGCACGTTTGACGCAACGAAGGAGCTGTACCCAACTCTGCTCGCCAGCCGTCAGCCTCAAGAAGTGCAGCTTGCGGCCTTGCAGGTGCTAGGCCGCTTCGACGAAGCGGCCGTGGCGGAGATCATCCTCGAGGCGTGGCCCGGACTCACGCCCCGCGTACGCGTGGCCGCCACCGAGGCGCTGTTGGCCCGGCCCGATCGAGCTGTGCTGGTGCTGGAGGCCATTGACGCCGGAGCGTTTCCCAGCTCCGAACTCGAACCGGCACGCCTCCGCCTCCTGGCCGAACATGGCGACGAACGCCTGCGCACTCTGGCCCAAACCCTGCTCCAGCGGCTCGCCCTCGGCAGGCGCCAAGACGTCGTCGCCGCCTACCAGCACGCGCTCACGTTGCCAGGAGATGCAGCGCGCGGCAAGGAAGTCTTCAAAAAAGTCTGCGCCGCCTGCCACCGCCTCGAGGGCGTGGGCTTTGAAATCGGCCCCAACCTCGCCACGCTCAAGAACCGCGGCCCAGAAACCATCCTCGTCAACGTGCTCGACCCCAGCCGCGAGGTCAACCCCCAGTACCTCAACTATGTGCTGGTCACCACCGACGGCCGCGTGATCACCGGCCTCTTGGCGGACGAGACGGCCAGCAGCGTCACGCTCAAACGGGCCGAAAACATCAGCGAAACCGTGCTGCGCGTCAACATCGACGAACTGCGCAGCTCCGGCCTCTCGCTGATGCCCGAAGGCATGGAGAAGGACGTGGATCCGCAGGCCATGGCCGATCTCATTGCCTACCTGCTCTCGCTCAAATAGCCCTGCGGCGTGCCGGCACACCCGGCAGTTGTCTTGCCATCCCCGCAGGCTTGGCATACAAGAAAGGGTCCGAACCCTTGCCGCTCCCGGGCGCGCCGCATCTCCGCAGCGCGGCCTCTCGCGAGCGACGCAGCGGCTGATCGCAGAAAGTTGCCATGGCCTCGACTCGCGTCACCTTGTACCTGCTAGCGGCCGGCCTCCTCTTGCCGATTGCGATGGTCGTGCTTGGCTCCCTCGCCGCGCTGTTGGGCGGGCTGGGCGACCGGGGGTGGGGCCACTTCCTCCAGCGCGCCACGCTCGGCTTGCTCGCCCTGTGGCTCATCGACCTGGTAATGCTGCTGCTGGCTGCCGCCTCCCGCACGCTCCCACGGCGCCTCAGCGACGACGCCGAGCCTCTTGAGGGTGCTGATCCGGGCCAGCAAGGCTCGTAAAGCGAGCCACCGTGGGAAGTGTGATCTCCGGCATCGCCGGAGCCTCGGCCCGCACGTCACGCTCGTTGGCTTGCCTTTCCAGTCGGAAGATAGCCCCCTTTACCCTTAACTACCGTGCTGCAGAGGGCCGCTCCCGCGTGGCGCGTGCGGGAGGTGCCCATGCCGCCTCCGTCCCCCGGCTTGGCCAGTTGACAGCGTCCCAGCACACCCCGCAGCCGCGGGATGCACGTGCCGCAGACGTGTGCCATCGGATGCGGGGCAGATGCTAGCCAAGCCATCACATGGCCCCCCAACCGGCAGCACAGGCGCGATTGCCTTGCGTGAGGCGCGCGGATCCACGCCTGTCCAACCAGCAGAGCGGGCATCTTGCCTGCCTCGAGACTCCATGCCGCGGTCGGCAAGCTCGGCCCCACTTGGGGATCGCGACGCGCCATCAAGCTGGCTGATAGCCGAGGTTGGCTGCCAGCCAGCGTTCGACTTCGTCAACGCTCATGCCCTTGCGGCGGGCATAGTCTTCGACCTGGTCGCGAGTGATACGATCGACAGAGAAGTAGCGGCCCTGCGGGTGCGCGAAATACCACCCGCTGACGCTGGCGGCCGGCCACATGGCGCAATTCTCAGTGAGGGTGATGCCGGCGTTGCGGGGGGCGTCCAGCAGGGCAAACAGCAGGCGTTTTTCGGTATGGTCGGGGCAGGCGGGATATCCTGGAGCCGGCCGGATGCCGCGGTACCGCTCGGCGATGAGGTCTTCGTTGCTGAGCTGCTCCGTGCGGCCGAAGCCCCACGCGCGGCGGGCCTCGAGGTGCAGTCGCTCGGCGAAGGCCTCAGCGAGCCGATCGGCGAGGGCCTTCACCAGGATGGCCGTGTGGTCGTCGTGCTGGGCCTGGAAGTGCCCGGCCAGCTCGTCGGCTCCGTGGCCGGCGGTGACCGCAAAGCCGCCCAGGTAATCGATCCGGCCGCTCTCCAGGGGGGCGATAAAATCAGCCAGCGACAAGTACGTGTTGGAGCCGACACGCTGCCATTGCTGGCGCAGCATGTGGAATCGACCCAGCTCGCGGCTGCGCTGAGTATCTGCATACACGACAATATCATCGCCCACGGCATTCGCCGGCCAGAAAGCATACACGCCGCGTGCCGTCAGCAGACACTCGTTCACGATCCGATCAAGCAGGCGGCGCGCCTCGTCAAACAGTTCGCGGGCGACGGGGCCCACCTGCGGATCTTGCAGGATCTGCGGATACTTCCCGCGCAGCTCCCAGGTGAGAAAGAAGGGAGACCAATCGATGTATGGAACCAGCTCTTGCAGCGGGTAAGGGTCCAGCACGCGGATACCTAGGAATTCGGGCACAGCGATCTCGGCTTGCGACCAATCGGTCTGGAAACGCGCACGCACCGCCTCGGCGTAAGGCACCAGCCGCGGCCCCGCTCGCTGCTGCATCGAGGCCGCCAAACGGGCCTGCTCTTGCCGGTTGCGCGCATCGAACTCCGCACGCCGCCGCGGATTCAACAGTGCCTCCACCACGCCCACGCTGCGCGAGGCGTCGGGTACATGCACCGTGGTGTGCTCGTACACGGGGGCGATCCGCAAGGCGGTGTGCTTGGCACTCGTGGTGGCGCCCCCAATCAACAGAGGGAGCTGGAACCCCTGCCGTTGCATTTCCTTCGCCACGTGGACCATCTCGTCCAGGCTGGGGGTGATCAGCCCGCTCAGCCCGATGATGTGCACACCCTCGGCCCGCGCGGTGTGCAGGATCTGTTCACAAGGGACCATCACCCCCAGGTCGATGATCTCATAGTTATTGCAGGCTAGTACCACGCCCACAATGTTCTTGCCGATGTCATGCACGTCTCCCTTGACGGTTGCCAGCAGGATCCGGCCGCGCGGCTGGCCGGCTTGTCCGGCGGCGGCCTTTTCCGCCTCCATGAAGGGAGCGAGCCAGGCCACGGCCTTCTTCATGACCCGCGCGCTTTTCACGACCTGAGGGAGGAACATCTTGCCCTGCCCGAACAGGTCGCCAACGACTTGCATGCCGGCCATCAGGGGGCCTTCGATGATTTCGAGACAACTGGCATAGCGAGTCCGTGCCTCGGCCAGGTCGGCTTCGAGAAATTCCGCGAGGCCGTGGATCACGGCATAGCGCAGCCGTTCCTCGACGCTCGTGTGCCGCCATTCCTGGGCGGTTTCCGGGCGGCGGGCCGCTTGTCCCTGGTAGCGTGCGGCCAACTCCACGAGGCGTTCCGTGGCATCGGGGCGGCGGTCGAAGAGCACGTCCTCCACGTGCTGGAGCAGCTCGGGGGGGATGTCTTCGTACTGCATCAACTGACCGGCGTTGACGATGGCCATGTCCAGTCCCGCCCGGATGGCGTGGTACAGGAAGGCGGCATGCATCGCCTGCCGCACCGTCTCATTCGAGCGGAAGGAAAATGAGATGTTGCTCAGGCCCCCCGACACCTTGGCGCCAGGACAGTGCTCCTTGATGCGCGGAATGGCCTCCAGGAAGTTCAGCGCGTAGCGGTTGTGCTCGGCCATCCCCGTAGCCACGGTGAGAATGTTGGGGTCGAAGACAATGTCCGTGGGATCGTAGCCGGCCTGCTGTGTCAGCAGCCGGTAGGCCCTGCGGCACACCTGCACCTTGTGCTCCGTCTCCACCGCCTGGCCTTGCTCATCGAAAGCCATCACCACCACCGCCGCACCGTAGCGGCGAACGCGCCGCGCCTGAACCAAGAACGTCTCTTCTCCTTCCTTCAGGCTGAGCGAATTCACCAGACACTTGCCCTGGGCGCATTTCAGCCCCGCCTCGATCACGGAGAAGCGCGAGCTATCGATCATAATCGGCACCCGGGCCACGGCAGGCTCGGCCGCCACCAGGTTGAGGAAGCGGGTCATGGCGGCCTCCCCATCGAGCAGCGCCTCATCCATATTGACGTCGATGGCGTTGGCGCCTGCTTCCACCTGCTCGCGGGCAATCTGCACCGCATCTTCATAGCGGCCCTCGCGGATCAGGCGGGCAAATTTGCGGGAGCCGGTCACGTTGGTCCGCTCGCCGATGAGCAGCAGGTTGCTGTCGGGCCGCAGCACGCAGGGGTCCATGCCGGACAGGCGCGTGAACGGTTCGAGCCGCGGCGGCACGCGGGGCGGTTTGCCTCGCACGGCTTGGGCAATGGCACGGATATGTTCGGGCGTGGTGCCGCAGCATCCGCCCACAATGTTCAGCCAGCCCAGCTCGGCATACTCTCCCAGCGTGGCTGCCATGGCCTCCGGCGTTTCGTCGAATTCGCCCAGCGCGTTGGGCAGGCCGGCGTTGGGATAGCAACTCACGTAGCAGGGGGCGTGGGTGGCCAGCTCCTCCAGATAGGGCCGCAGGTGCTCCGGCCCCAGGGCGCAGTTGATACCTACACAGATGGGCTTGGCGTGGGCAATGGAGATCAGCACTGCCTCGACCGACTGTTGAGAGAGCGTCCGGCCGCCCTGGAACACGGTAAAGGAGGCGATCACCGGTATCCGCACCCCTCGCTCGCTGAAGTACTGCTCGATGGCGAACAAGCACGCCTTCAGCACCAGGGTGTCGAAGGCCGTTTCCGGCAACAGCAGATCCACGCCGGCCTCGACCAGCGCCGCTACCTGCTCGTAGTAGTTCTCCACCATGGCGTCGAACGAAGTGGCCCGGTAGCCCGGATCTTCTACCCGGGTGGGCAGAGAAAGCTGCGCCTTGGTAGGTCCGATCGACCCCGCCACGAAGCGAGGCCGATCGGGATCGGCCAGTCGAGCGGTCTCGATCGCCCTGCGGGCACAGGCCACCGCGTGCTGGTTGATGGCGCGGACGTGTTCGGCCAGGCCGTACTCCGCCAGGGAGATGCGGGTAGCGTTGAACGTATTGGTCTCGATGATGTCGGCCCCCGCCTCCAGATACCGCCGATGGATCTGTTCGATGGCTTGCGGCTGCGTGATGGCCAGCACATCGGAGCAGCCCTTCAACTCGTAGGGATGCTCCGCGAAGGCTTGTCCTCGGTAATCCGACTCTTGTAGGCGCAGGGCCTGGATCATGGTGCCCATGGCACCATCGAGGACGAGGATCCGCTCCCCGAGCAGTTCCTCGAGCAGTGTGCGGCGTGTCTGGGGTTGATCCATACTCAGTTCACGAGCGTCCGGCGGGCGTGGGGCACGCGGTGCCGGCTGGCAATGCCGGTCGCTATGGCGTCGATGAGGGAAGGGGCGGGCCACGCCTGCCGTGCCTGCGAGCGCCACCTGCTATCGCCGGCGAGCGCGCCATCCCCTCTACACTGTACTCCCTTTGGGCGGGCTGCTGACAGGTGGGGACGCAGGCCACACGGCCACGGCCGATCTAAGCTAGGCCAGCGGCGGCGGCCCGCCCGCCGTTGCGTCAGGGCCGCCTGATGATTCCCGTGTGCAGGGTCGCCTCACATGATCAAGCAGCCTGCTAGGCCCTGAGCTATCTATCTTCGCAAGTTTGCCAAGTCGGTAAACTGTTCAAGCCCCGCACAATGCATACCGATAGACAAGAGCATGGGCACAAGGTTCGCCGAACGTGCAGCAGAGGGGGTAGGCATGCACTCCGGCCGGACGGCAGGGTACACGCCCACCACGCCGCGCGTGGTGCTGCGCTTGCCCGATCTGACCGAGTGGCGGTTCGACGAGTGGGGCAGAGGGCAGGCTGCGGGCACGCAAGCTGAGCTGCCACCGCAAACAACACCGCCGCCACTGGAGGGATTGCCTCCGCTGTCGGATGCCCCGCCGGTCATTCAACCGTCGGTGAACCAGGGAGTCAGCCGTAGCGAAGCGCCGCACGTTGCCGAATTGCGCGAGACGAGCAGGACCGTACCCCCGCCCTCGGCAGTGGCACCTGCTGCATCTGCCGTGGGGCAGGCTCAGGTTGCCTCGCTACCGGCGGAAGCCGTGGGCGGTCCTACATCGCACATACCCGACCGGCCGAGCGCGAATGCCGCTACAGACGCGGCCGCCTGTGCTGGGGCGGGGGGCTGGTCCGGTGGCAGCTTGCCCGATCCACGCGACCCTGCCACCTGTGCTGGGGCGGGGGTGCTGCCGAAGGTTGCCTCCGCCCGCCGCTCGCTGCGGCGGATTCGGCTCGAGCTGCATCGAGCCGGCAGGCTGAGCCGTGCCGCCGGCCAGCGCCTGGCTGCACTGCCTTGGCGCAACTTCTTTTCTCTGGCCGGCTGGCTCGGGCTGTTGCAGCAACCCAAGCTGTGGCTGGCGGCCATGGCCGCGGCCGCCTTGCAATTGGTGGCGGCCTTGCTGTTCTGGGGCGGAGAGGCCAACAAGGCGCAGCAGGAGCGAGCCGCCGCACATGCTGCTTCGGCTCAGGACCGAGAGACTCACGATGTGGCGGCCGACGAGAAGCCTGTGGCGGAAGGGCTGACGGTGGAATGGCCGAGCGAAGCCGGCAGCCCGCCGTCTCAGCCGGGCAGCCCGCGGAATGAGCACGGCTTCGAGTTCGCAGACGGTGACGAACTGCACTTCACCGCAGACTCCAGCGATCCCTGGCACCCGGATGTACCGCACACGGCGCGTCGCCCGCTCATGTCGCAGGGCGGCTATCGTTCCCACGCCACCGGTTACTCCCCTGCTGAGGGAGACGGCTCCGCGGCTGCGCCGGGGCCGGTGCGGCTTCGCGGCATCGTCGAAGACGGCCTACAGAGCACGACCAAGCCATGAGCGAGCTGCGTCCCGAATCTTGCCCCGATGCTTCATCACCATCCGCGCCGGGCCGAGTGGTGTTGCCTCACGCCCCCCAGACTCTGCCCCCCCCGCCGCACTTTGAACCGCTGCCGCCCCGGGCGGCCGCGTCTGCTGCCGGCCAGGCCTCCTTGCGCCCCGTTTATGAAGTACCGCACATGGCCTGGCCCTGGAAAGCGCAACAACTCGCCGCCGAGGCCTGGCGCCAGATCGAGCAGCTTGCTCAAAGCTACCTCCAGGGGAGGGCAGGCCGCGGTGCCGTGTGGCTCTTGACCGGCACCCGGCGGGGCGAAGGCCGTACCACTTTGGCCCTGGCACTGGCCTGCCATCTCAGCCGCTGTGGCAGGCCAGTGGTGCTCGTCGACATCGATGCGGCGCATCCCCAGCTTGCCGAGCAACTTGGCATTGAACCCGCAGCCGCCTGCGACGATGTGCTGGCCGGCCGCCTGCCGCTGGAAGAGGCACTGATCGAATCGGCCTGTGAGCCTGCGGTTCTGCTGCCGCTGCGTGCGGGCGTGTCGGCAACCTTGATCCAGGCCGGCCAGGTAAGGTTGGTGGGAATGATCCGCCGGCTGGCCCATGCGTATGGGACGGTGCTACTGGATGCGGCACCGGTGCTGCGGTCGGAGGCGCTGGGAGACACATTGTTGAGCGGCCTGGCCGGCGTGATTGACGCAGCGCTGGTGGTGCTCGACGTGCGGCACGCCACCCATGCGGAGGCCCTGGCTGCTGGCAGGCGTTTAGCGCTCGCCGGCGTATCGTCCTGGCACATTGCCGAGAACTACGTGCCGTCGCAAGCGGCATAATCGGCTTCGGGAAAGAGCCATCTGCCCGCCGGCAACGCGGCGCGAAAGTGCAGGATGGCCCACGCCCCTTCAGGCGCTGCCGGTCAGGCGGTCAGCCGGTCAGGGCCGAACAAAAGTGCGGTTGACATCGCCCCAGCCATGGAGTACCAATGATCTGGGGCCCAGGAAATTGGCCTGCGGCCCACGTGCCCGCATCGTCTAGTGGCCTAGGACGCTGGGTTCTCAGCCCAGTAACCGGGGTTCAAATCCCCGTGCGGGTATTCCTCGAGCAGCGATTCGGTCGTTGCGGCTGCCAGCCTGTCGTGAGGGGGTCAACGCGCCCGCAGGGCCGCACCATGGCTCGCATCGCCGGCGTGGGTGGAATAGGGGGGCGGCAGAGGTTCGGGCCGAACGCCTCGTGCACCCGCTGCCAGTGGCAGGTTCCCCGCGTGGGAGGCTACATCGCCGTTGCCCTCGCCCCCCTCTAGCACCCTAATCGCTGGTTCCCTTCGTGGGCGGTTACATTGTGGAGCTTCGACCGGCCAGCCGGATGGGCGCTGCTGCTTCGCCGCGAGGGCGGCTCCATGGGCCGATTGCCAGCCGGCATGGAGGCCAGGTAACGTGGTTCGCTCCGTGGGCAGCTACACGGCCCACAAGCCCGTGCTGCTGGCCCTGCTCTCGCGCGTCCCTAAGTGGGCGGCCGCACAAGCCCTTTAGAGCGGGCTTGGGCCCCAAAGCGGCCTGCTTCTGGGTGTGGAGAGGCAACAGGGCGTGGTGTATCGCCGGCTCGCGTCGCCCCGCCAGCCCCATCCCTCCGTTTAGGTCGGATGGTGGACGGCGAGTCGAGGGCTAAAGCGCTGTCCGTCTAGAAACCATCTCCCCTGCGGAATGCCTCGCTGCTTGGGCGCCCTGGACTCGTCTCGGCGGTCGGGCAAGGTACAATCTCAACTGCCATGAACGGCGAACTGTACGATAATCCACTCGTCTCGCGATATGCCTCGGCGCAAATGAGCCGCCTCTGGAGCCCGCAGCGCCGCTACCGCACCTGGCGGCAGCTCTGGCTCTGGCTGGCCCAGGCCCAGGCCGAGCTGGGCCTGCCCATCACGCAGGCGCAGCTCGACGAATTGGCCGCACACGTCGACGACATCGACCTGAACGCCGCCGCCGCATACGAGCGGCGCTTCCGCCACGATGTGATGGCCCACGTGCACGCCTTCGGCGACTGTTGCCCGCAGGCGCGGCCCATCATCCACTGGGGCGCCACAAGCTGCTACGTCACCGACAATGCCGATCTGCTGCTCATGCGCGACGGCCTGTTGCTGCTGCGCGACCGGCTGGTACGCGTGATCGACCGGCTGGCGCGGTTCGCTGCCGCCCACCGGAGCATGCCTTGTCTGGGATACACGCATTTTCAGGCAGCGCAGCCGACCACAGTGGGCAAGCGTGCCTGCTTGTGGATCGCTGACCTGGTGATGGACGTGCACGAGGTGGAACACCGGCTAGCTGGGCTGCGAGCGCGTGGCGCGAAAGGGACCACGGGCACGCAAGCGAGCTTTCTGGCATTATTTGGGGGAGACCACCAGCGTGTGCGGCGTCTGGATGAGCGGGTGGCGGAGCTGATGGGGTTTCCGGGCGTGTATCCGGTGACGGGGCAGACCTATTCTCGCAAGGTGGACCACCAGATTCTCTCGACTCTGGCCGGCATTGCAGCTAGTGGTCACAAGGCGGCCACCGATTTGCGCTTGCTGCAACACCTACGGGAGGTCGAAGAGCCTTACGAGCCGGAACAGGTAGGTTCCTCTGCCATGGCATACAAGCGCAATCCCATGCGTGCGGAGCGGATATGCGGCCTGGCGAGGTTTGTATGCGGCCTGGAGTCGAGTGCAGCGCACACGCATGCCACGCAGTGGCTGGAACGCACCTTGGACGACAGCGCGCTTCGCCGCCTGGTGATTCCGCAGGCGTTTCTTGCTGTGGATGGGCTGTTGGTGTTGTATCAAAACATCGCTGCGGGCCTGGTGGTGCATCCGCAGAGAATCGCAGCGCGTTTGGCGGAGGAGCTGCCCTTTCTGGCCACGGAGAACCTGCTGATGGCCGCGGTGGCGCGTGGGGGAGATCGCCAGGATCTGCATGAGCGGATCCGCCGGCATAGCCGTGCCGCGGCAGAGGAGGTGAACCAGGGGCGGCCCAATGACCTGGCTCGGCGGCTGGAAGGCGACCCGGCCTTTGCAGGCATCGACCTCAAGAGTCTGCTCGATCCGAGCAAGCTGGTAGGCCGTGCTCCGGAACAGGTGGACGAATTTCTTGCCCAGGTGGTCGAGCCGTTGCGTCAACGCCATGCAGCCGCCTTGTCCGGCGAGGCGGAAGTGCACGTGTGACCTGGCACGCGCAACCTCTGCCCGGCGGCAGTCAGCGGGCAGGGCTTGCTGACGGGATTCGCTGACAGGGGCCGCAGGGATCGCGCTGCGGCCGGCATGCCGATTGCCCCGTAATCCCACGATGGCAGTGATTTCGAGTGATAGCACGCTCTGAGGGACCGCCTTCACGCCGTCCATCCGTGCCATCGCAGGACCGGCTTCCTCCTGATCCACTTGCAGGAAGATGCAGGGCCGCTGTAAGCAGGGCGGCCTTGCGGTAACAGGATTCACCTCTTGCGTAAAGCTAGCATGGCCGTACCAGCAGCAACCGCGTTGCAGTGGCACGCCAGTTCGCCAAACAGCCAAGTCGCTGATAAGTTGCCATGGCGCCGGCAGATTCTGCTGTTTGACATCAGAGGCACCGCCAGAGCGCACTCTGGCTGGCATACCTCCGACGTGGAGCCGCTGAGTACGGCAGGGTGTATGTATTGCTGATATAGCCACGCAGGGTGCGTTTCTATATCATGGTTTGCAACCGAGGGTTCGGCGCAGTCTAGGGCAAACGTGCCGCACTCACGGCAGCGCGATGGCCTCTCAGTAAGCCAGGAGCGAGCGCCGGCACGGCGCGGGCGGGCGAGAGGCATCGTCATGGAGGACGGCCGTGAACACATTCAAGTCGCTATGTCTGGGCATCTTGCTCTTGGCTGCCAGCTACGGGGTCTACGTGGCGGTGAACGGTTCGCCCGCAACGCGCAGCTCTGCGCAGGACGACGAGGGGGGGGACGGCGTGGATGTGTCGGTGGATCTGCCCGAGTTGCCCGACACGGAGGAACAGCAGTCCGACCGTCGCCACCGTCCGGGCGGCAGCGAGAGCCGCCGTGTCAGTAACAGTGCGCAAGACGGGCCGGAAAGCGAGGCGCCGCGCTTTGTGCCGCCCAGTGCCACGACGAACGCAGATCGGCCCGAGCATGAGCAGGCACCGGACGCAGCCGCTGCCGATGCAGAGGCGAGCGGTGCCGATGGCGATCCGGCGGGGGCCCGTGCAGCGGGGGAGGCAGCAGAAGCCCTGCCGACAGGCTATGTGGCGGGGGAGAAGCCGTTCCGCTCGGCTGCTCCGCCCACACCCGGTGCATCGGCCGCGCTGGGAGACGATTTTGCCTTGGCCCTGGAGCACGCGCAGGTGCTGCTGGAAGGCGGCCGTCTCAGCGAAGGATTGCTGGAGCTGTCGCGCTGGTACCAGGATCGGAGGCTGGCGCCGGAGGAGCAGGAATACCTGGTTGAGCTGCTGGGCCGGGTGGCGGGGACGGTGATCTATTCTCGGCAGCACTTGCTGGAACGGCCGTATCGTGTCCGTGCTGGGGACACGCTGCACCGTGTGGCGCAGCAATACAACGTACCCTGGCGGTTGTTGGCCAAGATCAACGGTGTAGAGGATCCAGACAGGCTGGCGGTCGGGGAGGAGTTGAAGGTGGTGCCTGGCCCCTTCGATGCCGTGGTGGACCTGAGGACCTTGGAGCTGACGTTGTTCTTGCACGGCCGATACGCGGGCCGTTTTCGGATCGGCCTGGGAGAGGACGATCCCACTCCTGAGGGGGAGTACACCGTGAAGGCCAAGGAGGTCAATCCGACCTACTATGGACCGGATGTGACCATCGACCAGGACGATCCCGACAACCCGCTGGGCGAGTTATTGCTGGATCTGGGGGGCCGCGTGTATTTGCACGCCACCAATGACGAGTCATCACTGGGCCGTAAGGGGGGCCGCGGGTCCATTCGGCTGTCCGCTGCCGACATGGAGGATGTGTTCGATATCCTCACCTCGGAGAGCGAAGGGGGGATGGCGTCGCGCGTGGTGATTCGGCGCTAGCCTGGAAATCGGCATGCGCACCCACTGCAACACGCAGCGCGAGCCTGCGGCGCAGCCGAAAGCAAGGGCGGCAGCAGCTGGGGTGGACGGCGAGATCCGTCACCTCCAGAATAGGGCGCGAGGGGCGCCACGACGGCCGGCCTCTCAGCCTACCTTCGCACACGAGAGGCCCCTACCAAGCACCGGGAGTTTCGCCCGTGTATGACCGCGCACGCCTGATTCGCCTGGTTCACAGCAGGGCGCTGAAATTCGGGCAGTTCAAACTGGCTTCGGGGCGGATGGCCACGTATTACCTGGACGGCAAGCAGGTCACGCTCGATGCCGAGGGTGCGGCGCTGGTGGCGCAAGGCCTGCTCGAAAAGCTGGCAGAGCACCTGCCCGACGCTGTGGGGGGCCTGACCCTGGGGGCCGACCCGATTGTCGGTGCGATGCTGGCAATGGCCGGCATGCGCGGCCTGGCACTGCGGGGATTTCTGGTACGCAAGGAACCCAAGGGGCACGGCACGCAACGCTATATCGAGGGGCCGGTGCTGCCTGGCGATCGCGTGGTCATCGTCGAGGATGTGATCACCACGGCCGGCTCTTCGCTGTTGGCAGCCGAGCGGGCAACCGAGTTTGGCTTGAAGGTGGAACGCGTGCTGGCCGTGATCGACCGGCTGGAAGGCGGCAGAGAGGCACTCCAGGCT
>JAIMBC010000055.1 GCA_023511675.1 Pirellulales bacterium
GGCGTTGACCGCGGCGGCCATCTATCGCCCGCTGCTGTGGTCAACCCGCCGGCCGCCCCGCGCTCGCACACAAGAAGACCGGCTGCTCGAAGAGCTCAACCAGTCCCGTCTGATCGCCGTCGTGCAAAGTGGCGAGCAGCGCGTTGCCCTGTTGCGCACGCCCAGCGGCGGCTTGGTCAAATACGGCAACCAGACGCGCCCTTGGCGGCTGGAGTCGTTTGACGGGCGCCAGGCGGTCTTCGTGACCGACGAAGGCCAGCGTGCCGCCCGGCCGCAGGTACCCTGGCTTGCCCCAGGACACTCTTCCATACCGTTGCCGTCATGCGTTTTTTGACCTTTGTGGTCAAGAATCTGATCCGCCGGCCCATCCGCTCGGCACTCACCGTCGTCGGCCTGTCGGTAGCCATCTGTGCCGTGGTCGCCCTGGTGGGCATTGCCGAAGGCTTCAAACGTTCTTTCCTCGAATTGTACCAGCAACGGGGCGTGGATCTGGTCGTGCTGCGCGCCGGGGCCAGCGATTACCTCACCAGCACGCTCGATCAGTCACTGGAGGAACGCATCCGGCGCGTGCCGGGCGTCAAGAACGTGACCGGCGGACAGCTCGACTTCGTTTCGTTCGAAGACCACGACCTGTTTCTGGTGAACGTGAACGGTTGGGAGCCGGGCTGCTTCTTGTTCGATGAGCTGAAGCTGCTGGATGGCCGCAAGCTGCGGGCAGACGATCGCAAGGCGGTGATGCTGGGGACCGTGCTGGCCAGGAACCTGGGGAAGCAGGTGGGAGACAGGCTGGAGCTGTACGGGCAACCGGATTTTGAGGTGGTGGGCATTTTCGAGAGCTTCCACCTGTACGAGAACAGCGGCATTGTGATGCCGCTGGCAGAGCTGCAGCGAGCCAAGGACCAGCGGGGCCGAGTGACGGGCTTTACCGTCATTGCAGAGGAGGGCAGCCGGCAGGAGCTTGAGGCCGTTCAGCGGCGGATCCAGGCCCTCGACCGCGGCCTGCTCGTGCTGACCACGGAGGATTATGCCAGTTCCACCATGCAGTTCAGGGCGGCGGAAGGCATGGCATGGCTGACCTCTGCCGTGGCACTCATCGTCGGCGCCATCGGCATGCTCAACACGATGGCCATGTCTGTGTTCGAGCGCACGGGGGAGCTGGGGCTGCTGCGCGCCGTCGGCTGGCGCAAGAGCCGGGTAGTGCGGATGATCCTGGCGGAAGCGGAGGTCTTGAGCCTCTCGGCCGCGCTGCTGGGAAGCGTGGCGGCTCGGCTGCTGACGCGCTTCTTGGCCAACGTGGGGCCGACGCGCGGCCTGATCGAGGGACGTTTCGACCCGGACGTGATTGCCCGGGGGTTCCTGGTCGCCCTGCTGCTGGGGCTGTTGGGCGCCCTCTATCCGGCTCTTCGTGCAGCCCGGCTGGCTCCTACGGAGGCTCTGCGCAACCAGTAGTGCCGCCCTGCCAGTTCCAGAAGGGTGGCAGCAGCGGCCCCGATCCTACCGAGGCTCGGCGCGACGAGTCGTGCCGTCCTGCCTAGCGGCATCTTGGGGGAGATGGGCACGTTGAAGCGCAGGCCGGTTGGGGTGTGAGGAAGATCGCCAGCAGGCGGCGGTAGTGCGTCGCTGGAAAGGCGGCCGCGATCATGCCGGCAACCCCATGCTTCAGCGCTCGCCGGCCTTGTCATCGTCGGGCAGTTCGTATTGAGAGAAGAACTCCCACATCAACTGAGAAGCGTTGATGTCTCGGCAGGTTCGCCCCAGCAGGAAGCGGGGCTGCAAGGTGCTGCCGCCGGGCCAGGTATGGCCGCCGTCGATGATCTCATAGTACACGACGGGTGCGCCTCCCTTTTCTGGCTGGTAAGTATGGCGGCGAACTCGGGTGCCATCGTCTTCTACATCGGGCAGGTCTTCCACGGCGGGCGGCTGCGAGCAGCGGTTGTGCCGGGCCCACCAAGCCAGCAGATCGTCGGCCGACAGAGACAGCCTGCTGCGGCTGAAGGCATCGATGCCCTCAGTGTTCACAATTTGGTCCGCGGTGCCGTGGAAGTAGAGGCAGGGGATGGGGCGTGGCGGCCGTTGATTCTCCGCCGCGATGCGGGGCATGGTGCCTGCCACTGCGGCCACCGCAGCGAGGCGGTTGCCTAGGTCGCAGGCCAGGCGGTGCGTCATGTAGGCGCCGTTGGAAATACCGTTCACGTACACCCGCCGCGGCTCGACCATGCCCTCCGAGACCAGGCTATCGATGAGTTTGGCCATGAAGGCCACGTCATCCATGGCAGGGCGGCGTTGCGCGCCGGTGCGCCGTTCTTGTCTGGGGGGGGCGTCCCAGAATCGCCACACGTTGGCGATGCCATCCGGATAGGCGACCAGGAACTGGTGTTCGTCCGCCAGCGTGTCGAACTGGCATACCATCTGGTGGATGGCGCCGCTTGCACCCGCCCCATGCAGGGAGATGATGAGCGGGAGGGGCTGAGAGTCCTGATTGCGGGGGGGCACGTACAGCCGGTAGGTGCGCTCTTGCCCCTCTACATCGAGCGTGCGGCGTTGGGTCGTACCTCGCGGCCGCTGCGCACGCGACCTGCCGCCGTCCGCCGCCGTGTCGAGCTGAGATAAGGCCCTACGTGGCTGCGGCTCGGCCTGCTGTGCGGAGGCACGCGGCCCCATGCCGACGAGCAGGGTACATGCCGCCAGCGCGCAAGCCGGCAGCCAACGCAGCCGTAACTTCATAAGCCAACCTCAGCGCCGGCAAGTGGTGCCCGGCGCCTTAGCCCTTGCGATGGCGGATCTTCGAACGCATGCGGCGTTTCTTGCGACCCACCTTGCGCCGACCTTTACCTGTTTTCTTGACTCCCACGCAACCTTCCCATCAAGCAACGAACCAGGGCCGACCGCCACACCGTGAACCCTCACCAGCGGCGGAGACAAGCTGACGGCCCCAAAGGCGTGAATCTAGCAAATGGCCGCAACAGATGGCAAGGGCCACCCTGTCTCGCTATCTGGCACTGCGGGGCGCCCTCGGGCACCAGTTGCTCCCGCCCCCACCGCGCGCCCTTGTGCTCTGTGTTCTTTACGCCCTTTGTGGTCTTGTTTGTGTTCTTGGTGCCCTTTGTGGTACTTCTTTGTGGTACTCTCTTCGTGTTCTTGGTGCCCCTCTGTGGTTCGTCTTATCTCTGCGCCTGCACGGCCTCTGCCAAATACCTTTGTGGGTTGCGTGCGAAGGTTTGCAGTGTCTTCTCGCTGGAGAACAGGTAGATGCGGCCGGCGCAGAACAGGCCGTAGCGGCGTTCGCCTGGCGCGAGGCGGTGTTCGTCGAGTGCCAGGACGGGGTCATTTCCTTTTAGCACGGGGCTATAGCGGTCCGGGTTGGTGAGGAACTCCTGCTGTTCCTGGGGGCCGGCGAAGAGGTAGGTACGGCCGCGATGGACGGCGCCGTAGCGCACATCGCCGATGGCCCAGCGTTTGTTCAGGCAGAGCGTGACGGGGCAGTAGCCGTCGAGTGCCAGGGGCGGGCTATCGGGCGGCAGGTGTTCCTGGCGAATCACGCTGTGGCGTTGTGAGGGCTGTTGAGTGGGCTGGCGGTCACGCTCGGCCTGTGCCGCTTGTCGGCGGGCGGGCGGTGCATCAGCGGGGGAGTCGGGGGCTTGTGGCGTCTGCTGCTGGGCTGCTGTGTCGGGGGGCGAGTCCCAGGCGGTGCCGGTTCTGCGGCTTGCGCGGGGTGGTGTGGGCCGGCTTGCGGCGAGCTGGTCGCTGGGCGGGGTGGCATCTTGCGGCGGAGTCTGGACGAAGGCCTCGGTTTGCCGGTTGTGATTGTCTGCCACGGCCAGCAGGGCCGCGATGTAACGATCTGCGGTTCGGGCGCCCTGCATGCGGTGCAGCACCCGGCCGTCTGGGGCGAGGACCAGGTCAGCGGGTATGGCATCTACCCCCAGCCGGCGTGCGGTGGCTGGGTGGTGATCTCGATTGAGCTTGACCGCGACGAAGTGCTCTGCCAGTTCACGTCCGAAGCCGGGCTGGGAGAACACCTGTTCCATGCGGCGGCATGGGGCGCACCAGGGGGCGCCAAAGTGGACGAGCACCAGGCGGCCGCTCTCGGCTGCCTGTTGCTGGGCGACCTCCAGGTTGCTTTCCCAACGGAGTCCGCTCGGTTCGGCGGGCGGTTGGCTCCAGGCGTGAGGTGAAATGGGCAAGACTTCCCAGCAAGCCGCGGCCATGAAAAGAGCGATCGCCAACAGCCTTGTCCGCGCTGCATCCATGTCAGAAACCTCCGCATCGCCGGTGCCGGTCCGACTGAAGGGTACTGCAATTGCCCGAGACTCCGCCCCACATCTGTCGGCACATAGCACTGCGCCTTCCTTTATCGGCTGGCGACGCCTGGAAAACCGCAGAAATCTTGCCGATTACGCTGCCCTGGAAGAAATGCGGACCTTACCGCACGAATCGTGCCGAGTCGATGCCAGTGTGGTGCCGGTGCAATACGGTAGTCCGGCCCTCTGCACTGGAGCTGTGTTCCAGACGTGGGCGGGGGGCCTTCCAGCCAGGGAGAGTCAGCTCGCCGGTGCGAGGGGTCCAGACCCTTGGGCCCGCTTCGGAGAAGTGGGCGAACTTGGGCAGGGCGGGTTGTCTGAACGCAAGCGGTGGGGGAACCATGCAGGAACACCGCAGCGGACGGTCACGGCCTGCGAAACGGCCGCTGCCGTGGTGGCGGCGATGTTCACGCTGGGGCAGGGGGGATGGCTTTTTTTCAATCTTGCAGTTCGAGGGACGCCGTGGGCACGGGCGATGTAACTGGCGAGGGTAGGACGGCCTGCTTGGTCCGATTGCCAAGAGGGTTGGGGGTCGGCTGCCAAACTGGACCACCCCGGACCACCACCCCGAAAAACGCTTGACACGCTTGCCAGGGCGGATATGATTGCCATAGCTTTAAGTCCTTCCTGATTCGCGGCACCGCTATTGGGTTGGTCCTGGCAAGCCGCCGTCTGTGCGGCCGCAAGTGATACCGTTGGGCCGATCCTTCGGTTGCGTCATGAGCGTACCGGCCTCAAGCGCCGGGACGTGCTTGTGTCGTGTAGCGGGCCATTGCGATCAGGTCCCCGCGTGCGGCAGCCTGTTTTGCAAACGGGTGAGCCGAGCCGTTTCTGAGCCAGCGGCCGCGTGGCGGCGCGTTGGCCGGTTCCGCGGGGGAGTACGTCTTTCCATGTCTCTGGGCCTGGGCCCAGGTCAGTGCTAGATGCGGCGGAAGCGACCAAAGTCTACCGCAGCCGATGCGCTAGGTTGCCATACGGGTACCCCGCCGCCAGTCACACTCCAGGTGTAGGTTATGTCAAGCAAGAAGCGCGGCAAGGTCCGCGGCAAGGGCGGAAACGCCTATTTCTTCAATGGGCAGAGCAAGTTCGCCCGCAAGCAGAAGGGCATCGTGGACAGCCCCCCGCCGCCCGAGCCAGAAGTGGGAGAAAACGGCGAACCGGTACCTCTGGTGCCCGCCAGCGGCGTCTTGGAGCTGCATCCCAACGGCTACGGATTCCTCCGCGATCCCGCCAACAACTACCAGCGGGAACGCACCGATCCCTTCGTTCCCGGCAGCATGATCGACCGCTTCGGTCTGCGAGAGGGCCTGTTGATCAAGGCCATGGTCCAGCAGAGCCGCAAGCAGCAAGGGCCGCGCGTCCGCGAGATTCTCGATGTAGACGGCATCAAGCCCGAGGAATACCCCAACGTCAAGTCCTTCGACGAACTCACCCCCATCAACCCGGAGTCCTGGTTGCGGTTGGAAACCGGCCCTCAGCCCCTTTCGCCACGAGTGATGGATCTGCTCACGCCGCTGGGCAAGGGGCAGCGGGCCTTGATCGTGGCTCCGCCCCGTACCGGGAAGACCATCCTGTTGCAGCAGATCAGCCAGGCCATCTCCACCAACTATCCCGAGCTGAAGCTGTTTGTGCTGCTCATCGACGAGCGGCCCGAAGAAGTGACCGACATGCGCCGCAACGTCAACGGCGAGGTGATCGCCAGCAGCCTCGATCGCGACGTGGAAAGCCACGTGCGGCTCTCTCAGCTTGTGGTCGAACGCTGCAAGCGGTTGGTCGAACTGGGACACGATGTGTTCCTGCTGATGGACTCGATCACGCGCATGGCCCGCGCCTTCAACAAGTGGGTGGGCAACACGGGCCGTACCATGTCTGGCGGCGTGGACGTGAAGGCCCTCGATATCCCCAAGAAGCTCTTTGCCACGGCCCGCGCCTTTGAAGAGGGCGGCTCGCTCACCATTGTAGCCACCGCGCTTATCGACACCGGCAGCCGCATGGACGAGCTGATCTTTCAGGAGTTCAAGGGCACCGGCAACATGGAGTTGGTGCTGGACCGCAAGCTGGCCGACCGCCGCATCTGGCCGGCTATCGACATCACGCAGTCAGGCACGCGGCGTGAGGAGAAGCTGCTGGACCCCGAGACGCTGCATGCCGTGACCATGCTGCGCCGCACGCTCTCTACCATGCATCATGTCGATGCCATGGAGCAGCTCACCAGCAAGCTCAGCAAGTTCAAGGCCAACCGAGACTTCATCAAGCTGATCAGCGGCGCCAGGGCCGACGTGTAGGAACATGCCGTGACTGCCGGGCGAACAGGCCGCCGTTGCGCTGCTGGCCCTTCAGAAGAGAGGCGGCAAGATGGCCTGCTGCCGGCAGGCGAGCTGAGCAGAAGGCGGCACGCGTGTTTCCGCCTGCCTGTCGCAGTTGTGCGGTTGGGGTTGGCGCTTGTGGCGGCCTCGATGGCCGCGGGGTCCGCGGCCGCGCAGGCGACGGACGAGCGGTACGCCGCGGGCAGCCTGGCCCTGTTGCGAGCAAGCGCAGAAACCTACGCCACGCAGCGCGACTGCTTCTCTTGCCATCACCAGGCGCTGCCGCTGTGGGCCCATGCGGCGGCCGGCCCCCCTCACGCTGAAGCGGGCTTCTTGCGGTCTCAAGCGGAGTTCACCGCGTCATGGTTCGCGGCGCGGCGGGCCTCGGTTCGCCGCGGCCACGGCGTGCCCGGCGGGCCGTATACCGCGGGGTATGCCATCCTGGGCCTGACCGCGGCCGGCATGGCTGATAACCCTGCGGCCGACGACCTGGTCGCCTACCTGCTGGCCACTCAGGAGCAAGACGGCCGCTGGTCCATTCGCACGCATCGGCCTCCCCTGGAAGACAGCGACTTCACGTCCACGGCCCTGGCCGTACGCGGCCTGCGCCTTGCCGCGCCTCTCTCCGCCGCTGCCGATGTGGACGAGCGGATCGCCCGCGCCAGCCGCTGGCTGGCCGCCCAGACGGCGCACAGCGGCGAGGATCGTGCCTACCGCCTGCTCGGCCTTGCCTGGTGCGAGGCAGACACGGCGCATCTGGCCGATGCAGCGGCCGCCATCCTCTCCAACCAGCGCGACGATGGCGGCTGGGCTCAAATCGACGATCTGCCGAGCGATGCCTACGCCACCGGCCAGGCCCTGGCGGCCTTGTGGCTGAGCGGCTGCGTGTCGCCTGCGCACCCCGCCTACCAGCGCGGGCTGGCCTGGCTGCAACGCCGCCGGCTTGCAGACGGCTCCTGGCACGTTGTCTCACGCAGCCGACCCTTTCAAGAGTACTTCGAAAGCGGCTTTCCCCATGGAAGCGATCAGTTCATCTCCGTCGCCGCTACGTCGTGGGCGGTGCTGGCCATGCTGCCCGATCGGCCGCCCACGCCCTCCCTGCTGGAGACGGCCCAGCGCTTGCCCCACCTGCTGACACAACGGCTGACGCTGATGCGCGAGGTGGCCCAGTGGAAGTGGCTGCACCGCCGCCCCATCTCTGATCCAGAACGCGAGCAAGCGCTGCTCTGGACCTTTGGCCGCCAGGCTGCACAATCTGGCATCGAGCCCCACCGCGCACGGTCGTTCTTGCGGGGCCAGATGGCCGCCGCACGCCTGGTGCAGCAGGCATGGTTCGAACGCTGGGAGTCGGCGCCCGAGCAGGCACCACGCCACGCTCCGGACCTTGAACGGGAGCTGCGTCCCAGGCTCGACCAGCTCACGGCAGAATTGTCGGCCTGCCTCGCCGCCTGGGATCGCTTGGACGTACCGTCTCAACATGCCGCCCTCGCTGGGGCCTCCGCACATGCCGCCGCGCTGGAACTGCCGCCGCAGGCCCTCGCCACTGCCCTGGCACCGCTCGCCCCACGGGCAGCAAGTGGCTGCACCACAAAGCTCCCCCCCACGCGCTAGTCTTGGCAAGCAGATCCTGCCCCGATCGTGAGGGAGGAGCGTGCGCGGGCCGCCTGTTCGGCACTAGAAACCAAGGGGCCGCCAGACGTGCCAAGGGATACGCCGCCGCTCTGGCGGGCCGCTGGGCACGGACCGTAACGCAGCCAGGCTCCCATGAGGGTGTGGGCGTGGGCTGGCAGCAGCAGGGCCAGGTAACGGAGGTGGGACCAGCCTCCCATGAGAGTGCGGGCGTGGGCTTTGGGAGCGCCTGGGGCCAAGGCCGTGGTCGCACCTGCCGCGGTTGGTTGTTTCGAGGTGCCCTGGCGCCTGCATACAATAGAACCCGTAACGGTGCCTTCCGCGATCATCTCAGGCCGGCGGAGGCAAGCATTCACCTTGAGGTCGACACCCATGACGTTGAGCATCCGTGTACGCTGGCTGATCATGTTTGTGGTTTCAGGGTGGCCTGCTGCACTTTGCGCGCAGCAACAGGAGGCCGCGAGGGGTGGGCCGACCACGCTGGTCGTGAAGAAGGCGCCGTTCAGGATCGAGGTTTCAGCCAGCGGCGTGTTCGAGGCACGCGAGATGGCGGCGGTGCGCCTCGACACGGAGGAGTGGTCCACGCTGGTGGTTGAAGAGGCAGTGCCGCATGGCACCTCGGTGAAGGCGGGAGAGGTGTTGATTCGCTTCAAACTGGACGAACTGGAACGGGCCGTTCGCGAGCAGGAGGAAGCGCAGGTGTTGGCCGAGCTGGCGCTGCAGCAAGCACGCCACGATCTGCAAGCCCTGGAGAGTTCTCTGCAAGACGAACTCGCCGCCGCCGAGCGTACCCGCGCAGACCTGGAGACCGACGTGCAACGGTTCCTCACCATCGAGCGGCCGATGCTGCAACGCACCGCCGAGAACAACTTGCGGACGGCCGAGTTCAACCTCGAATATGCTCAGGAAGAGCTGCGCCAGTTGGAGAAAATGTACAAGGCGGACGATCTCACGGAAGAGACCGAGGAGATCATCCTCAAGCGCGCCCAGCGGGACGTGGAGCAGGCAGAATTCTACCTGGAGCAGACGCGCTTGCAGACGGAACGGACCTTGCAGATCGATCTGCCCCGGCAGGAAATCTCGCTGCAAGACGCCTTGCGGCGTGCCAAACTCGCCTGGGAAAAAGCACGGCTCGAACTCCCCGCCGCAGTGACACGTGCCCGCCTGGCGTTGGAGAAGCAGCAACATGAGTTCCAGCAAGGCGCGGAGAAGCTGGAAAAGCTCCGCCGCGATCGAGAACGCCTTGTGGTGCGCAGTCCCAGCGACGGCATTGTTTACTACGGCCAGTGTACGCGCGGGCGTTGGTCCAGCACGCAGGCGAGCGAGGGGCGGTACGAGAAGGGAGCCAGCGTAACGGCCAAAACGGTGCTGATGACGGTGGTACAACCCAGGCCCCTGAGGGTGCGTGCCTCGCTCAACGAGAAGGATCTCCAGGGACTGTCAGAAGGGGCCAGCGGCAGAGCGGTGTGCACGGCGTTTCCGAGTGCCGCGGTGGCCGTACGACTGGAGAGCCTTGCCGGCGTGCCCACTGCGGAAGGAACGTATGATATTGCTCTGTCTGCCGAGCTGGCGAGCGATCTGCCCCGCCTGTTGCCCGGCATGACCTGCTCGATCACGCTGACGGCTTATTACCGCGGCGATGCGATTGCGGTGCCGACTTCTGCCGTGTTCACCGGCGATGAGGGCGAGGCATACGTCTACCGCGTGGGGGCCGACGGAGCGCACCAGCGCTGCAAGGTGACCCTTGGTCCCCGTACGGAGGAACGTGTGGAGATTCTGGAGGGCCTGCTGGAGGGCGACATCATTCTGCTTTCCAAGCCGGAGGGAGAGGCATGAAGCGAGGCGGCGAGCTGGGCCGACGGCACGCAGCAGGTGTGTGGCGTTCGAGGCCGGCGGACAAGGCGGCATGGCGCGGTGGCGTTCGGAGGCGGGCGGCGGCGTGCTCGTGCCCGGCTGTTCGCGCTACGTTTGCACGACTTGGCCTGGCAGCCGTTCTCTGCTGCCTATCTCATGTGTGCACGGCCGCGCCTCTGCGTGCCGATGCGGCGCAGCAGGGCGCAAACTCCCCTCCAGCGTCCCAGCACAGTGCGGCGGAGCAGCGCCAGCGCGAGGCGGATGGAGTGCCGCGGCCTCGGCCGGTCACGCCACCCGGCCCCGAGGAGATCGAGGCGGCGATTCGCCGCGGCGTCGACTTCTTGCTGCACGTGCAGAATCAAGACGGTTCATGGGGCTCGGCCCATCGCACCAAAGGTCTGAACATCTACGCGCCGGTCCCCGGTGCGCATCATGGCTTCCGCGCGGCGGTGACGGCGCTGTGCATCTCGGCACTGATCGAGAGCGGCGACGTGCGGCCGGAGGTGCAGGCCGCCATCGAGCGAGGCGAGGCATGGATGCTGGAAAAGCTGCCGAGCGTGCGGCGCGCCACGCCCGACGCCATCTATAACGTGTGGGCACACGGCTACAGCATCCAGGCTCTGCTGCGGCTATTGAAGCGGCACGAAGCAGGTACCCCACGCCACCAGGCACTGGTGGAACTGGTGAACAGCCAGTTCGAGTTCTTGCGCCGTTACGAGTCGGTCGATGGTGGCTGGGGCTACTATGATTTCCGCACGGGCACGCAACGTCCCGGGGCCGATTCGACCAGCTTCGTAAACGCTACGGTGCTGATCGCCTTCCACGAGGCCCGCCAGGCGGGCGTCATGCCTCCCCACGATGTCGCGGAGCGAGCCGTGCGTGCCACGCAGCGACAGCTCAAGCCCGATTTCTCTTACATCTATGGCGAGTACCTCAAGTACTCACCCATGATGCCGGTCAATCGGCACGGGGGCAGCCTGGGACGAACTCAGGCGTGCAACCTGGCACTACGGCTTTGGGGAGATGAGCGCATCACCGATCGGGTGATGGTCGACAGCCTCGATCGGCTGTTTGCCCGCAATCTTTGGCTGGACATCGGCCGCAAGCGGCCCATCCCCCACGAGTCCTGGTTCCAGGTGGCCGGCTACTTCTTCTACTACGGGCACTACTATGCCGCGCTGTGCCTGGAACAGCTTCCCCACGAGCAGCGCACGCGCCTGGCCGGCCACCTGGCCCACGTGTTGTTGCCGCTGCAAGAGACGGACGGCTCCTGGTGGGACTACCCGCTCTACAACTACCACCAGCAATACGGCACGGCGTTCGCCATCATGTCGCTTGTCCGCTGCCGGCCGGTGGAGCCGCGCTGAGCACATCGCAACACCCACCCACGCGCTCAACACGTCGCGCCATCCGGCAGGCAGCGGCGGCTCATAGGCTTGAGGCGGAGGCGTGGGGGCTCCCGTTCAACGTGTCGCGAGATATGCGGGAGGCAGCGGCCCCCCATTCCGCCCCGATACGTTGGATACTGGTGCGGCGCCGCGGGCCGCAGGAAGGCGGTCGCCACGAGCTTGCGCCGGCAAGAGCGTGCGTTCCCCACGCAGGCTCACGCTGCTGCGGCTTCGAGCTGATCCCAGTCCACGCGGGAGGGATCCGCGATCCGCGGCAATTCCGCCGCCAGCACCTCGACATACTTCTGGGCGGCCCCCGTGTTGAACAGCACCACACGCTCGCTTGGCCTGGTCATGCCTCGGGCTCCCAGAATCTCCAGCGCCCCCACGCAGGCCGCCGCCTCGGGGCAAAGGGAGATGCCTTCCAGGCGTGCTACCAGCCGCATCCACTCCGTCAGGCGCGCCTCCCGCACGGCGATGGCCGTGCCGCCGCTGGCCCGGATGGCATCAAGGATCATGAAGTCTCCCACGGCCGCGGGCACGCGCAGTCCGCTGGCCGCAGTGCTCGCGTTCTCCCACGGCCGGGCAAAGCGTTCTCCCGCCTCAAAGGCCCGCACCAGCGGCGCACAGCCATCCGACTGCACCGCCACCAGCCGCGGCCGACGCTCCTCTTCCAGCCATCCCAGCTCCGCCAGCTCCTCGAATGCCTTCCACATGCCCACCAAACCCGTGCCGCCGCCCGTGGGATATAGAATCAGCTCAGGCAGCCGCCAGCCGCACTGTTCGGCCAGCTCCAGCCCCATGGTCTTCTTTCCCTCCAGCCGATACGGCTCCTTCAGCGTGGACAGATCGAACCACCCCAATCGCTCCCGGCCCTCGCGGACGATCCGGGCACAATCGGTAATCAGCCCGTCCACCAGGTACGTCCTGGCCCCCCACAGCTTGCACTCAAGCTGGTTGACCAGCGGTGTATCGGCAGGCATGAACACAAACGCCTCGATGCCAGCCCGCGCGGCGTAAGCCGCCAGAGCCCCACCCGCGTTGCCCGCCGTGGGAATGGCCAGCCGCCGAATGCCGAACCGACGGGCCATGCTCACGGCCATGGCCAGCCCGCGGGCCTTGAAACTGCCCGTGGGCAGACGCGATTCGTCTTTGATCCACAGGCAGTCGGCTGCCAGGCCAAAATGGGTCGCGAGCCTGGGACAGGGCACGAGGGGCGTCATGTTCTCTGCCAGCGATACGGCTTCTGCCATAGCGACGGGCAGCAGCTCGGCATAGCGCCACATGGTGTGTGGCCTGTGCCGTAACATCTCCTTGCGGAACGCGCGGCGGACCGCGGCGAGATCGTAGCGCACCCATAGAGGCCGTTCGCGGTGCATGGTGTGCGGCAAGTTGGCATCCAGCCGCGTGCCGTCGAGGGCGCTTTCCAGGTGGATAACAAAGGTAGGCTGGTTCACGGGGATGCTCGCATCACAGGGGGGCGAGAGGCGTCAGGTGGGCTGGGCGTGCCCATGCGGTGGTCGATTCTAGCGTCGAGACCTGGACGGGCGCCGTCGGTTGCAGGATCCTGGCAGGCTGGACGACGCTGTGGGAGCCAAGTGGAGCTACTCGGTGGTGTGGCTCCTCGACTCGCTCGATTGCGGCAGCGCCCGCAGCGAGCTATAACCTGCACGGTGGCGTGGAGCTGGTCTGCCATGCAGCTTACGGTATGTGCCGAGACGATGTTTGCCGATCGGCCGCTGGAGGGGCGGTTTGCGGCCATCGCCGCCGCTGGTGTGACGGGCATGGAGCTGTGGGGGCTGTCTGCCCAAGATGTCGAACGGGTGGCGGCGGCACTGCAATCAGCCGGTTGCACGCTGGAACTCTTCTGCGGCAATCGGGCACATGGGCTGGTGGACCCGGGCGAGCGCGAGGTGTTTCTGGCAGAGCTGCGGCAGAGCATGGCCTGCGCGCAGCGGCTGGGCTGCCCTCGATTGACGCTGCTGAGCGACGCGGTCGATGCACGCGGCATCCCGCTCGCGCCTTCCCGGCCGCTGGCAAGCGAAGCACGCACGCGCAGCCTGATCGAGGGGCTTCATGTAGCAGCGGAGGAGGCGGAGAAGCAAAGCATCACTCTGTTGCTCGAGCCGCTGAACACGAAGGTCGATCATCCCGGCTACACGCTGGCGCAGTCTGCCCAGGCCTTTCACCTGGTACGGAGCGTGGGCAGCCCCAGGCTGCGCGTTCTGTACGACGTGTACCACGTGCAGATCATGGAAGGGAACTTGATCCAGACGATTACCGAGAACCTGGAGTGCATTGGGCACATCCACGTGGCCGACGTGCCGGGACGCCACGAGCCTGGCACGGGCGAGATCAACTACCGTAGCATTGCCGCCGTGCTGCGTCAGTGCGGCTACGGCGGGGCGGTGGGTCTGGAGTGCGTGCCGCACGGCGACGCTTGGACCGCGATCGGGGCTTTTTTGGACGCATTTGCTTGATGAGAGCGTGCCGAGGGGCAGCGCGCGCCGGCCCGCTACATTGTGTTCAAAAATTTTTGATGACGATCACGCACGCAACCTGCGCGGCTGGCAACGGCTCAAGTTCGGCGTCAACCCCAAGTTGATCAACCCCACGGTGCCGCACGTGGCGGTAGACATGGCAGAGGGCCAGATTGCCGATCGGCCCAACCCATGCCCCACGCCGGAGAGCGTGTACCGCCTGTGCGATCTGGGCCACGCTTACGAACTGTTCGCGCAAGACTTCGCCCTGCGCCACCGCGTGCTGCTCGCCGCGCGCCGCGCAAGCGGCCAACCCGTGCCGCCCACCGACTACGACGACGAGCGGCTGATGCGGCCAGCCATCTTCGCCACTACCAGGATCATCGACCGCCTGCGCGCGTTCGCCCAGGCCCACCGCCAGCAGGTACTGTTTGTGCTCTCCTACGGTGCCTCCACGCTCAGGCAATTCATTGAGACGGCAAAGCGGTTCGACCAGGCCCTCGTCGATCGCCTCGATGCCCTGGGCGTGCCATATGTCGACCTGATGCAGGCACACGCCCAGGATGCGGCACGCTACCGCGGCAGCACAGATGAATGCCTGGCCCGCTACTTTATTGGCCACTACAACCCGCTGGGCAACGTGTTCTGCGCCTTTGCCATGAAGGACGCCCTGCTGAACCTCCTGGACCCCAAGCCGCCGGCATACCGGCGCTAGCGAGACGAGGCGATTGACGACGCAGAGGCGTGGACGGCCAGCACCCCCCGTTCAAGCCGCAGGCCGGCGGCGACTCCGGCCGCACAGATCGGCGCGGATTGATCTATGGAGCGAGTATGGTATGCTGGAAGGCGGTCCAGGCGTGAGGCGCTTGGGCACCCGCCAACCAACTTCTCAAACAGAGCCATGCAACGAGCGACTCGCGACCTATGTTGCGCGCGGGGAAGCGGCCTGCTGCTTGCGGCCGTGGCTAAAGGCGGCATGAGCCTGGCGGTCCTGCTGCTCGGCGGAGTGGTACAGGCGTTAGCGGCGCCCCCGACCGCAGAGGCGGCTGCCGCGGCCGAGAGGCCCGCTCTGGCGGAGGCCGTGGCAGGGGAGTCGGGCGCAGCGGCGGCGTCCGTCGCACCTGGGGCGGTGGCAAACAGCGCCGCACCACAGGGGCCTGTGGCGGCCGACGCGTCCGCGCCGGCACAGGCAGATGCGGCACAGGCAGATGCGGCACAGGCATACGGCCGCCACCAGTTCGACGAAGCCGAGCGCAACCACTGGGCGTTCCTGCCGGTGGTGCGGCCGCCGCTGCCGGAAGTGCAGCGCACGGAGTGGGTTCAGAGCCCGGTGGATGCATTTGTGCTGGCAGACCTGGAGCGTCACGGCTTGCAGCCGGCTCCTCCGGCTGATGCCCGCACGCTGTTGCGCCGCGTCTACCTCGACCTGATCGGCCTGCCGCCGACCCCCACGGAAGTCGAGGCCTTTCTCGAGAACTCCTCGCGCGAGGCACTCTCCCTGGTGGTGGAGGAACTGCTTTCGCGCCCCGAGTACGGCGAGCGTTGGGCCCGCCACTGGCTGGACGTGGTTCGGTACGCGGAGAGCAACGGCTATGAGCGAGACGGTGCCAAGCCCAACGCCTGGCGCTATCGGGACTATGTGATCCAGGCATTTCAGCAGGACAAGCCCTACGACCGGTTTGTGATCGAGCAGCTTGCCGGAGACGAGCTGGCCGACACGAATGCCGAGACGCAGATCGCCACCACGTTTTTGCGGTTGGGCGTGTGGGATGACGAGCCGGCCGATCCCGAGGTGGATCGCTTCGACCAGCTCGACGACGTGCTGGGCGTAACCGCCTCGACGTTCCTTGCCCAGACCATCCGCTGCGCCCGCTGCCATGATCACAAGTTCGAGTCCTTTACCCAGCAAGACTACTACCGCCTGCTAGCGGTCTTCGCCCCGCTCAAACGGCCGCAAGACGGCCGCACCGACCTGGACCGCTTCGTGGGTACGCCGGCAGAACTGGCCGCCTACCAACAGCAGGCCGACGAACTGGCGGCCCGCACGGCCGCGGCCCGCACGGCGCTGGATCAGCAAGAGTGGAGCATCTGCCGCCGGCTGGCGGAGGCAGGACTGCTGACCGCCACCCCCGGAGACGACGGCCTCCCAGACGAGGCGTTGGCCGCCCTGACCGCCGAGCCTGGGCAACGATCGGAAGCGCAACGCGAACTGGCAGCCAAGTACCGCGGCCGCGCCAAGGCGATCATCGAACAGCACGCCTCCGCAGAAGAGCGAGCTGCACTGGACCGCCTCCAGCGCGAGCTGGAAGACCTCCGCGCTCTCCGCCCGCCCGAGCCGCCACGCGCCTACGTCTGGTATGAGGAAGGCACGCCGCCGGCCACGCACCTGCTGGCTCGCGGCGATCCCAAACAACCGCTGGCTGAGGTGCAGCCTGGCCTGCCAGCCATTCTGGTGGACCGCCCTCCGCCGCCGCCCGAACCCACCGCACGCACCTCGGGCCGCCGCCTGGCCCTCGCGCGCTGGCTGGTGCAACCCGATCATCCGCTCACAGCCCGCGTGATGGTCAACCGTATCTGGCAACATCATTTTGGAGACGGCCTGGTGGGCAGCGAAAACGACTTTGGCGTGATGGGAGAACTGCCCACCCATCCCCAACTGCTCGACTGGCTGGCCAGCGAGTTCGTGGCCTGCGGCTGGAGCATCAAACACATGCACCGGCTGATGGTGCTCTCGAGCACCTACCAGATGGCATCGTGTGCCTCGGAAGAAGTATTGCAGGCGGATCCGAACAACAACCGGCTGACGCGCTTCGAGGCCCGCCGGTTGGAAGCAGAGGCGGTGCGCGACTGCATTTTGTACGCCAGCGGCAGCTTGAATCGCGCCCGCGGCGGTCCCAGCGTGTTTCCAAAGATCTCCCCAGCCGTGCTGGCGGGACAGTCACGGCCAGGCAATGGCTGGACCGTCTCCGACCCGCACCAGGCCGCTCGCCGCAGCATCTATGTGTTCGTCAAGCGCACGCTCCTGGTACCGGAACTGGAGGTGCTGGATTTTCCCGATACGAATAACGCCTGCGAGCAGCGCCTGGTCTCGACCGTGGCCACCCAGGCGCTTACCTATCTCAACGGCGAGTTCGTGCAAAAGCAGGCAAGCGCCTTTGCTGCCCGACTGATGCAAGAGCTGCCAGGAGGCCCCGAACGCGATGCTGCCCGCATCGAACGCGCCTTCCAGCTTACCCTCTGCCGCCCCCCCACAGCCGCCGAACTCGAGGCGGTACTGGACTTCTTGCAGCGGCAGCGGGCCTTCTTCGGCGGGGCAAACAGCGCACCGCCTCCCTCCACGGGCAATGCCCGAGCCTCGGCCGTCTCGGCGGATGCGGCAGACGCCGCCACGGCCGCGGCCCTGCGAGGACTGTGCCTCGTCCTCTTCAACACGAACGAATTTGTCTACCTGCACTAGGGACGTGTTCGTATGCCCGAGCAACGCGAGTCGACCATCACTGGCACAAGACGGCTGACCCCCTGCGGCCGCACACGCCGCGAGTTCATCTGGGATGCAGGGGGGGGATTCGTGGGCACCGCTCTCGCCTGGCTCTTGGGGCACGATGGCTTCTTCGGCAACGCCGTACATGCCGCGCCGCTCAATCCCCTGGCGCCCAAGCAGCCCCATTTTGCCCCCCGCGCGCGCTCGTGCATCTTTCTCTTCATGTACGGCGGCCCAAGCCAGGTGGATCTGTTCGACCCCAAGCCGGAGCTGGCCCGCCGCACGGGAGAACCGATGCCCAACCTGGATGCCGACCCGCTATTCAAGGTCCGCAACCCAGGCAACCTGATGGGTGCCAAGCACGCCTTCCTTCGCTGCGGCCAGTCCGGTCTCGAGATCTCCGACCTCTACCCGATGCTCGGGCGGTGCGCCGACGACATGGCCATCATCCGCTCTTGTTACGCCGATAGCTTTGCCCACGGCTCGGGCCTGTTGCAGATGAATACCGGATTCATCCGGCAGGGCCATCCCAGTCTGGGCTCCTGGGTGAGCTACGGCCTGGGCACCGAGAATCAGGATCTGCCGGCGTTTGTGGTGTTCCTGGACCCTCGTGGCGGACCCATCGGCGGGGCGCCCAACTGGGGGGCTGGTTTCATGCCGGCGGCGTACCAGGGAACCCAATTCCGTACCACAGGCGATCCGCTCATCGACCTCTCTCCGCCAGGAGGCCTCAGTCGCGCCCAACAGCGCGAGCAGCTCGACCTGCTGGCGCGGCTTGACGACCTCTCCCCGGCGGTCATCTCCCGCCAAGATGAACTGGCGGCTCGACTGGCCACCTACGAACTGGCTTTTCGCATGCAAGTGCACGCGCCGGAGGCCGTCGATCTCTCGCAAGAGACGGCCGAAACCCAGGCCCTGTACGGCCTAGACAACCCCACCACCGAGCCGTTTGGAACGCGGCTGTTGATGGCCCGTCGGTTGATCGAACGCGGCGTGCGATTCGTGCAGGTCTACTCCGGCGGCGGCCACAACGACGAGAACTGGGATGCCCACGGCAACGTCAACGCCAATCATGAGCTGCACTGTGCCGAAACCGACCGGCCCATCTATGCCCTGCTCACGGATCTCAAGCGCCGGGGCTTGCTAGATGAAACGCTGGTCGTGTGGGGCGGCGAGTTCGGCCGTACTCCCACCAGCCAGGGCACGCAGGGAGGGCGCGACCACAATCCGCGCGGCTTCAGCATGTGGATGGCCGGCGGGGGAATTCGTGGCGGCCAGGCCTATGGCGCTACCGACGAGTTCGGTTACGCCGCGCGGGAGAACAAGGTGCACGTGCACGACCTGCACGCTACCATCTTGCACCTGATGGGCCTGAACCATGAGCTGCTGACGTATTTTCACGGCGGCCGAGACATGCGCCTGACCGACGTGGCAGGCCGCGTGGTGCACGAGCTGATTGCCTGAGGCCGAATGGCGAAGCTGGCAATTCGAGATCTGGTAGCCTCTGTCAAGATGCGCACATCTGGTTCTAGAGTTGGTGGTAGGGGGTAGGCTTACCTGGTTCCTCCGAGGGGGAACCAGGTCCGGTTGCAGCGGTTAGTACTACAGCGCCACCTCGTATCCTTGACGCAGCGGGGGAGGGCGCCGACGTGAATGCCTCGCCGGTTCAGGGCGCGTGCTCCTGCGTTGGCGGTGGTAGTGGCGGGGCGGGGCGCTGCAGCGCTGGTAATAGGCGATGCGCTGGGCAACCGGTTACAACGGGCGCTGATACAGCCGCTGGCGTTGCTGTTGGTCAAGCTGCAGCCCACGAACGAGCGCGTCGGTCGCGTCCCGCACCTGGCACACGGTCCACTCCCGATTTTGTTTTCCTGAGCCGCTTGTCTGTCTCGGCGAGGAACAGGTAACTCACCGTGGTAAGGATCAGATGCCGTTTCAGGCCCAGCCAGCGCCGACCCTCCCACAGCCCGAGTTCGCTCTTGTCGTCCTCAAAGCAGCGTTCGATCCGCCACCGCGAGAAGCCCACACGTAGCAAGGCTCCCACAGGAGCGTTGCGCAGGAACTATTCCTCCTCATCCATCAAGGCGTGCGTGCAGACCAGAAGATGGTACGGGCCTTGCGGCAGCCGTCCCTCGTCGGCGATATAAATCAGCGCGTGCTTCGCGTGCCACATCACCGGTCCCCTGTTCGTGTCCTTGACACGCCACGTCGTCCAGCCCTGGCCCCCTTTTTGCTGCGCGTGATCACAGCCAATGCCGGGTGCGATTGGGCCAAACGCTGCGACGGTCCTCGGTCGTGGGCTGCCAGCCACCAGCCGCGGCGTCCTTCGCCCCCTTGCTCACCCTTTGCAGCGAAAGGGCCGGGTGGTTACTTGCCCTGGCTCGATCCATGCCATGAAGTTCCTGGGGATTTCCGCCCCACACTTCTGCCCCCGGGACTCCAACCCTCGCAACAACTCGGGCTTCCCGCCGTACCCCTCGTCGAACGTCAGCCACTCCAAGCGGACCCCGTTCGCCACGGCCCGGTGGTAGAGTTCCAAGGCGATGTGCGTCTTGGGGCAATACACCACCTCGTCGGGAATGCCTGCCTCCCGGCTGCGGCAGCGAAGCGCGTCCCAACTCTTGGGGAGATACAGCTCTCCGTCGAGCAGGCAGTGGAACTCGCCCGCCGCATATCCCAGATGAACCGTGACGATGCCGTTGTCCCGCTTCCCCACCGAGCCGCAGTACTGACGCTGCACGCCTGGCGTCTTGTCACCTTTCTTTGTTCAGCTCGTCTCGTCGACCACACCGACCGACACGGGATGCGCATCGCCTTCCGCCACAATCTCGGCCACTCTCCGCTGCAAGGCGGCGTGAGCTGGGGAGGGACACGCACGAACGCTCAGACCGGCCTATGCTCGCGCGAACGCGTGGTGTTCGGGCTGCGGCTGGTCGTGGCGTGTCACGCGGCAAGGGTTGCCTCGCACCCAGGAGCAACCGGCGCGTCGCGGGCTCCGCCACGCTGCCAAGGCACGGAGCTTTGGGCACCCCACAAGCAAAGTGAGGAACGATCGATCGCTGGGAGGCTTTCGCGTATCGCGCGCCGCGCGGAGGCCGTTCGTCTTGCTCTCCGCCTCCTGCTTGGGAACGCACTGCATGGAGGCTCCTGCCTCCGCCTACTGCCACACGACCTAGAGCCCTAAGTGCTTGTCCCCAGGCGCGCCTCGAAAGGCAGTACGCCGCGCCTTCTCGCTTCCGGGGCTTCCAGACGAGCGGGCCGTCGCCCCGTCCCTACGTTGGGCGCGGGCGGCGTCTCCCTCCGCCACACGTCGCCTGCGTTCATGCCGCAACTCCTGTTCGCGCCAGGCTTTGCGACTGGCAGAAAAATCTTCTTGCAGGATGTTTGACAAGCCTTTGCGAATCGGTAGGAGGAACGCCATGCTCTATAAGTGCGGTCGCAGGAGTGCCGCATCGCGTAGGTGCGGCGTCTCGCCGCGATCAGTAGCAGGCAAAGGGCCACTCGTGGTGGCAGAGCTTGGCGTGAGAAAGCGGGCACGGCAAAGGCTGGCCGTGGGGTGGATGCTTACGTCCGCGTCGGTCGTTCGAGGTGCCGGAATCTTCGAGGGCCGCTTCTGTGCTCTTTGGGGATACCCGTCCCCCCCCCAACGCCAAGGAAAACGCACACTTAGGGGCGACTGGGCCCAGCGTCCCAACTGCGCACCCTCGCCTGAACTTGAAAGAGGGCCGGCGCGCTGGGCAGCTTGAAGCCTCGTGCACGGGACGGCAGCGAGGCAGTCCGCTCCGGAGCGCGGCCTCGTACCTTGGTGAGCGAGCTTGCTTCGGGCAAGCAATACGACCACGCTCAGGTTACGGATCAGATGATGGGGGTTCAGCTACCGGCAGCGCGGCGGTTGAAACAGATAGTGGTCCTTCACGTCCACCCGCCTCCCAACTGCGTAGCGGTGGCACATCATAACGTAGGGTCGCACACGCGCACCCTGGGCTGCCCGCTCCAGCGCGCTGGCGTGTACTGGCAGTTTTTCCAGCCCCGCACGCGAGCCGCGAATGCCGTCAAGAATGGCGTGGTGGAGGGATACCCTCCTGTTGGGGGGGGGCATCTCCTCAGCCGCCTGCCGGGCTTTCGTCGCCACAGGGTGCGCGGCAATTGCCGTCACGTGCCGCCGGGGATGGGAGATGGCCGGCCAGTGCGGCCGCCCGAGGGCACGTGGCTAAGCGATTGCTTCGATGGCCGCCGAGCCGCTTGAGGGCGATCTTAGGGTGACAGGGGCAGCGGGCTATTCGCCCTCTTTGCCGGCGAGGGCATCCATGCTGTCGGCCTTGCCGGAGGGCTGCTTCTTGGAAGCGCCGTTGTCGTCCTGGGCAGCGGCTTCCAGCAGGGGGAAGCTGCGGGCCATGATCCGCTCCGGCTCGCTGGCGAGTTCCTTGAGGGCCTGAGGCCGGACCCGGACCTCAGCTTCTTGGTAGGTCTTGAAGCCGGTGCCGGCGGGGATCAGGTGTCCCAGGATAACGTTCTCCTTGAGGCCGACCAGCCTATCGATTTTGCCGGCCAGTGCGGCTTCGGTGAGCACCTTGGTCGTTTCCTGGAAGCTGGCCGCGGAGATGAAGCTGGCGCTTTGCACGGCGGCCTTGCTGATGCCCATCAGTTGCGTGCTGGCCTTGGCCGGCTTGGGCTTTACTCCCCTGGCCGGCTCGCCGCCAAGGGCCTCGATCTGGGCATTCGTGTGTTCCAGGGTGTCCTTGGGAACGATGGAGCCCACGGCATAGTCGCTGTCGCCCTTGTGGGTGATTTTCACGCAGTTGGCGAGCCGCTTATTGCAGTCGCGGAACTCGAACTTGTCCATCACATTGCCGGGCAGCAGCGTGGTATCTCCCACGTCGTCGATGCGAACCTTGCGCAGCATCTGGGCGACGATGATCTCGATGTGCTTATCGTCGATGTCCACGCGTTGGCTGCGGTAGACGCTCTGGATCTCGCGGACGAGGTAGTCCTGCACGGCCTCTTCGCCCGAGATGCGGAGGATTTCGTGCGGCACCAGCGGGCCGTCCACCAAGGCGGCGCCGGCCCGCACGAAGTCTCCCTTGTGGACGCGGAGGTGCTTGCCGTGGGGCACGAGGTGCTCGCGTTCCAGGCCAGTCTCGCTGCGGACGGTGATCGTGTGGCGGCCGCGGCGTTCCTTGTCGATCAATACGACCGTGCCGTCGATTTCCGCGATCACGGCGGGATCCTTGGGCTTGCGGGCCTCGAAGATCTCGGTCACGCGCGGCAGACCGCCGGTAATGTCCTGCGTGCCGGAGACCTCGCGGGGGTGCTTGGCCAGCAGCTTGCCGGCGGAGACGATTTCGCCCTCGTTGACCTCAATGTAGGCCTTTTCGGGCAGGTACTGGTAATCGAGCGTCTTGCCGTGTTCGTCCTCGATCACGATCTGGGGATACAGATTGCCCTTGTGCTCCATCACCACCTTGCGGACGTGGCCGCTGGGGTCCTTTTCCAGGCGCAGGGTTTCGCCCTCGCGGAGGTCCTCATAGCGGACGCGGCCGCCCACCTCGGCCAGGATGGGTACGTGGTGGGGGTCCCATTGGCAGACAATGGTGCCAGGCTTCACCAACTGGTTCTCTTGCACCAGCAGCATGGCACCGACGGGCACTTCGTATTTCTCCAGCTCGCGGCCCTTGGGGTCCAGCAGGGCGATTTCGCCGTTGCGGGAGAGGACGACCTGATTGCCTTCGTCGTTGCGTACGGCCTTGAGGCGGATGAACTGGACCGTACCCTCTCGCCTGGCACGGATTTCGCGCTCTTCCAGGGCGCGCTGGCCCACGCCGCCGATGTGGAAGGTGCGCATGGTAAGCTGCGTCCCAGGCTCGCCAATGCTTTGGGCGGCAATGATGCCCACCGCCATCCCTTCCTCCACCAAAGCGCCCGTGGAGAGGTCCATCCCGTAGCACAGCCGGCACACGCCCAGCGGTGCATCGCACGTCATGGGGCTGCGCACCTGGATCTTTTCCAGGCCCAGCTCCTCGATTTTGCGAGCGATCTCGGGGGTGATCAGCTCGTTCTCACGCACGATCGGCTCGTCGGTGATGGGGTTGACGATGTTATTGCGGCTGACGCGGCCGCGGATCGAGTCAGCCAGGCGGACTTCCACTTTCTCGCCGCGGTACACGACGCCCTTGGTGACGCCTTGCGTGGTGCCGCAGTCGTGCATGGTCACCACCACATTCTGGGCCACGTCGGCCAGTTTGCGGGTGAGGTAGCCGGAGTCCGCGGTCTTGAGGGCCGTGTCGGCCAGGCCCTTGCGGGCGCCGTGCGTGGAGCTGAAGTATTCCAGCACGGTGAGGCCCTCGCGGAAGTTGGCCTTGATGGGCGTCTCGATGATCTTGCCGGAGGGTTTGCTCATCAAGCCGCGCATGCCGGAAAGCTGCCGGATCTGCTCGACACCGCCGCGGGCGCCGGAGTGGGCCATGAGGAAGATGGGATTCACGTAGCCTGGCCGGCGGCGTGTGGGCTGCCGGTCGCCGCGATCCTTCTCTAGTTCGGCCATCATCTCCTTGGTGATTTTCTGGTGGGCGTCCGTCCAGGCGTCCAGCACCTGGTTGTAGCGTTCGCCGTCCGTGATCATGCCGCGCTGGTACTCGCGCTGGTGCTTGAGGACCTTCTTCTCGGCCTCGGCGATGATCTTGGCCTTGCTGAAGGGGGTGATCAGATCGTCGGTGGCGAAGGAGAGGCCGCTGCGGGTGCTTTCCCGGAAGCCGGTGCGGTTCATGTTATCCAGCAGCTCGATGGTGGCCCGCCTTCCCAGCATCTGGTAGCAATCGGAAATCACGCGGGCCAGTTCGCTGGAGCGCATGGGGGTGTTGTAGAACGGCATACCGGCCGGCAGGCAGTCGTTGAACATCACGCGGCCGACGGTGGTTTCGATCACCGCACCGGGGGGGGAGTCTTGCTCCCCTTCCTTTCGTTCGCGGCGGTTATGCGGGAGACGGACCTTGACCCGTGCGTGGGTATCGACCTTGCCCAGGGCATAGGCCAGGTGCACCTCTTCCAGCGAGCCGAAGACCATCCCCTCTCCCTTGCGGCCGGCGAGTTCCATGGTCATGTAGTAGCAGCCCATCACGATGTCTTGGGAGGGGCTGATGATGGGGGAGCCGTTGGCCGGGCTGAAGATGTTGTGGATGGACATCATCAGCGTGTGGGCCTCGACCTGGGCCTCGATGGAGAGGGGGAGATGCACGGCCATCTGATCGCCGTCGAAGTCGGCGTTGAACCCCTTGCAGACCAGCGGGTGCAGCTTGATGGCGTTGCCTTCTACCAGGATCGGCTCGAAGGCCTGGATCCCCATGCGGTGCAGGGTGGGCGCGCGGTTCAGCAGTACGGGGTGATTGCGGATCACATCCTCCAGGATGTCCCACACCTGCTCATCGCGGCGCTCCAGCATCTTCTTCGCGCTTTTGATGGTATCGGCGTGGCCCAGCTCCCTGAGCCGGCGAATGATGAAGGGCTGGTACAGCTCCAGGGCGATGCGTTTGGGCAGGCCGCACTGGTGCAGGCGGAGCGTGGGCCCCACCACGATCACGCTGCGGGCGGAGTAGTCCACCCGCTTGCCCAGCAGATTCTCGCGGAACCGCCCCTGCTTGCCCTTGATCATGTCGGTGAGCGACTTGAGCGGGCGGTTGCTGGAGCCCAGCACGGGCCGCTTGCAGCGGTTGTTGTCGAACAGCGCATCGACCGATTGCTGAAGCATGCGCTTTTCGTTGCGGATGATCACCTCGGGAGCATTGAGGTCGATCAGCTTTTTCAGCCGCGTGTTGCGGTTGATGATCCGGCGGTAGAGGTCGTTGAGATCGCTGGAGGCGAAATTGCCCGAGTCCAGCATCACCAGGGGGCGCAGATCGGGCGGGATAACGGGGATCACGTCCAGCACCATCCACTCGGGCTTGTTGTCGCC
>JAIMBC010000056.1 GCA_023511675.1 Pirellulales bacterium
GCGCAGTACAGGTCAACCTGTTCTTCGCGGCCTACCCCACGGTCGGCGCAGCCCTGGGGTTCGAGCATGTGACCCGCATCGACTTCCAGGCAGTTCCCCCGCCCGTACCGACACCGATCGCGGGCCGACCCCTCGAATCCGTCTGGACGCCGCCGGCGGACATGCCGCATTCTGGCAAGATTACCTCGGTGACCATCCCCGGGGACCGTTCCCGGTTCTCCGCTCGGCGCGCCGAAATTTACCTTCCTCCGGCCTATTTCAGCGATCCACGACCGCAGCTACCGGTTCTCGTCCTCCTGGCCGGTCAACCCGGCCAGCCCAGAGACTGGCTCACCGGAGGCAGGCTGGGCACCACCATGAACAACTACGCCCGCGACCACGGCGGGCTCGGACCCGTCGTGGTGGTCGCCGACGCGACCGGGTCGACCTGGGGAAACCCGCTCTGCGTCGATTCGCCACTCGGAAATGCCGCAACCTACCTCGCCGAGGACGTGCCCGCCTGGACCAAGGCCCATCTTCAGGTCGACCCCGACCCCGGCGGGTGGGCGATCGGCGGCCTGTCGTTGGGCGGAACCTGCGCGCTGCAGATGGCCACCAACTACCCCCAGACATATCCGACGTTCCTGGACCTCTCCGGAGACCCGGAGCCCACCCTCGGTGATCATCAACGCACCCTGGACGCCGCGTTCGGAGGCAATCAGGCCGCGTTCACTCGGGTCAATCCCCTCGATCTGCTTGCCGAACATCACTATCCCCGCTCGGCCGGTGTCTTCGTGGTCGGTAGCCACGACGACGAACTCAAACCGTCGATCCGTAAAGCCTGTGACGCCGCCCGGCAGGCGGGGATGGACGTGACCTACACGGAGGTTCGCGGCGGCCACAACTTCGCGGTGTGGGCCGCCGCACTCGCCACCGAGATGGACTGGCTGGCCGCCCGGCTGGGGCTCACAACCTGACCCCCCGGTGCTGCGGCGGCGGCGACCCTGACCGGGACGACCGACTGGCCCGTCGTGGCCGCCTCCAGCCCGCGCTGGACCGAGAGCCGGATTGGAGACGATAAGGCCTTCCTCTCCTGGGCTCACTCACCGTGGGCCGAGGAAACCATCACGGCTCTTTCGGCGCGGGTTCACATGCCATGGAGAGCGCGGAAGAGAGCGGGCTCGAGGCCAGGAGAGAGGAGGAACATGGTAGGCAGGGCAGAATATGGTCACGGGGCAGTCAGAGGCGCGTACAACAGCATGAAGGGGGGACCCGGTAGTGTCTAGGAGGAAGGTCGCTCTGCTTGTAACGGTCGTGGCCGTGCTGATGGGCCTAGTCGCCAATTCCGCCTTCGCTGCCTCGTGCTGGTGGGACGGATGGTACCCGGCGTGCGCAGCCTGATCTCGATTCCGGCCGGGGCCTACCCGGACCAGGTATGGAACGATTACTTCGCACAGCATAGCGACCCGCCCGTTCCGGCCGCCGTGGTGCGAGAGACGGCCCGGCAACTGATGCGGGACGAGCGTTTCGATCACGTGGTAGCACTGATCCACGCGGCGTTGCGCCACGGCCAAGGCCAGCCCTGGATGTACGAAGGGCTGGGCCTGGCCATGGAAGCTGCCGGCCGCTCGCGGGCCGACATTGAGCGAGCGTTGATGTCTGCCATCGATTATGGAGCCACGTCCATCGATCTGTTGTATCTCGCCCAGTATCTGGACCGGCTGGAACTCTCTGCCCGTGCCTTGAAGCTCTGTCAGCAGGCAGCCCAAATGGAGCCTACGCGGGCCGAGGCGTATGTCCAGGGTCTCAGAATAGCACAGCGTCTCGATGATCTGGCCGGCATCCGCTGGGCCACGATCGGCGTGCTCGGCCAGGCCTGGCCCAAGGAGCATGTCTCGCTGTGGCAGCAAGCTTATGACGTGGCGGCTGCCACGCTGGAACGGCTGCGTTCCGACGGGCGCAAGCAGGAGGCGGACGATTACGAACGAGCCCTGGACGAGGCCCTGGTGCGAGACTGTGTGGTGGTGGTTTCCTGGACTGGCGACGCGGACATCGACCTGGAGGTCGAAGAGCCCAGCGGCACGGTGTGTTCGTATCGCAACCCCCGCACCGCCGGCGGCGGCGTGATGCTGGGAGACAGCTTCATCCCGCAGGGCCCGGCCGGCACGCGCGCCTCGATGGAAGCCTATGTTTGTCCCCAGGGCTTTAGCGGAGATTATCGCGTGCTGGTCCGGCGCGTGTGGGGCAAGGTGACCGCTGATCGCGTCACCATCGACATCTACTGGAACTACAACTCCAAGGATGCCCGCCGCTTGACCAAGAAAGTGCAACTGGTGGAGGACGAGGCCGTTGCCATCTTCGACCTGCCGAACGGCCGGCGTGCGGAGGCCCTGGCCCAGGTTCAACTCGCCAACGATGTTGCGGATGGCCTGGCCGTGGGGCGCGAAATCCTGGCACAACAGCTTAACGTGCTGGCAGACCCCCGCGTGGCCGCCAGCTTTGCGGCCGCCCAGCGCCGCCGCCTGGGAATTCCCTTCGGCGATCCGCTGCAACCGGTAGCCGGGGCCGTCGGGTATATGCCGGTGATCCGGTCGGTGCCAAAAGGTGCGATGATGTCGGCCATCGCCGTAATCTCCGCTGACCGACGCTATGTGCGAGTCACCCCCTTCCCTCAGTTCACTGGCGTCACGGAGGTGAACACGTTCAATTTCGTGACCGGCCAGACAGGGCAAAGCGCCGGCGCGGGCTTCGGAGGCTTCGGTGCTGGCGGCGGCGGGGGCGGGTTTGGAGGCTTCGGCGGGTTCTGAGATCACCGGCGATCTCCGCTGCCAAGCGCCCTCACCTCCCAGGCCTATGCCGCACCGCTCGGCCGTGCAGGCGACACACGAGCCGTATGGCCCGACGGTCGGCCTACGTAACGACGCGCACGTGCAGCTCCTGGAGCTGCCGTGGCTCGACCTCGCCCGGCGCCTCGGTCATCAGGTCCGTGGCGCGTTGGGTCTTGGGGAAGGCAATACAATCGCGGATGTTATCCAGGCCGGCAAACAGCATGACCACGCGGTCGATGCCGAGGGCAATGCCGCCGTGAGGTGGGGCACCGTACTGCAAGGCATCGAGCAAGAACCCGAAGCGCTGGCGGGCTTGTTGGGCATCGATGCCCAGCAGGCCGAACACCTGCTGCTGGATGCTGCTATCGTGGATGCGGATCGTCCCGCCCCCCGCCTCGTACCCATTGATCACCAGATCGTAGGCCTGAGCGCGGCAGCGGCCCGGATCGCTGGCCAGCAGTTCGAGATCCTGGGGCCGTGGCGAGGTAAACGGGTGGTGCATGGCGGTCCAGCCGCCCGTTTCCTCATCACGGGCAAACATGGGGAACTCGACCACCCACGAGCAGTGCAAGTGGCCTGGCTCGTAGAGTTTTAGGGTCTCTCCCAGCAGTTTGCGCAGGCCGTGTAGCGCCTTGCAGGTGACCTCGAAGGTGTCAGCCACGAACAGTAGCAGGTCGCCCGGCTGGGCCTGCATCCGTTCGATGAGGCGGGCTGCGATGCCCGGCCCGAGGTTCTTGGCAGATGGAGACGCGAGCGTTGGTCCAGCTTCTACTCGGAACCACACGAGTCCCTTGGCACCAAAGCTGCGTGCCGTCTCAGCCAGTTCATCAAGGCCCTTGCGCGAATAGCTTGCTGCGGCCTGCGGCGCATTCAGGCCGCGGACGCGCTGGCCGGCCGCAGCCGCTTCGCGAAACACGCGCAGCTCGCTGGCGGCTGCCAGGTCGGTGATATCGACCAGCTCCAGGCCGAAGCGCAGATCCGGCGCGTCATGCCCGAAGCGTTCCATGGCCTCGTCGTAGGTCATGCGCGGCAACGGCAGTTGCAGCGGGCGGTTGAGAATCGCCTGCGACAGCCGCGCCATCAGGCCGTCGATCATGTTCATCACGTCGTCGGCCTCCACGAAGGACATCTCCAGATCGAGCTGCGTGAACTCAGGCTGGCGGTCGGCGCGCAAATCCTCGTCACGGAAGCAGCGGGCCACTTGGACGTAGCGGTCGTAGCCGGCCACCATCAAGATCTGCTTGTAGAGCTGGGGCGACTGCGGCAGCGCATAGAACTTGCCGGGATGGATGCGGCTGGGTACCAGGTAGTCTCGCGCGCCCTCGGGCGTGCTGCGGCCGAGCATGGGCGTCTCGATCTCGATGAAGCCGTGCTCATCAAAGTAGTCGCGCATGGTCTTGATGATGCGATGCCGCAGCATCAGCGTGCGCTGCATTTCGGGACGCCTCAGGTCGAGATAGCGGTATTTGAGGCGCAGGTCTTCGCCGGGGACCTCCTTGGCACCAGGTTGCAGCGGTGGAGTGAGGCTCGGGTTGAGCAGTCGCAGCGAGCGGGCACGCAGCTCGACCTCTCCGGTGGGCAGCTTGAGATTGGCCGTGCCGGCCGGCCGAAGGGCCACGCTGCCCGTAACGGCAACCACGAACTCCGCGCGTAGCGTGCGGGCCTGCTGGAGCAGCTCTTCGCCGGCGTCGGGCGCAAAGACGATCTGGGTCTTGCCGTAGCGGTCTCGCAGATCGACAAACAGGCCGCGGCCGTGGTCGCGATACGAGTCCACCCAGCCAGCCAACGTGACCGTCTGGCCTACATGCTCGGGCCGCAGCTCGCCACAGGTGTGCGTACGGATCAAGGGAGGTAATCCTTGCGTTGCCATTGAGCCTAAAGAGGCAGCATTCTACGCCGCCTGCCAGCCGACGAAAAGGTCGGTGGCTGCGCCTTCCAGCGGGCGGCTACAGGGCAATCGGCTCAGGCGGCGCTGCGGGGTGTGCCGCCACGGGACAATGTGCAGGTGCCCCGAGAAAACCCAGCCGCTGCCTGCACGGACTCGGCTCCTGCCCCCGCTTCTGCCAAGCGATTTGTCGCCGCCGCTGCGCCCGGCCTACTTGCGCAACACGTGCGGCTCGATCCAAACCGCCAAGGCATTTCGATTGTCACCTGGGCAAAGCACGCGCAGCTCCAGCACTTCCACGCGAGCGACGTTGACCGCCACGGCGACGGTCACGCCCGTCCTGTCCATGGCCAAAGGTCCGGCCAGGCGTCGCCCATCTCCCCATACCTCAAAGGCGACCGGCGTAGCTGGCCTGCCTGCGCCATCTGCTATTCCCACCTCGGCGCGGAATTGAGACGCCCGTTTGCTCAGGCGGTAACTGACGGTTGAGTAGCCACTGGATGGCGGGACCAGAACCAACCCGTGCGGGCTTTCTGTACCTTTGATCTCTAGTGTCCGAGGCCGCAAACGGGAGCCGGTGCGGATCGTTCCCTTGGAGAATGGCGCGGCTTCGGCCGTTTGCACGTTCATCTCGGGCAGATCCGAGAGGTACACGACCGTGCCTCGCGTGGCAACCGCCAGGGCGTCAGTGGCAATGCCGCTGTGCGATTCGCCCAGTTCGGCCAGCCGCCGTTCAATCTTGTCTTTCACCAGCCCCGTGGCAGAGGGCAAGGCTTGTCGATACCAGAACGCCGCCCGCTGTTGCGCGCGCGTGCGGAACAGGCCCTGCTGCTTGCGGGAGTACTCGTACCAGGCATCTGCCAGGGCCGCCTGGGCGTCGGACGCAGCGGGCCGCGCGGCCTCCTGCTCTGCCAGGCCGCGTAGCGTTTCATCGCTGCCCGTGGCCAGGTGGGACAGGCCTTGTTCCCACTCGCCTTGCACCAGGCAGAGGTAACGGCCGATCGCCAGGTGCGCCTCCGCATCAGTCGGATTGGCTTGCAATGCCTGCTTCGCCTGTTCGGCGGCAGCGTAGGCGGCCTCCGTTTCGTCTAGCTCGCGTAGCCGCGCCGCCACCTCTCGCTTCCGTTCGGCATCTGCTCCCCGGTTGGCGGCGTTGCGCGCCACGACAAGCAACGCCCGCGCCTCCTGGAAGCGGCCTTCGCCCGCGCAAGACTCTGCCGCGTCCATCGCCGCGGCGGCCAACTGCACGCGCACCTCCGGCGAGCTAGCATGTTTCGCCGCCTCGGCCAGACTTTCCGCCCGCAGGGCCGGTGCATCCACCTCGAACTGCTCCACCAACAACTCGAGGGCACGCATCAGCAGTTCGATCGCGCCTCCCTCGGCGGCCAATCGCGTCGCCTCTAGCAGCAGCACGTAGCGGCTGGCCGGATCGTCTTGGGTTTGCTCGGCCTTGGCCAGCAACTGCTGCGCAAGCTGCTGCTTGGCCGCGGCATTCTTGGCGGCCGCGTACTCTTCGCGAAACAGCTCGTTGCGGACGAGGGCTCGGTTTTGCTGCACCGTCGCGTCGTCAGGGATGGCGGCACGCCGCGGCGGCGCTGGCGAATCTGGCGGTTGCTGTTGCGCCACCACCGCAGGCGGGTCCGCATCCACTCGAGCATCGCGCAGCCCGTCGCGCAAGGCGGCCAGCGTATCCTCTTCGAGGGAAATACCCCGCACATCCAGGTACTTCAACGTGCGCAGGCCCACCAGCCTTTCGAGTGCCTGCCCCGCCACCACGGCGCGGTTCAGGCTCAGGCGTTCCAGCGCGGGCAAGGCTGCCAGCGCCTCGACGTCGGGCGCATCCAGCGTGCAACGGTTCAGAATCAACTCTCGCAGCCGTGGCAGTCTGGCAAGCTGCTGCACGTGCCCGCCTCGCAGCTCGACGCTGGTCAGATCGAGCACCTGTAGCCGCTCGCAACGGACCACATGCTCCAGCCCAGCGCCCGTAACCCGGGTAAACGGCAGCCGCAGATCGCGTAAGGCTACTAGCGGCTGGAGGTACTTCAGCCCATCGTCGGATACGGCTGTGGCGCCAAGGTGCAGTTTCTCCAACTTGGCCAGCGCGCTCAGGTGCATCAGGTCGGAGTCTGTAACGCCCGTACCGTTCAGCGCCAGGTCGCGAAGTTCTGAAAGCTGGCCGATCAACTTCAGGACTTCCCCCCCGGCTGCGGAGCGGCCGGCAAGGTCGACGCGCACCACGGGCCCCCCTCGCGGCGCACGCACAACGCGGCCTTTCAATTGGGCCGCCAGGCGTATTACCTGTTGCTCCACGCTCTCACCGCCCGGCGGCAGCGATATATGCTCGGGCGTTACCGGCCGGTTGGTCGACGCGTTGCCCTGCGGGTTGGAACTGACCGAGTGGGGCGGTTGAACGGTCGCACGCTGCTCCGCCGGATCCCTGGGCGAGGGGAAGGCGCCCGTGTCAGGCGGTTGTTTGTCCCCACCAGGCAAGTTGGCCGCGACATCCGGGTTGCTGCGCATGACCAGCGCTGCGACCAACCCACCCAAAAGCAGCAGTCCCACCCCGCAGGACCAAAGCAGCCAGCTTGCGCGCTGAGAACGGCGCAGCCGAGCCGTGGGAGAGACGCTAGGTGCGAACACGGGCACGCCGGCAGGCTGAACGTCCGCCACCGGTACGGAGGGCTGGCTCGTCGCGCCTTGGTCCGCAGCCGGCATAACACTTGCTAGCGGTGGCGTCTGGCCTGGGGAGACAGGTAGCTGCGCTGCCTCAAGCAGCACGGCCGGATGCTCGCTTCCTGCGACAGACACAGCCCGCCCTCCTGTCGCCTGCGTGGCGCCCAAGCGTGCCCGCAGCTCTTGGTCGTATGCCGCTTTCTCTGTTGCACAGAGCAAGCACACCTTGGCCGCTGCTAGCTCGTTGAGCAGCTTCTGCGTGTGCTGGGCATATTTGCCGGTCGCCAGCGAGCGCACGTGAGCCATCTGCCGATCGGCCGCGTGCTCAATCACGTCGGGATCGGACTCAAAGATGGCAATCCCCAGCAGGCGATAGTGGTGGGGCGGCTGCTCGGCCGGCGGGATGCCCAGCCACTTATGATAGGGGTCAAAGCCTTCGGCCATACGCTGCTTGTCCGGACTGTGGTATGTCACAACACCCCATCAGGGAGGCCCACCTATTATACCCATTTGACGCTCGCCTCGGGCCAGTGGTTCCCCCTTTGCGTTACGCGCCGTTTACAGGCCACGGCAGGCAGACTACCTTGAAGTTTGACATTGGCTTCAGCCCGTCTAGAGCGCAGGGCAGCATGCGCCTCGGGCAGAAGCAAGGCTTCCACCCATCGCATGCTGCGGCGGCACATGGCCGAGCCACGACCGATCGGCATTGATCTGGGTACGACCTACTCCTGCGTGGCCCACGTGCAGGAGAATGGCCGCACGGCCATGATCCGCAACAGCAAGGGAGAGATCCTCACGCCCACGGCCGTGCTGTTCGAGGACGACGAGATCGTCGTCGGCAAGGACGCTAAGAAGGTGGGCGCGCTCAAGATCGGCCGCTACGCAGAATGCGTGAAGCGCGACATGGGAAGCGCCGTCTACTCTCGGCCGATCCGCAATGGCTATCTCCCGCCGGAAGTGATTCAAGCCTACGTGCTCAAGGAGCTGCGGGCAGATGCTGCCCGCGTCCTGGGCCCGGACCTGGCTGCGGTGATCACCGTGCCCGCGTTTTTCGACGAGCCGCGCCGCAAGGCGACGGCCGACGCCGGCGCCATCGCCTCTCTGGAAGTGCTGGATATCGTCAACGAGCCCACGGCAGCGGCCTTGGCCTTCGGCGAGGTGCTGGGCTATCTCGATCCCAGCGGCATGGTGGCGCGTCCCATGATCGTGCTGGTGTACGACCTGGGCGGCGGTACCTTCGACGTGACGCTGCTGGAGATGCAGCCGGGCAAGTTCCGCACGCTGGCTACCGACGGAGACGTGCACCTGGGCGGACGCGACTGGGATCTGCGGCTGGCCGACTACGTGGCCGAAGAGTTCATCAAGTTGCGCCGCGAAGACCCGCGTCAAAACCCCGGCAGCATGCAGCAGTTGCTGTTTGCCGTCGAGGATGCCAAGCACACGCTCAGCCTGCGCCACAGTACCACGGTGCAGGTTGAACATGCCGGCACTCATGCCAACATCCCCGTCACCCGCGAGCTGTTCGCCGCGCGCACGGCCGACCTGCTGGAGCGCACCGCCTTCACCACACGCCAGTTGCTCGCCACGGCAGGCGTCTCCTGGGACCAGATCAGCCACGTGCTGCTGGTCGGCGGCGCCACGCGCATGCCCATGGTGCGAGAGATGCTGCACAAGCTCTCGGGCCTGGAACCAGACCACCGCGTCCATCCAGACGAAGCCGTGGCCCGCGGCGCGGCCATCTATGCCCGCTGGCTGCTGGACTCCAGGCCCACCAGCGGCAAACCGCCCACCTTCCAGGTCACCAATGCCAGCTCCCACAGCCTGGGAATCGAGGGAGTGGATCCGTCCACGCAGCGCCGCCGCAACGCGATCCTCATCCCTCGCAACACGCCGCTGCCGGCGCGGGTCACAGATCGTTTCGTCACGCGCAAGCCCAATCAGACTTCGATCGTCATCAAGGTGCTCGAAGGAGAAAGCAGCGATCCGGATGCCTGCACGCTGATCGGGCGCACGTCCATCCGCCAGCTCCCGCCCGGACTGCCGGCGGAGTGGCCGGTGGAGATCACCTATGAATATGCCGCCAATGGCCGGCTGAGCATTCGCGGCCACGTGCAGGGCACGGATCGCTCCGTGGAGATGGAGTTGGAGCGCGAGGGGATGCTCAGCGGAGAGCAGCTCGGCCGGTGGAAGCAGGTGGTGGCTGCGCCCATTGGCTCCGTAGATTTTGACGCCCTCGTTTGCGAGTTGCTTACGGCCGGGCCCACACCGCCGCACGGTGTCGGCCAGGCCAGCCGGAAGCAGCCGCCCCCGCTTCCGCCCACGCAAGGCCACATGGATCGTTCCCACATGCCACATGCCGCTGCAGCAAGCGGCACGGCTGCCGTTCCCATCCCCTTGGGAGGCAAAGGCAACAGCGCGACGAGTTCCCCCCCTTCCAGCGCCGGCGCCGCCCGTGGTGCGGCGATACCCGCCTGGGATAAGCCTGTCCCAGCACTGCCAGCGGCGGGCGGTTCAGCAGAGCGGGCGCCTCTGGCAGGCATGCGGCCAACCGACGTGCCGGCGGCCGGGCTGCCTGTGCCAGGGGCGGCCGTTCATGCTGCGCGGCCGTCGGTGCCAGGGGGCAGGATGGGTGCCAAGGCGGCCGCCGACATGCCCGCGTCCGCTAGAACACCCACGACTGGTGGGGCGCGGGCGGGCCATGCCGCGCGGGGGGGCCGTTACGCAAAGCCCGGATCCAGGGGCCTGTTGGTGCTGGCGGGATATGCCGTGGCAGCCTTTGTCGGGCTGGTAGGCGGATACTATTTGCTGTGCGCGCTCAACCCTCACGCCAACTTCCTTGACTTGCGCTTACCGGCCCTGCGGCAGCCTGCTTCAGCACAGCCCTTGGAGACAGACAAGAGTCCTCGTTAGCCAGGAACCATCGCAGGAGGTGGTGCGATGCAGGCGGTCATTGCTGGACAGACAGTCGAGCTGGTGCAGGGAGACATCACGGAGCAAGAGGTGGATGCGATTGTCAACGCCGCGAACAGCCGTTTGGCCGGCGGGGGCGGCGTGGACGGGGCCATCCACCGCCGAGGCGGGCCGGCGATCATGCAGGAGACGGCACGGCGGTACCCGCAGGGGTGCTCGACGGGCAGCGCCGTAATAAGTGGCGCGGGGAACCTGCGTGCCCGCTACGTGATTCACGCGGTGGGCCCCTTCTGGGCGGGCGGCGACCAAGGGGAGGCGGAGGCGCTGGCTGGCTGCTATCGCTGCTCGCTGGAGCTGGCGGTGGAGCACGGGTGCGCCAGCGTTGCCTTTCCCGCCATCAGCACGGGGGCCTATGGATACCCGCTGGATGCCGCGGCGGAGGTGGCACTCGCCACCGTCTGCGAGTTCCTCGAGAGGCATCGGCGGCCCGCGCTGGTGCGCTTCGTGCTGTTTGGCAGCGATGCGTACCAGGCGTTCGCGCGCGCCCTGCGGCGGCGCGTGGGCGAGGGGCAAGCGCAAGGGTAACGCGCGCGGCCCAGGACGAACGCCTCGGTGCCCTCTTTCCCTTGCCAAGCCTAAGCGTTCCGCCCGCTCGATCAGGCCGGCGCGCCGCGGGCACTCTAAAAAAGCCGCTTGGCTCGGATCAGCAGAACCAGCCCGCCCGTGATGGCGGCTGCCACCGCCCAAAAGGCGAGGTAACCATATTCCCACTCCAATTCCGGGATGTTTTTGAAGTTCATCCCATAAACACCGCACAAAAAGGTCAAGGGGAGAAAGATGACGCTGATAATCGTCAGCCGATTGATCAGGCGGTTCGTGCGGTGCGCCACCAGCCCCAGGTAGATATTGAAAGACTCGGCCAATACCTCCCTGGCCACCGTCATGTCATGAGCCAAGCGCTCCAGCGTGCCCGCCAGATTGTCGAGAAATGGCTGCGTGCTTTCGCTCACGAAGGGCGATCGTCGCACCGCAAGTTCGTGCAGCACCTCGCGTGCGGCCAGCAGACTGTGGCGAAACACCAGCACATGCTTGGTCACCTCGCTGACCGCGCTGAGCACCTGATCGTCCAGTTCTGAAACCACCTTGACCCGTACCTGTTGCACCTCGTCTTCCAACGCCCGTAGCGTCCGCCGGTACTGCTCCGTGAGGTGGTCCCAAAACTCGTAGAGCAGAAAGCTCAGCGTCTTGGCGTACTGCGCAAAGTCTTGGGGGTAGGAGCGGCGCACCTGTTTCAAGAATTCCACCTCGCCACGGTGCAGCGTGCAGAGCCAACCCGTGCCCACGATCAGGTCCACGGGCATTTCGATGAGCTTGCCCCCTTGAAAGGACTGGGCTGAGACGGTGACATGCAGGCAGTCTTCATACACGTCGTGCCTGCCCTCCACGGGGTTGGAGAGCACCTCTTCGATCACCCGCGGATTGACCCCCAATGCCAGCAACGCCCCCTGCGCCTCGGCTGCGTCGCTCACGTTCAAATCCACCCAGCAGCCCAAACCTTGCTGGCAGGAGTGCTGCACTTCTTCCAGCGCAATCGGCCGCTGCTGCCGGGAAGCAAAATCGAACTCGACGACAAACGCACTCAGGGGCACAACGAGCGTCTCGCTTCCACCAACACCCCAACTCAGCCAGCGTTCAGAGCACGCCTCCCGCCGCCAGCAGTGATAAAGCTTGACGGCTGGGAAAGACGCAGCGGCGCTTTTCCAGCCGGTCATCCTACCCAGACCGCGCAGACGGTCAATCGCATCGCAGGCGCACACATCGCATCATGGATCTGTCCGGTGTCAAGCTGCGCGCCCTGCAAAAGCTCAGTAAGCCGCGGAGAGCCGGCCGATGGGAGAGATGGCTTCGACGAGGGAGGGCGTAACGAGCACCGTCTGCGTACCGCAAGTTTGGGAGGCCAGAACCTTGCAAGACCATCGAGATCCGTTCGTAGCTCCATCAGCGGGTGAACCAGCAACTCCAACGCGCCGCTGGCCGGCATGGGCACTCTTTAGCGCGGGCCTGGCGGCAGGCATGCTGGCGACGCATGTGGCCGTCTCCCTCTCGCTCATGAGCGAGGTCGGCCGCCTGCAAGCCCGCATCGAGTGGCTCTACCAGGGCGTGCGCAAGCTCGCGATCCATAATGACACCGCCGGCGAAACGGCCACGCTGCTGAGCAACCTCCAAGAGCAGTCTGCCCAACTTGAAGACGCGCGCCAGGCGCTGGCCAGGATCCGCGAGCTGAACCAGCAATTGGCAGCCGAGGCCGCCACAGCCCGCACTGCGGCCGATGCCCTGGCCCAACTCGCCGAGCTGAGCGGCCGGCTGGCGGCTGAAGCCCCCCGCGCGGCCGAGGCGGCCGAAGCGCACGCCGCGCTGCAATCACTGGTTAACGAGCTGGCCGCTGGCCACGAAACTACCCTCCGTGCCAGCGACGCCCTCGCCTCTCTCGACGATCTGCGCGGACAAGCACTTGACCTGCTCGCCACCATCCCCGATACGCAGGCGGCACTCAACCGCCTGGGCGACCTGCAAGATCAGATTGCCTGCCAGTATCAGCAGGTTCTGCCCATCGAGAATACCTTGGCCGAACTCGGCCGGCTCAAGCAGCTTGCTGCCGACCAGGCACCCGGCCTCTACGACGCTCGCCGCTCGCTCGAAGGACTCATCGACCTGAAGTCCCGGACCCTGGCCCAGCTCGAAAGCATCGAGATCGCCACGGGCGTGCTGGACCAATGGTACGGCTTAAACCAGCGCCTCGAAGCTGCTGAGGAGCATGTCCGTGCAGCACGCGGCCTGGCCGACGAGCTGTTGGACCTGCAAGAAGATCTGCTCTGCCGCGGGCCAGGCAGCCAGTATCCCATGCGAGCCCACGACGTGCTGGACAACCTGATCGCCTTGCGACAGCGCATTGACCAGCAGGCCCAGCACCTGCCGTTGGCCGGCGAGCGGCTGGAAGCACTGGTGGGGTTGAAGGATCGTGTGATTGCCCAGACCGCGGACCTGCCGGACGCAGTTGAAACGCTCGAAGCCACGGCCGACGTCCATGAGGAAATCGAGAAGGTCGCTCGCTCGCTGGAAGGCCTGCGGCGCTGGCTCGTAGAAATCATGCTGCTGGAGAATGCCGCCCAGCGTGCTGCCGAGGCCGTCACCCCCCTCACGCAACTGAGCGACCTGCGGCGCCTCTCCCCCTCTGAAATGCGGCAGGCAGTGCAAAGCGTGGTGCAGTCTCGCCGCGGGCACACAACACCCTCAGTACCCGAGGTGCAGCCAGCCGCCGAGATCACCAAGGCTCCCACCACCCTGCCGCCCCTTGACTCGGTACCCAGAGACTAGCTCCTCAAGTGCTCCCGCGCACGTAGCTCCCGCCACTTTGCTTCCTTCCACCCGCCCACGGACGCACGTCCGTGGGCGGGCGTTTGCGCAGAGGCCAAACTCCGCTCTTGTTAGGCCACGGTGCGTGATTGGCAGTGGGCGCGAACACTCCGGCCTGGCAACCGGCGCAAACATTTCCGCCTTGCTGCCCGCACTCTGCGGGTTGGGCACGTCGGGTTCTGCTTGCCGACTCGCTCATTGGCCACCGAGCACGTAACGCATTGCTGGATAACGGTTTGTTCAGCAACCTCGGCAGGACCGGCAACACCCTGCCCAGCGCATCCTGCGCCAAAATCGAAAAAAAGCTTCCCCTTCGCAGGCTCGCTAACCGAATCCTATACACAGGGTGTTTGATCGGGCTCCAGGGTTGCGCGGGGGGAATCACCGCAGCCCGCTGGCCCACCAGCGTCCCTTCCCACCGGCAGCCTGCCTCGATCGACGCAACCCCACGCCTGACGATGGACCAGACCACAGCCCGCACAGCCTACCGGCGCCGCGGCACTGCCACGCCCACGCGGCACGCCCGTGAGTGATCTGCGTGGCTTCGCGAGCAAGGCTGGCTAGTCGACACACGTTTTATCCGCAGGAGGAGGGGAAGCATGCAACGCTTCTTGTTACGGTTGGCGGTCGCCGCCTTGGCCACGCTGTCGAGCACGTGGGCCATGGCGAACGACCAGGAAGTCGCCCAGCGGATTGCCCGCGCTCTGCGCGAGAGCGGCCGCCTTGTAAACTACGGCATTGGCGTCAAGTACCATGACGGCACCGTCTGGCTCATGGGCCGAGTTGCCAGCCAGCAGCAAATGGCCGTGGCCATCGCCCTCGCGGAAAAGGTGCCGGGCGTCAAACAGGTGGTCAACAATCTGACCATTGACGCCCGGCCGGCTGCGAAAGCGACGCCGGCGGCTCGGCAGACATTTGCTGAAGGCGAACCTACCCCCGCAGCGAGCGAATTGCAGCAGCCGCAGACGGGGATCCTTGGCCGTGTGCGCAAGCCCACGGCAGCCACGCCCGTGGTACGCAGTGTACCGCTTGCGCCCGCTCCCTTCGTCGACCTGGACGCGCAACCCAGGGCAAACGCGGATCCCCAGGTGCAGCCGACCGCCTTCCCTGAGGAAAGCGAGCCCGCGTTGGAAGCAGCGGCAGAAGAGCTGCGTAACGAGGCGGCCATGGAAGAGGCAGAGGAACTAAACGGCCCGGAGCTGGCGCAAGCTGCCGAGCCAGAAGCAACCGGCCCTGCGTTGCGTCACGCCAGCACCGGCCGCTCGTTGGTCCGCCGCCGCGTGTACGATCGCAGCTACGAGCCCGCCCCCCTGCCAGCCGCGGCTGAGGAACAGAACGCTGCTACCCCCGCTCCGGCGGTGGCCCGACCGGCCCGCGCACCGCAGTGGCTGGCCCAGGCAGAGCAAGCTTACCAGGCACCGCGTGCGGGACGCAGCCGCCAGACTGCCGGCACCGCACAGATGCCCGCCGCGAGCGTGGCCCAATCCCGCCGTGGCACGCCGCGGCCCATTGGCCCCTCCAGCGGTGCCAGGCAGCCCCAACATGTACCCCTGCAAAAGATCCCGCCACAGGTGCGCGTGGCGCGCCTACCGCAACAGGGCGGCTATGCTGCCGAGGCGGTCGGCCCCAGTGAGTACGACGAGGGCGGCATGGGCCAGCCCATGCCCATGTACTCCCATGCCTCTCACACAGGTGCCGCACCCATGACGTACGACCAGCCGCACCTGCCCAACTACGCCTGGCCCAGCTACGCCGCCTACCCCAACTATGCCGGCGTGACCTATCCCCGCCAGTACTCGCCCACCTGCTGGCCGTACATCGGCCCCTTCTATCCCTACCCGCAGGTGCCGCTAGGATGGCGCAAGGTCACCCTCGAGTGGGACGACGGCTGGTGGTTCCTGGACTTTGACCATCACCGCTAGAGCACTGCGGATATGACGTGTGTACCAGGCTCCCGCCGGTTTCCACCGCGCGGGAGCCTGTGTTGTTTGCCGCTGGCGCAAGGGCGGCGCAAACGCCGCCCAGGCACTGGCCACCGGCGGCAACACCTGGCGTGAGCCTTTCCACTGCCGCTGCGCCCGACCCACGATGCCAGCCGCCAATGGCCAAATCGCCAGGCGGGTGGCGCCAGGTATGAGCAAAGTCCTTGGCCGCCGCCAGGGATGCTAGCAACACGACCCGGCGGAGCTGCCATCCCAACGGCCACTTTTGCGAGCATGACGCGTGTTTTCGGAAAAAACTGCAAGTTCGGCAGAGTTTAACTCGATAGATAGGTCTAGTTCGCGCGGCAGGTAAGCTTGCGGGAGCGGGCCGGCCGCCGATGGCACGATGAGGTACGGGTCATGTCGCAAAAAACTACCTTCGCGCTCTGGCTCGCCCTGGCGGTACTTCTCACAGCCGGTGCCTCCGGCTGCGCCTGGCCGCTCAACACGTTCTCGGCTCCTTTCGTGCACATCCCAGCCCCCCTGCCGGTCAGCCCACTCTGGCAGAAACAGCAGGAAGATCGCTTCTGGGAGCGCGAACGCTATACGCGCGTCCCCGTCATGGGACCCATCACCTCCGGCGGACCGCCCGTTGCCCTCGATCCGCCCACGCCTGACGAAGTGATCCGGGCCCTGGAAAAGGCTCGGCCCATTCAAGGCGGCGTACCCCTGCTGCACGAGGTCCAGCGCAACAACGTGCGGATGGTGATCGAGCCGATCGCAGATTACGTCGACCCGCCGCGCGTCTACCCCCTGATCGGTCCGGCGCAACTCCACCACGCCCATTACAAGTGCACCATCTACTTCACCGAGACAACGCGCGTGGGCTGGCCGCTACCCTACACCACGGTGGATGAGGATGCCTCGGAAGTGATCTATATCGACCACAACCACTTCCACATGGTGGGCAATGTCGAGCCACCGGCGGCGGGCGGGTGATCCATGCTGGGTGGGTGGGGCCTCGGCGGGCGCGGCCGCAGCCGGTTCTGGACCCGGCTGGGGCAAGTGGTGCTGGTTCTCTTGCTGGCATCTCCCAGCCCGGTCCTGGCCGAGGAAGCGGCCGCGGCACAAGATGCCCAGCAGCTCGACGAGCCTGCCGTGGAACCGCACATCCCCTCACGCAACCTGCTGCAAGTGCTGCGGGCCGGCGGCGTGCTCATGTTGCCGCTGGTGTTCTGCTCGTTCCTGCTCGTGGTGTTTGCCCTGGAGCGGTTCTTTGCCCTGCGCTGTGCGCGGGTCGCGCCGGCGCCTTTTGTCAAGCGGCTGCTGCACCAACTTGCCGAAGGGCAGCTCGATCGCGAAACGGCACGTAAGCTATGCAGCGAGACACACTGTGCCGTGGCCGATGTGTTTGCGGCCGGCCTGAAGAAGTGGGGCCGACCCGCCGTGGAAGTCGAGCAGGCTGTGCTGGACGCCGGCGAACGAGCCGTGAACGACCTGCGCAAACACCTGCGCATTTTCAACGGCGTTGCCACGCTCAGCCCCTTGTTGGGATTGCTGGGCACGGTGGTGGGCATGATCCGCTCTTTCAACGCCATTGCCGGCGCCGACGCCATGGGCCGTCCCGAGTTGCTGGCCGGTGGCATCAGCGAGGCACTGATTACCACCGCCGCCGGGCTGAGCCTGGCCATTCCCGCGCTGGCGCTGTACCTGTTTTTCATCAGCCGCGTCGATCAGCTCACCATGGAACTCGACGAACGCGGCCGTCAGCTTGTGGAGTTGATCTCCGCGGAAGGCCTGCAAGCACGGCCATCGGGCAGAAACGTCAAGGTGGTACGGCAGGAAGCTGCCTGAGAGCGCTATCCTCCGCCCTCCCTCTGGTAGCCTCGCACTAACTTCAGCACCAACTGCCGCTCGCGCCGCCATGCCTCTTCCCACCCATCGTGATGAGGTGCCGTCGCTCAACCTGACGTCCATGATCGACGTGCTGTTCCTGCTCATCATCTTTTTCATGACCGGCACCAAGTTCGCCGAGATGGAGCGAAAAATCGAACTGCGCGTCCCGCGTGTAGGCAAGGCCGGGCATCTCCCCGCCGTGGAAGACCGCCTGGTGCTGAATGTGTTTCGAGACGGCACCATCACACTCGATGGCCGCGTGATCCCGGCAAAAGAACTCACCGCCACCCTACGTGCGGCCCGAAGCAATCTACAGAGCCCCAGCGTGCTGATCCGCGCAGATGGGGGCGGAGATTTCCAGACCGTGGCCCGCATCCTCAACGCCTGCCGGCAAGCCGGGCTCTCTCAACTGGCCATTGCGGTCAGTCAGGAACCTGCGCGCCGCTAGCCGTGCCGCCGGCAAGCCGCCGCGCGGAACACACCGCACCCCCAAACGCAGATAGCGCGGCGATGGCTCCGCACCTCCTACTCGACAACCAGTTTACGGCCAAGCTCGCCCCCACGGCATCATGAATGGCTCGTTCCCCCCGCCGCTGGCAGCAGGCGCCGCCCGTTACCTCCTCTGGCCTGCGTTCTGGACGGCCATTGTCCTCCTCTCTGCCGCCTGCCTGTTTCTCCTGCGCAGCCGCTGGGCCAAATCCCACCCGCTCAACAGGTATATCCTCCTTTCGGTTCTGGCACATCTGGTGCTGCTGGGATGTGCAGCGACCGTGCATGTCGTGCTCGCTCCGCCGCCTCCCAGACAAATTGTGCAGGTCGCCATCACCGACGACGGCGCTGCGGACGAATCCCCAAACCTCCCGCAACAAACGGACGAGTCAACCCACGAGGACGCCAACCCGCCCCGCAACCACGCGCCGCAGGCTCCGCTTACCGCCGGCGCACCAACAGCTTCCCCACCCTTGCTGTCCGACGCCGACCATGCAGCCCCGCCAACGCGCACGACCAGCACGCCACCTTTTGCGCCTGATTTACAGGGTGCCCTGACGCCGCGCGAACCGTCTGCCGTGGCAGACGTCCAGTCTGAGCCCGCCTCCGCAAGTCACCCCACCCACTCCGAGGCACGCCCGCTAACCAGCCAGCAAGCCACATCGCAGGTCCATCCCTCGTCCGATCCCCACCTGCCCCCAAATGAAGCCGCAGAGCTGCCCGAGGACGAGCTGCCGGACGAACAGCCTCCTCATGCTCCCCACACTGCCGACCAGGCGCCCGACCCACACTCCCCTCAAGACGCCCTCAACCAGGACGATCTTCAGGATGGCCCGCTGGATGCCCCGTCGCCAGACGAAAGGCTGCCCCCAGCCAGGCAGCTTCTTCCTCCTGCAACCACGGCAAGGGATACACAACCAGGCCCCGAGGGCGCTGGCGGGCAACCAGGTCTCCATCCCGTTGCAAAGCCCTCTCACCGGCGGGCCACCGGGGTCGTTGCAGGTCCTGCATCCCTGCCGCCCGATGAAGGTGAAACACCGTCCGGGGCACCGCCTGCCTACGCCTGGCGGGCACTCGACGCGCGTCGGCAGCATGCCCTGGCCGCCGGCGGCTCTGATGAGACCGAGGCCGCTGTGGAAGCCGCCCTGGACTGGCTGGCTCGCAGCCAAAGCTCAGGCGGCAATTGGGACGCACGTCGCTTCGGCGCGGGCCAGGAACGCTGGATCGATGGACACAACCGCCAGGGCGCCGGTGCCAGGGCAGATGCCGGCGTGACCGGGCTGGCTCTCTTGGCTTTTCTTGGCGCCGGCTACACCCATCGGCAGGGAGATTACCAGTCGACCGTGGCGGCTGCGCTGGAGTATCTGTTGCGGCTCCAGGCGCCCTCCGGCCACCTCGCGGGCGACGCCGATCCCTATGCGTTCATGTACTGCCACGGCATGGCCAGCCTGGCGCTGAGCGAAGCATACGCGATGACGGGGGACAAGGCCCTAGAACCAGCGGTGCGAAAGGCCATTGGCTACACGCTGTCTGCGCAGCATCCCCAGACAGGCGGCTGGCGCTACCGCCCCGGCGAGCTAGGAGACACGAGCCAGCTTGGCTGGCAGTTGATGGCGCTCGCCAGTGCCGAGCAGGCAGGCGTGCAGATTCCCGCGCAAAGCTATGTGCTGGCCGCGCGGTTTCTGGATAGCGTGGCCAGCGGTGCCAGCGGCGGTCTGGCCTCCTATCGTCCGCAGGAGCGTCCCACCCGCCCCATGACCGCTGAGGCCCTGGTCTGCCGCTATCTGCTGGCGGCCAGAGCATCTGCTGTCCCAGGCCTGGCAGATCGGGATGGAGCACGCGTTCTGCTTTCTCGATCGGCTGAGGAGGAGGCAGCCACGTTCCTCCTGCAAGAACTGCCCGGCACCAGCCAGGACAACGCCTATTACTGGTACTACGGCAGCATGGCCATGTACCAGGCCGGCGGCGAAGCCTGGGAACAGTGGAATCAGGCACTCACGGCCACGCTGCTGGCACGCCAGCGGCGCGCTGGCCATCTTGCGGGAAGCTGGGACCCCGACCGCGTGTGGGGCAGCCACGGCGGCCGCGTATATTCCACTGCCATGTGTGCCCTGTGCCTGGAAGTCTACTACCGCTACCTGCCTCTCTACCGACTCGCCCAGTCAGCCAGACGCGGCCAGCGGTAAGACAGCCCCTTCGCCCACCATTGCAGAACGTCTGTTCTCCGGCACATCCGTCCCGCGCACCAGCCGCTCTTCCCCCTACCACTGCACGTTGAGCCTGCCGCCAGCGGAACGGACGGAGGCGCCGCTCGCCGCAGCCCACGCCGCCATGTCTGGCCTCACATGGGACAAGCAAGGTGGCGCTCTGTTGCGGGCACGCTACGCCTGGCGCAGCGAGCCGCCGGCGTTCATGGCCAGATTGCCGCCGTCCATGGGAATCAGCGCACCGGTTATCCAGGAAGAAGCGTCTGACGCCAGCAGCACGGCCAGCCCCGCAATGTCTGCCGGCCTTCCCAGCCTGCCGGCGGGTATGCCCCGCAGCCATGTGGCTTCCAGGCTGGGATCCGCCGCCATGCGTGCCTGCAAGCTCGGGTTCAGCACCTGGGCCGGCAAGATGGCATTCACGCGCACGCCGCTCGCGGCCCACTCTGTGCTTAGTTCGCGGGTCATCTGTGCTACCGCGCCCATCGCCATGCTGTAGGCCACATGACCCCGCCCCAGCGCCGTGGTACTGGCCAGGGAGCCGATGTTCACAATGCTGCCACGCCTGGCTGCCAACATGCGCCGCCCGGCCTGCTGGCACATGTAGAAACGTCCCACCACGAGCGTTTCCAGCACCTGGCGCACCTGCGCGAGCGAGATCTCCTCCGGTTTGCACAACACGGCATCCCCTGCCACGTTGCCCAAAAAGTCGATCCGCCCAAACTCACTGTCCATCTGGCCGAACAAGCGGTCGATCTGCACCGGCTGAGACACATCACATTCCACCGCCAGGGCACGGCGTCCAAGAGCAGCCGCCTCTGCCCGCGTACGCTCCGCACCCTCGGCGTTGCGGTCCACCAGCACCACATCCGCACCCGCCTCCGCCAGGGCCAGGGCCATCGCACGCCCCAGCCCCTGCGCTGCACCGGATACAACGGCCACCCGGCCGGTCAGATCGAACATCGTGCCTTGCATGGCAGGCTCCTGGAAACTAGGGACTCGGCCCGCTGTCGCCAGGCAGGCCAAACAACCGGCAGGCATTCGCCGTGGTACACTCCGCCAGCTCGGCCAGCGGCATGCCCCGAACCTCGGCCACCACCTCTGCCGTGTGCACCAGATGGGCCGGCTCATTCCGCTGGCCCCGCACCGGCTGCGGAGCCAGATAGGGACTGTCGGTCTCCAGCAACAGCCGATCCGTCGGTACCTGCGCAGCCACCGCACGCAGCTCTGCCGACTTCTTGTATGTGATCATGCCCGCAAAGCTGATGTACAGACCCAGCGCCACGCACTCTTCCGCAGTGGCCGCACTGCCCGTAAAAGAATGCATCACCCCTCGCAGCGGCCCGCGCCGCCTCGCAGCACGCAGCATGGCCAGCACATCCGCTTCGCTGTCGCGCGTGTGGATCACCACGGGCAGGTCACGCTCTTGGGCAAGCTGCAAGTGCCGCTCAAAGTACTCTTGCTGCTGGGCAAAGGGGGTGTAGTCCCAGTAGCGATCCAGCCCCGTCTCCCCCAGAGCCACCACGCCGCGCCGGTCCGCCAGGGCCACCACCTGCTCCCAATCTCCAGCACCCGCCTGTGCACAGTAGTTCGGCTGGATGCCCACCGCACAATACACCCCCTGGTGTGCCGCGGCCAGTGCCACGCACGCCGCGCTGGAGGCCGCCGTGGTGCCGATAGCCACCACGTGGCGCACGCCGGCGGCGCGTGCGCGGGCCAGCACCTCCGGCAGATCGGCCTCGAATTCTGCCTGGTCCAGATGGGCATGCGTATCGAACCATTCCATGCTGCTCGTATAACACACGGCCGAGTCCGGCGGAAGGGTGTGCGGGGCGAGGGCGCCCAGCGCTTCCGCTCCGGGTGCGTGGCCACGTTCGCCAGCGTCTGGCTGCCAGGTCGGGGGGGCCGGGTGCAAAGGCTTGCGGAGAGCAGCGGCCCGATCCGCCTGATCGGCCCTACCTACCGCATCCATTGCCGCCAGCGCGCGGTGCCTGGCCGGCTTGACGGCCGGCTCGGTCGGCTCGGATAATTGGGAGCACGTCCCCGTAGCTCAATTGGATAGAGCGTCGGCCTCCGGAGCCGAAGGTTACAGGTTCGAATCCTGTCGGGGATACTGCTTGCTGCACTGCGGCAACTGCCGCCGCAAACTCAGACCGCTTGGGGCCCTGTGCTTTGCGCCACAGGCGGCGCATGCCGCCCCGCGTCGCACGTTCTGCCCGCCTTGGTCGCCCAGGAACGCACCGCGCAAGGCCAGACAATCGGTGCCGCACGAGCGGGCGCGGCTTCGCTGCGTGCGTGGCAACTGCGGGCCACGCTTTCAGTGCGGCGTTGCTGGAGGCACCCGTTTGTCTCGCGACGCAAGCACTGCCTCTCCGCACACTTGCGCGGCGCGCTGCACGGCAGGCACAGCGAGCCTTGGCGCAGGGAAGGCTGCGGCCCCGCTGAGGTCAATTCTTGCCGCCATGATGGGCCCTCTTGTGAGACGCCCCTCAACCGGCTGCCATGAGGGGCCCGTTCCGGTTGCGATCCTCCACTCCGGCTCGCTAAAACGTAGCGAAGCTCCCCTTGGGCAGCATCCGGCGACCGTCAAACCGAGCTGCTCCAGATGAAGTTGGAGGGCATTGCCACCCATGCAGCCAGGGTCCATCGTTCGTTGTCGCAACCGCGAGTGGGTACTCTTGCCCAGCGATCAACCCGAACTACATCTGTTGCGTCCTCTGACCGGCGCCACGGATGAGGTCGTTGCCGTGCACAAGCGGCTGGCCGATCTGATCGGCTGCTCGCTGAGCTGCGAGCACGTAGAGCCCGCCACATTCCCGCTCCCCAGCGCTGACGATGTGGCAGACGCCGCCAGCGCCGAGCTGCTCTGGCAAGCCGCCCGGCTGACGCTGCGCGAAGGAGCCGCGCCGTTCCGGTCCCTGGGGCGGATTTCCATTCGGCCTCGCACCTACCAATTTGTCCCGCTGTTGATGTCGCTCCGGCTGGACCCAGTACGGATTCTGATTGCCGACGACGTGGGTGTGGGCAAGACCATCGAGGCTCTGTTGATCGCGCGCGAGTTGTTCGACCGCGGCGAAGTCAAGCGGATCTGCGTGCTGTGCCCGCCCTATCTGTGCGAGCAGTGGCAACAGGAGATGTCCGAGAAGTTCAATCTGGAAGCCGTGGTGATCCGCTCGGGCACGATCGGCCATCTGGAACGCCGCAAGACCAGCCAGGACAGCATCTACCGCTTCTATCCCGTACACGTGGCCAGCATCGATTTCGTAAAAAGTGAGCGGAACAAGCATCTTTTCTTGCTCGATTGTGCCGATCTGGTGATCGTCGATGAGGCTCACGGCGCGATCGTGGCGGGCCAGAGCAATCCGGGGCGGCACCAGCGTTATGAGCTGGTGCGCCAGATCGCCGAGGCCCCAAGGCGGCATCTCCTCCTCTTGACGGCCACGCCGCACAGTGGCATCGAGGGGAGCTTCCGTGGTCTGTTGGCGCTGCTCCGCCCTGAGTTTGACGCATGGGACACTTCCTCTCTCAGCGAACCGCAGCGCATCGAGCTGGCAAGGCACTTCGTCCAGCGCACGCGGCGCGATATTGAACATGACTGGGAAGGGGCACCTTGCTTTCCCGAGCGGAAATCGTCAGACGAGGTGTACCGCCTCTCGGCCCCCTACCAGAGGCTGTTTGGCGAGACCTACGCCTTTTGTTCGGAGATCGTGCGCACCGGCCAGTCCCTCGACCAACGCCGTCAACGGGTGCGGTACTGGGCGGCCCTGGCACTCTTGCGCTGTATTATGTCCAGCCCCGCCGCAGCCGTGGCGGCGCTGGATACACGCCGCCATGAATTCGCCGACAGCGATGGCGAGCCTGATTTCCGCACCCTGGTCTTTGAATCCGACGAGGACCGCACAGATGATGAGCAGCCCACGCCGCCCGTCGAAGCGGCAGAAGCCACCTTCAGCGACAGCCAGTGCCGTCGCCTCCGTGAGTTGAGCCGGCTGGCGGAAACGCTGCGAGGTTCGCCAGACGACACCAAGCTCACACGCTGCGCAGAGTTGATCGATGGCTTGCTCCGCCAGGGCTTCCACCCCATCGTCTGGTGCCGCTACATTGCCACCGCAGATTACGTAGCCGATGGGTTGCAGCAGTCGCTGCAAGGACAACATCCCAACGTGCGAGTCGTTTCCATCACCGGCCGTATGGGCGACGATGAACGCCGGGCAAAGGTCGAGGAACTCGCCGAGGAACCTTGCCGCGTGCTCGTGGCCACCGATTGCCTCAGCGAAGGCATCAACCTTCAGCACGCGTTCAATGCCGTCCTGCACTACGACCTTCCCTGGAACCCCAACCGCCTGGAACAGCGAGAAGGTCGCGTAGACCGCTACGGCCAGACGGCAAAAACCGTCAAGGCGATCCGCTACTTCTGTCCCGATAGCCCCGTGGACGGCGTGGTGCTCGATGTCCTGCTGAATAAAGCCCAGCAAATCCACCGCACCCTGGGCACCTATGTTCCCGTACCCGAAGACGGCGAGACCGTCACCGAGGCGCTGCTCAAGGCCCTGTTCCTGCGCGCAGGACACCCGCGCGAGACGCCCCGGGCACGGCAACTTACGCTGGACTTCGCACAGGAGGAGATCGCCGCCCTCCATCAACGATGGGATCGGGACGCCGAACGAGAGAAAAGCAACCGCACCCGTTTTGCTCAGCGGGCGCTCAAACCGGCCGAGGTGCGCCAGGAACTCGAAGCCACCGATGCCGTGCTGGGCGACCCCGATGCCGTGCGGCAGTTCGTGCTGAACGCCGCTCAGCGCCTCAACTTGAGCATCACTCGCGACAGACGGCCCGATGTCTTTCGGGTGGCGGTTGGCCCCCAGGTAACGGCCATGCTGCCGGCGGCCGTCTGCGGCGCGTTGCCGTCCCCCAAGTCCATTGGTATCTACACATCTTTATCCCGTGTCAAAGTAGGGGAGTTGGGTAGCGAGGCGTTTTATGTCGCGCAGCGT
>JAIMBC010000057.1 GCA_023511675.1 Pirellulales bacterium
CCCCCTCCCCGACTCTGAATCCGCACTCCTCTGTAGCCCGTGTTCGCCCGCCCCCAGCGCGATGGTGTCGGTGTACGGGCACTGCCGCGGGTGCAGGGGCAGGTGGCCGTATGGGGGGCAGGGGAGCCGGGTGGAGGCAGGGCGGGTGCGGGCCTGATCCCCGCGGGCCGATGTGGCGCACGCGGTGACCACTGCGGCTGCGGTGATGGGCGGGGCGGCGGTCCCGCTGCGTGGCGATCCTGGGCAGCAGAAAAAATTTTTTGTGCGAGCTGTCATTGCGGAGCGACCGCCCCCGTAATTACCTCAGACGGCCAAGCGCGAGTGAGGCATTCATGACTGGAACCACGGCGGCAATCGAAGGCGGCAGGGCTGCTTCGGCTGAGGCGAGGCAGCCGGTGAGCAGCTCGCAGCGCGACGGCGAACCAAGTCTGGCCGGTTTGACCTGTGCGCGTCTGGAGGTTACCGCTCGCATCGTGGGCGAACTGCGCTTGGGGCCCTTCGCCGGAGCGGCACTGCGGGGCGGTCTGGGCCATGCCCTGAAGCGGCTGGCGTGTACCTGGCTGGTGGGCCAGTGCCCCCGCTGCTCCCAGCGGCACGACTGCCTGTACACGCAGTTGTTCGAGAGCACGCCGCCGCCAATGACCACGCGGTTGCGAGGGGTAGAGCAGATTCCACGGCCATACGTGCTGGTGCCGCCGGCGGATCCTCTGGGAGCAGATGGGAGGCTTGGGAGGGCAGGGGGCTCGGTACCGGCATGGAGACGTGTTTCCATTCCACCTGCTGCTCATTGGCAGGGCAGTAGGCTGGGCGAAGCCGGTGTTTACCGCATGGGCGGCGCTGGGGCGCAATGGGCTGGGGCCGGGAGGCGGCCGCTACGTGATCGAGCGGGTTTGCAGCCGTGCTCCGGGCATGGCGGGCGAGGCGCAGACTGTGTACGCACGTGACTCCGGAGAGTGGTGCGATCCGGCCGCCGGGCCGCTGGGCAGGTGGGCTCCAGAGCACTGGAGCGGCGCACGCCGCGTACAGGCGCGGTTCTGCACGCCCACGCGGGTATACAGCGACGGGTGCGTAACGCGGTCCCCTGCATTCTCAGAACTGGTGCGGGCGCTGCTGCGGCGGGCATCGAGCCTGGCGTATTTCCATTGCGGCCGTGCGCTGGAGTTGGATTTTGCCAGGCTGGTGAGCGAGGCGCGCGGGGTGCGCATGCGTATGGCGCAAACGTGGTGGCAGCGTCAGTCACGCTACTCGAAGCGGCAGGGTCAACATGTGGACATGAGCGGCCTGCTGGGGCGTATCGAGTACGAGGCAGAGAGCGTCGAGGCCCTGGCGCGGTATCGGGACCTGCTGGCAGCGGGGAGCTGGCTTCACGTGGGCAAGGGCACGGTGATGGGGCTGGTCAAGTACGAAGTGAGTATGGCTAGCTCGTGTCGTCAACAGGAGCGTGGCAAGCGATGCACCTGGTGCTGATCGAAACCGCGGGCAATCAACAGTACATCTTTGCCAGCAATCGGCTGCGTGAGAATGTAGGCGCCTCTGAGCTGACGTACCGGGCGGGCACCGAGTATGTACTGCAGGCTGTGGCAGAGGCGGGCGGTCCTCGCCTGTGGAGCAATGACCAAGAGGAAGTGCGTGCAGGATTGCTGGACGCTCACAGGAACCGTCCACTGTTGGACGGTCAGGACGGCATTGAGGTGGTGCTGGCCGCTTCGGGCAAGGCGATGTTGCTGGCATCTGACGCGGGCCGAGCGCGGAGCATTATTTCGCGTGTCACGCAGCGGGCGCTGGAAGAGGCACCGGGGCTGGACGTGCGCGGCTTTGTGAGCGATTCGTTTGAGCTGGGCTCGGCCGAATTGCACCGTGTAGTGCAAGACGCACACCGTGGTCTGGAAGGTTTGCGCGGCATGCTGCCGGGCCCGCAGGAGCGCTTCTTGCGGCTGCCGGTGGTCGAGCCGTGCCCAACCAGCGGCTTGCCGGCGAGCGAGCTGGTGCGTGTGCCCAACGAATCGTCATCTGAGGCATGTTCTCTGGTGTCCTACAGCAAGCGTCGTGCGGCGGAGGAGGGGTTGAGCCGCATGCGGCAAGCGGCGGGCGAACATCGCCTGCCGTACTCTGCCGACGCGCTCGAGCACGAACTGGAGTGCGTCTGGCTGGCGGTGGTGCACGCAGACGGCAACGGCCTGGGCGAGGTGTTCCTGAACTTCGAGCGGTATGTTCGGGCTGCTGCGGAGGGGGGCCAGCAGGCGCGCAACCGAGCGTACATCGACACCTTGCGGCGCTTTTCCCTGGCATTGGATCGATGCACCGAACAGGCTTTCTGCTCCGCCCTGGCAAAGATGGTGCCCACCCGTAAGCAACGACAAGCTAGCAAGAAAGGGGCGCAGCCGGTGTTGCCCATTCTGCCCCTGGTACTGGGGGGAGATGATCTGACTGTGCTGTGCGATGGCGAACAGGCATTGCCGTTCACGCACGAGTTCCTGGAGCGCTTTTGCGAGCTGGCCGCTGCGGGGGAGATACAGGAGGTCCTGTCCTGCGGGCAGCCGGGAGCCAGGCTGACGGCCTCTGCCGGCGTGGCCATCATCAAGCCGCACGATCCCTTCTTCACGGCGTATGATCTGGCGGAAGCGCTGCTGCGGAACGCCAAGCGCGCCAAGCCGGCCGCGGCCATCGACTGCCACGTGGTGTTCGACGCCAGCGGGCCGGACTTGAACCGCGTGCGGCGGCAGCTCAGGGTCGATGGGGGCCGGACCGTGCTCACCGCCAGGCCGTATGTGCTGGACAAGGCAGACGGGCGGTACGCCAACCGGCGCGTGGCGGATCTAGTGGGCTGGATCCAGGCGTTAAGGCGAGACGGGGGCGATGGAGAGTCGATCCCCCGCAGCGTGCTGCACGATCTGCGGCACAGCCTGTTCCTGGGACACCAGCAGGCCGATGCTCGCTTCAAGCTGCTGCTGCCACGGCACAGGGCCCTGAGGTCTCTGGCGCACGGCTCGGGACATAGCGTGTCTTTGTTCTGGAGCGAAGCCGGCGACGCTCCCGATGCGCTCCGCTATACGGGGCTGCTGGACGCCCTGGAGCTGGCGCCCTTCTGGAGGAATGTGTGATGCCTACCGCCACTTGTTTGCCGCGTGTATTCACCATTCGGCTGAAGTTTCTGAGCGACTGGCACGTGGGCAGCGGCGCCGGCCGGCCCGGTGAGATCGACCGTCTGCTGGTGCGTGACGTGGATGGTCTGCCCTACGTGCCGGCCAAGACGTTGCGCGGCATTTGGAGAGACGCCTGCGAGCGGCTGGCCCTGGGGCTGGATGACGGCAAACTGGGTGAGTGGTGCCGGTTTGTAGATTACATCTTTGGCAGCCAGCCGGCGCTGGGACAACGCGATCCAACGGGCCGCCACCACGATCCGGAGGAGGTGCCGATCGAGTCGGCCCTGTTGGTGCGGCCGGCTCGCATGGAGGGTACCTTGCGCCAGGCGCTGTTGAGCAACCCGGCCCTGCGCTCGGCGCTCAGCTTCGTCAAACCGGGTGTGGCAATCGACCCGCAGAGCGGCACGGTCCGCGAAGATTTTCTGCGGTTCGAGGAGATGGGGCGTGTGGGTACGTTGCTCGAGGCACGCTGCGTCCTCAACGTGCCCGACGGCGTGGGGGAGGCGGCCAGCGCGCTGCTCGTCGCCGGCCTGGCCCTGGTGGAGCGATTGGGAGGCAAGCGCCGCCGCGGCGCGGGACGCTGCGCCATCAGCCTGGCAGACGGTGGTGCTCTCACCCCGCAGGCCGCCGCAGATTGGCTGGAGGCCAACCCCCATCCCCCTGCATGGCCCCACGCCAATGGGCAGGCGGCCGTCGCTCCCGCGGCGTCGACCTCCGCCGAACAGACGGCGGCCGATGTCTGGATGGAGCTGGACCTGATCATCGAGCTGCGCGGCCCGCTGGCGGTCTCATACCGTACCCTGGGCAACGTAGTGGAAAGCTTGGACTATGTGCCCGGCACCTATTTGCTGCCCCACGTCACGGCCAAGCTGACCAGACTGGGATGGGATCCTCGCCCCGCCATTGCACGCGGTGAGCTGTGCGTGTTGCCCGCCACGCTGGAGCTGCTTGGCCAGCGCAGCCGGCCCACACCCCTGGCGTGGTATGAACCCAAGGGTGCCTCCACAGCAAAGCGGCCAATCGTAAACCGTTTCCTGTCCGCGGCTGCTGAGCAGCCCCAGCTCAAACAAATGCGGGACCGCTACGTCGTGCTCGCGAACGGCCAGGCACACGTGGCGCGGGTACCGAAGCTTCTTTTTACCCACAATACGGTTGAGGACAGGTTGCAGCGGCCGCATCAGGACGTGGGCGGCGTGTACACCTATGAAGCGATTTCGCCCCTCGACGAAACGGACAGCCCGGTGCGGCTGCGCAGCGTGCTGCGGCTACGTGCCGGCCTGGCACATGCCCTGGACCAGCTCCGGTCCCAGTGGTGGGACGTGCTTGTGGGACGGGCCTGTCTGGGACGCTCCAAGAAGGACGACTATGGGGAGATCGAGCTACGCGTCTCGCCGCCGCGCGAGGCGGCCGGCGCGGGCGATGCTCCCAGCAGCCAGCTCTGCGTGTATCTCGAATCGGATGTGCTATTGCGCGACGAACGCTTGCGGCCCGCGCCGAGCGCCGAGGTTCTGCGGCAGGAGCTCGAACGGCGTCTGGGCGTAGCGTTGCAACCCGCGGCCGAGGCGCCGCACTATCTGCGTGTGCGGCGGCTGGACACCTGGCATACGGGCTGGGGTCTGCCGAGGCCCTCGCTGGCGGCAATTCAGGCTGGGTCGTGTATTCAATTTGTCGTGAACGGTGCACTGGACGCTGACCGCTTGCGTGCCGTGCAGGCCCAGGGCATTGGCGAGCGCCGCGCAGAAGGCTATGGCCGCATTGCCTTTAACGATCCCCTTCTTCAACAGGCGGAGTTCGCGCAGCTCGAGAGCAGCCTGCCGGCCAAGAATCCGGGACACGCTTCCGCCGGCACAGCAGGGGCACTACCTGCCAGCCCCGCGCGGATTGCCAAGAACGATCCGGCGTATGAATATGCGCGGACGCTGGAACGGGAACACTGGAGGCACGAGATCTATCGCGCGGCGCTGGGCAAGGCTGCTGAGGCTACCGTCCGCTGCCAGGAGTTGGGCTGGTCCACAACAAAGCGTGGTGGCGAGCCGCCCATGAGCCAGCTCGGTGGCCTCAGAGAGCAGTTGGCACGCCTGCTTGCGCCTGGAGATGAGAGGCATGTGCTCGATTGGCTGAAGCATCTTCGGGACAACGAGCGACGCAGTGAGAAATGGCCGCCGGGCTCGCTCAAGAGCATAGAGAAAGTGCTCACCCATCCACAGCGGGTCTGGGAGCTGCTGCAAGCAGCCGATCTCAGCACACTCACCGCCGATGGCGAGCAAGTGCTGCGCGAGGAGCTGTGGCCGCTGGCGGTACGTGCGTTGTTCGATGCCTGCATCAGGGCCCACAAGCGCGAGCTGGAGCAACGTGGTGCGTCCAAGCCTGAGGGAGTAAGCCATGGCACGTAATGTGACGGGACGAGTGATTCTGGAAGGAACACTGACGGCCGAGACGCCGTTGCACGTGGGTGCGCACGGCGAGGATGTGGACACGGATTTGCCGCTGGCGCGTAACGGTGCGGGCATGTACTACATTCCCGGCACAAGCCTCGCCGGCGTGCTGCGGGCATGGTCCCGGCAGGCGCTTGATGATCAGCTTGAGCGGCAGCTCTGGGGGTTTCAGGAAGGAGAGCAGGGGCATGCCAGCTTTGTGCTGGTCGAGGACGCACGTATCAGTGGGCAGCCCGAGGTGGAGATTCGCGACGGCGTGGGTATTGACCGGCGTTTGGGCTGCGCGGCCGAGCACATCAAGTACGATCGTGCTGTGCTACCGGCGGGTACGATGATGTCTCTGCGCCTGGTGGTGGAGTACCAGGAGGGCGGCAAGGATCGCGCACTGGGGCTGGTGGACGCGCTGCATCATGCTTTGTCGCAGGCCGAGCTGGTACTGGGAGCGGGCACCACACGCGGGTTGGGACGCGTTCGGCTTCAGGGGGCGAGGCTCACGGTTCAGCAGTTCCACTCCCGGCAGGCAATCCTGGCAGTCGTGCGCAATCCCCAGCAAGGAGAGCAGCCCAAGCCGGAGGAGTTGGAGCGGGCGAGGCAGGCGGTAGTGCCACCGCGCAGGCGGACCCTGGTGGCCATCGTTCACTGGCAGCCGCACGGCCCGCTGATGGTGAAGGCCGGCATGGAAGGCGTGGCGAGCGACATGCTGCCGTTGCTGAGCCGGCGGGGCCGGGAGTTGTATCTGGTCTTGCCGGGGAGTTCCGTGAAAGGGGCGCTGCGCTACAGGGCGGAGTGCATCATGCGGACGCTATTGAAGCAGGATGTTTCGGACGAGAAAGATCCCAAGCAGCGATTCCTGGCAGACGTGCGTGTGCCGCTCGTAGACGAGGCTTTTGGAGTGCGAGGGCTGAGCGCGGAGGAGCGTGCGGCGGATCCAGCCTGGAGGCGGCGGCTGCTGGACGCTAGGGAGAGCGTGCCAGGGTACCAGCCGCCCCTTCCCGGCCGCGGGGCTCTCTCGGTGGCAGACTGCTATGCCACGTCGGGCATCACAGCCGAGGCCTGGGACAGGATTGCTCAGGCCAAGGACGACGCAGCATTATGCCAGGCGCTACAGGGTACAGGATTAAAATGGCAGCAGGCGTATCATGTGGCCGTGGATCGCTGGACGGGCGGGGCAGCAGAGAGTTTTCTCTACACGGTGCTGGAACCTCACGCCGTGAAGTGGGAGCCGCTGCGGATCGAGCTGGATCTGGGCCGGCTTGCCAGGGATCTGGAGAATCCCGCGATCATGTTGCTGTTGTTGTTATTACGCGACATGGCCGACCGGCGTCTGCCGCTGGGATTTGGCACCAATCGGGGGCTGGGCGCTGTCAAGGTCAAGGCGGTTGAGTTTCAAGCATCTGGCATGGATGGCGACGACGTGGTGCTACAAGCTCTTGATGGCCAGCGTTGCGAGAGGGGAAACATTCGCACCCTATCCGGCAGTCTGGCGCAACGGCTGGACGAGGCGTGGGAGGCGTGCCTGAAGGCGCTAAGGAGCAATGGTCATGGGTAAAGCAGATCTGTACACATATCGCGCCGAAGGCCTAAGTTTGGACACAGCCGCGGCGTCCCTGGCGCGTGCTCTTGGGACTGCCGACGGAGGAGCTAAACAGGGGGTGGCGCTCACGGCGCTACTCTATTCTCCGCAACAGTGCATGTTTGCCGTCTACAGCGGCGAGGTGTGGCAGGGACCGAATGGCCCGCTCGATGTGGCGGGTGTGTTCGAGGCCCGCGTGTTCTCGCATTCTGCCGAGCTGCGCTGGCTCAAGGATCCGGTAGACGAGGCCGGCCACCGCTGTGCCATCGTGTCCGATCGCGAGCTGGGTACACTCGACCATGGCCAGGGATGGCAGGCGAGCACACAGGAGGTGATGCGTGGACCGGAGCTACGCTACTTGCTATGGGGCGAGGGGACTGGCAAGTACGCGTCCCAGGGTTGGAGCAGGCTGGGTACCGCGCGTGTGGGGGTGCTCCATGTACCTCTGGCCGGGGTGGCCGAGGGGGCGCGGGCTGCGCTGGTGGCTCAGGAGTATCTGGGCGAGCGCGAGCATGGCAATGTGGTGGTGATCGACGAGCGGCTGGTGAAGCTCGAGACGTATGGAGGTGCAGCGTGACCAAGGGCGTGATTGTACTGGCGGGAAAAAAGAAGGACACCCTTCAAGTACGGTTTCGGACCGACAAGGGCAAGGAGGTTACCAAGACCGTCCCGCAGGTAGAGATCTCAGCGGGGTTGCAGCGTGCCCTGGCTGACGAGAAGAGCCGCCGCGAACTGGAGGGCAAGGAAGTGGTGCTGGAGGTGGACAAGGGCGAGCCGAGGCGGGTGCGGCTGCCCCATGAGCCGGTGTTCGCCGCGCAGGCAAGCTCGCAGGGCCAGTCTGCGCAGGCCTCGGGCATCGCTGGTCGGCCTCAATCTCCGCCGCGGACACAGCCTGCTACGACGGCGGCTGGCGCGCACGGTGCGTCCCAGCGGCGCAAGCACTTTCATAACCCGTACAACTTCGTTCCAGCGCCCCCGCGCAACACGCAGCATCCGGAACTGGGCGATCACAAGCCGCCTTGGCATCATCGTCTGGAGGCGGACCGCTATAGTGGAGTGATCCGCGTGCGGATGCGCTGCGAGTCCCCCCTGCTGGTGGTTGATGCTGCCCAGGCGGAGACGTATTCGAAGGACACGGAGCATAAGATCTATCCCGTCCGCCTGGATGCGGAGGGCAAGCCGTACCTGCCGCCCACTTCCATCAAGGGCATGCTCCGCGCCGCCTACGAGGCCGTGACCAACTCGCGCCTGGCGGTGTTTGAGGGGTGGGATCGCCGCCTGGCCATGCGTAGAGCCGCGCGAGTCGACGTGGTACCCGTACGCGTTGTGTCGATGGCGCCTGGCGCCCTGGACCTAGCAGTGCTCAGCCAGGTGTGGCTGAAGGCACCGGCAAAGCTCCGCCGCTATGCCAGTATGGCTGGGGAAGACAAGCGCAAGGGAGAGGCGAAGGCGGCGCTGCGTTATCCAGACGAAACATTGCCGCAACACCTGGACCATGTGCGGGTAACGGTTGATGCCAAGGGGTACGTCACACAGATCCGCAAGGGGCAGGATACCGATGGTGCGGAAGAATGGCATGAAGGCTGGGTATACATCACCGATGCCAACATCAAGAACAAGCGATATGAACGCGTGTTCGTGGTCTCCAAGCAAGATCGGACCATTCGGCTGAGAGGTGACGACGCGGACCGTGTGTCCAAGCTGTGGCAGGAGCTGATCCGCGACTATCAAGAGATTCACAAGAAAGATCTTGAAGCACGCAGGCAGAAAAAGCAGCAACCTCAGGACTATCTTGGCGACGAGCCAGGAAAAACCGCTTGGTCGCGGCATGTGTATGAGCGCGACGCGGATGATCTTGGGAAGTGGCGCTTCTGTTATGCAAGTTTGAACGGCGACCGCATCGAAGGCCTCTATCCGGTGGCCATTTCCCGTCAGCTCTTCAAGGTTACGCCACTTGAATTGCTACCAGCGAATCTGCGTCCAGCGACTCGCATGCAAGATCTCTCTCCCGCCGACCGCGTGTTTGGCTGGGTGAATCAGCAGGGGGCAGGCGCATGGAAAGGCTTGCTGCGGGTGGGGCCGGTGGAGTGCGTCACGGCGGATGCCGTGGAGAGCTTTACCCACCCCGGCCTGCCGCTGGCCATTCTGGGACAGCCCAAGCCGCAGCAGGCCCGGTTTTATGTGGCTGCCGACAAGTCTGGCAAGGCACAGCGCGATGGTCTGTCCAAGGAACAGGCGGGCTACACCAGCAACAAAGGCCTGCGCGGCCGCAAGGTGTACCCGCATCAGCGGCTGCGCCAGGGCCACTGGCAGGATCCCAACCAGGATCGTACGCAAGAGCTGCGCAGCGGGGTGTATCAGGAATACTATCGCCCCAAATCCCAGCGCGACAGCCAGAACCGCTCGCTGCTGGGATGGGTAAGGCCCGGCAGCGAATTCCAGTTCGACCTGCATGTGCTGAACCTCTCTCAGGTAGAGCTGGGAGCCCTGCTGTGGCTGCTGAGTTTGCCGGAGGGGCACTTCCATCGGTTGGGCGGCGGCAAGCCGCTGGGCTTTGGCAGCGTGCGGCTGGAAATGGACTGGAATCAAACATGCCTGGCTGACGGCGATGCCTGGCAGCAGTTCTACCGGCGGCTCGATGCCCAGCCCCCTGGCGGTGCTCCCGCGCAACAGCTCAAAAGCGCGTTCGAGAATGCTGTCGCCAGTTGCTATGGCAGCGGCAGGGCCTTTGAGCAGGTGCCGTTCATCGCCGCCTTCTTGCGAGCGGCCAAGGGCTTTGATGACGGCCTGCCGGTCCATTACCCGCGCGTGGGGGATCCCAATCAACAGCACGCCCCGCCGCCGAGCCCCGCTGGCGAGGGCTACGAGTGGTTTGTGGCGAACGAGCGCGTCAGCAAGGAGCAATGCGAGGGCCTGGCCCTACCGGATCTGGCCGCCGACGCGGGATTGCCCGTGCTTGCGCGACAGGAGGATCGACCTGGTAAAGGTCAGAAAGACGCGCCTCCCAAGGGTGGGCCCAAGCCTGGCGGCGGTAAGCGGTTTGGCGGTCCGCGACGATGAGCGGGCCGTTGCGTGTGCCCCCTGCCTCGACGGAATAGTGGCCCAGAGGGCGCTATCATGCGGGCCCAGGCGAGCTGCCGGCAGGAAGGAGTCGCCTGGGGCCCGTAGCGAGCGTGCCGCCTGGTGCACGATGACGTCCGGGGGGCGGGTCCGAGCCGGCGTTGCCCTCTAGCCGATACTGCGAATTCTCGGGTAGTGTGATGAGCGTGGAGACTGCGCCCGTGCCCAGGCTGTATCTGTTGAATGCCCCAGTGGTGACGGACTATGGGGATTGGCGGTTTGAGGGGCCGCTATCGCTGGAGCAGGCGCGGGCTTTGGCCGCTGGAGGCTTTGTGTCGGCCATTGGCCATGAGGGGTCGGCACAGTTGCTTTCCAACCTGCTCGGGCAGCATGTACCGGCGGCGCGCATTGTGGCGTCTTTGGCGCCGGGAGATCGAGCGCTGGTACTGCGGCTGAAGGGCCGGCTACCTGAGGGCAAGGTGTTGAGCGAAGAGGAAGTGCGCCAGGTCGGCTACGAGCTTGGGCTGCTCACACGTGTGAAGTGACGGGGTTGGCGGAGAGAAGCTCGTGTGGCCCGGCAGGACGTGTTAGGTAGGTGGCATGGGGGAAGCCATGGACGCTGAGCTGGAGTTGATCGAAAAGTTGCGGCGAATCGAGGCCCGCTATGCGCAGCGGGCGCGGTCTGACGCCGGTGCCAATGGTGCCGACCCGGCGACGTCCATCCGTAGCGTGCTACAGGCGATGGCACAGAGAGAGCGTTGCGTGGAGACGAGGTTCTCGATGCCGGATTCGTTTTGCGAAATCATCTTCATGCTACTGCTCGAGCGCTATGGGCTGCAAGCGTATCGCTACTCGGGACAGCGGCGAACCACGGTAATGGTGGAGGCTCCACGCCGCTTTGTGGCCGAGGTTCTGTTCTCCATCTAGGAGATGGGCAAGGCGCTGGCCATGCATCTGTTTGAGACCACGCGGCGTGTACTGTTAGAAGCGCTGCCTGCAACCCAGCCTACTCAACTCAAGCAGCAGCCGCTCAGGGGCAAAGTGGGCGATTGAAGGCCTAGCCCTCCTTGGCTAGGCTAGGCATCGGCCGCGCGTCGGCGGCGCAGGCAGTGAAGCGGCCTGCAACAGCCCTGGGATGTTTTTGCGATGCCGAGAAGTCCGATCCCTCTACGCTGGTATGGTAGCCTGCTGCGCTACGGCGCGTTGCTGGCGGCTGGTCTGTGTGGGTTTTTAGAGAGTCCTGGTGGGGGATGCGCGACGGCCGTGGCGAGCGATGCGGCCAGCACCGCCTCGCCCGTTGCCTCCGGACTGGTTCAGGTGGAGATCAACGGCAGGGTGCTCTGGCTCGCACCCGGGTTCGAGATCGAGGTGGCGGCAGGGCCGCCTCTGGTGGAGCGGCCCATTTGTGCCGACTTCGACGAGGCGGGCCGCCTGTATGTAGCCGAGGCGGCGGGCAGCAGCGACAAGATCGAGGACCACATCGCCACCAAGCCGCATCGGGTATTGCGTCTGGAAGACGTGGACGGCGACGGCCGGTTCGATCGGCGGACGATCTTCGCAGACGGCCTGATGATTCCGCAGGGCGCCATGTGGTTGGCCGGCTCGCTGTACGTGGCGGCTCCGCCCAGCATCTGGAGGCTGACGGATACCAACGGCGATGGCGTGTGCGACGAACGGGAGGAGTGGTTCCGCGGCCAGGCCACAGGAGGCTGTGCCAACGATGTGCGCGGCCCCTACCTGGGACCCGACGGCTGGATCTACTGGTGCAAAGGGACGTCGGTCGTCACCGAAGCACGCTACAAGCGGCCCGACAAACCTGATGTTGTCTCCAAGGCGCAGCATGTGTTTCGCTGCCGCCCTGATGGCTCGGAGTTCGAGCCGCTAGTGACCGGGGGCATGGACAATCCGGTCGAGGTTGCGTTTACGGCTGGCGGCGAGGCGTTGTTCACGACGACGCAGTTTCAGAACCCAGGCATGCCGCGCACGGACGGGCTGTTCCACGCCGTGTATGGAGGCGTGTATCCCAAGGACCTGGCATCCGTGCATGAACATCCCTGGACGGGCCCCACGCTGCAGCCGGTGCTGGCAGCGTGGGGGGCATCGGCCCCGGCGGGTATAACGTGCTATCAGTCGGATATCTTCGGCCCGCAGTTTCAGCACAATGTGTTCGTCGCCCACTTCAATTTTCACAAGGTGACGCGGCACAAGTTGACGGCTGCCGGCGCCACCTTTGCCTCTGCCGAGGAGGACTTTCTCACCTCCACCGACGTCGATTTTCATCCTACCGACGTGCTCGAGGATGCCGATGGCAGCCTGCTGGTGATCGAGACCGGAGGATGGTATCGCTTCTGCTGCCCCTCGTCGTCGCTGTTCAAGCCCGAGGTGTTGGGGGCCATCTACCGCATTCGCCGCTCGGGCGCTGAGCGCAGCGAAGACCCGCGCGGCCAGCGATTGAACTGGCACGCCCTTTCGCCGTCCGAAGCCGTGCAGCTTCTGGCAGATCCGCGGCCGGCCGTGCGGTGGCGTGCGGTCCAGCTCCTGGCGCAGCAGGCGAACGATGCCGTGCCGGCGGTTGCCGAGGTGATCCGTTCCCATCCAGATGCCGTGGCGCGGCGGCACGCAGTCTGGGCCGCCTGCCGCATCGCGCAGCCAGATGCCCGCGCGGCCGTGCGCACAGCCCTGGCGGATGATGACGAGACGGTCCGCCAGGCGGCGCTGCACGCCGTGAGCCGGTGGCGAGACGCCGAGGCCATGCCGCAGTTGCTACGGCTGCTGGAACAGGCATCGGCACACAACCGGCGTGCGGCAGCCGAGGCGATCGGGCGTATCGGTTCTCGAGAGGCGGTACCGGCGCTGCTGAAGGTGCTGGAGCATCCGGCAGATCGGATGCTGGAGCACTCGCTGACCTTTGCGCTGATCGAGATTGCTGACCGGCAAGCGCTCCTTGCGGGCCTGGCCAGCGCCAGTCCTCACTCTCGGCGGGCCGCGCTGATGGCCCTGGACCAGATGGCGGGCGGCAGCGTGGAGCCACAGGCCGTGTTTGCCGCCATGAAACATGCGGAACCTCGCTTGCGCGAGGCGGCCTGGTGGATTGCGGAGCGGCACCTGGAATGGGGCGCGGCACTGATCGAGCCGCTTGAGGAGCGGCTGACGGCCTCGGACCTCGATCTCGCCGCAGGCGAGGCACTGGCCGAGCGGCTAGGCCGGTTGGCGCGTGCGCCGGCAGTGCGCGATTGGTTGGGCGGCCTGCTCACTCGGCCTGGCGTGCCAGGCGCGGCACGTCTCACCGTGGTGCGGGCGATGCGTCAGTCGGCCTTGCCGGAAGTGCCGCTTGCCTGGCAGCGGGGTATGGTCGAATTGCTTGCCTCTGCGAGCGACGAGCTGCGCAACGAGGCCTTGGCCACGGTACAGGCCTGGCGCTTGCCCGCCACGGAGGCCTCTCCCTTGCCCAAGGCTTTGTTGCGAATGGCGGGCCAGGCCTCGCTCGACGCAATGGTGCGCCTGCGTGCCATGGCCGCCGTGCCCGGCGGGCTTGCAGCGGTGACTCCAGAACTGATGGAATTCCTGATTGCGCAGTTCGAGCCGGACGTGCCCGTGGAAGCCCGAGTTACGGCGGCGGAGGTTTTCGCGCAGGCCAGGCTCAGTGGCGAGCAACTCTGCCGTCTGGCGGCCGTGCTGCGGACTGCTGGTCCGCTGGAGCTGCCGCGGTTGCTGGAGGCGTTCGCCCAGACTGCGGATCCCGAGGTAGGCCGGGAGCTGGTGGCAGCGCTGATGGACTCCGCGGGCCGATCAAGCCTGCGGCCGGAAGCGTTACGTCAGCAGCTTGGCCGATTTGGTCCGGCGTTGGCAAAGGAGACGGATGCCTTGATTGCGCTGGTAGAGGCGGCCACGGCCGAGCAGCGTGCCAAGCTCGACGAGCTGTTGGCGGCGCTGAGCGGTCTGTCGGGGGATGTACGGCGGGGGCACGCGGTGTTTCACGCGTCGAAGGCAGCATGTGCGGCGTGCCATGCCATTGCCTACGTGGGGGGCCGTGTGGGGCCGGCCCTGACGCAGATCGGCCAGGTGCGCAGCGAGCGTGACTTGCTGGAGTCGATCGTGTTTCCCAGCGCGACGCTGGTGCAGGGATATGAGGGGGTCGTCGTGGCCACGAGCGATGGGCGGGTTGTTACGGGGGTGGTGGTGCGAGACGCCCCTGAGGTCCTGGTGCTGGCCACTGGGCCGAATCAGCAAGTGGCGATTCCGCGTGAGGAGATCGAGGAGATAGAGAAGAGCAAGGTGTCGATCATGCCCAGCGGCCTGGATCAGCAGTTATCTCGCCAGGATCTGGCAGACCTGCTGGCGTTTCTCAAGAGCTGCAAGTGAGGCAAGGTGGCGAGGGGAGGCGACGCAAGGGGGCGAAACGTGCCAGGCACATATGCGACGGTGTGCCCCTCAGGTGACGCGGGCAAGCGGAGGCTAGAGCTGCCGGCAGAACGCGGGAATGCGGCGCCTTCGGGCAAGCCGCGAGGGAAAGCCGTTGGGCGGCATCGCAGAGGGTGATTGGCGTTGCTGTTGGTGTGCAGCGGCGCCTAGGAGCCTCTGTTATGTTCCGTGGCAGCAGTACACAATTGTGGCGGGGATATCCACCTACTCGTACGGTTGATGAGATGAGCGAGACGAGCATGCCAGAGGCGTTAGCGGCGCTGGCACAGGCCGAGTCAGAAGGCTGGCTTACCGCAGCGGCGGCCGAGCGCGTGCGCCGCTGGCTCACCGATGCCCACTATGCGGAGCATGCATCGCTGGTGGCAGAGCACATCATGCAGGGCCGCTGGCAGGAGCTGAACGACCTGTTCTGGACGGTGATCCCCTTCGGCACGGGCGGACGCCGCGGCCGGATGTATCCGATCGGCACCAATGCCATCAACGACCGGACCATGGGAGAAAGTGCCCAGGGACTGGCCTCCTATGTCCGGTCACAGCATGGGCCTGAAGCGCTCAGGTGCGCGGTGGCGTACGATACGCGGCACCGCTCCCGGCGGTTCGCAGAGCTGTGCAGCGAGGTGATGGCGGCCAACGGCTTTCGCGTGTATTTTCTCGATGGCTACCGCAGCACGCCCGAGCTGAGTTTTGCCGTGCGGCACCTGAAGTGTGCCTGCGGCCTCATGATCACGGCCAGTCACAATCCGCCCAGCGACAACGCCATCAAGGCCTACTGGTCGACGGGCGGCCAGCTTTTGCCCCCCCATGACCAGGGCGTGATCGATGAAGTGATGCGCGTCGAGCAGGTGCCGCGCGTCCCCTTCGCTCAGGCCCTAACAGCCGGCCAGGTGGTTCTTTGTCAAGAGGAGGTGGACGCGGCCTACATCCAGGCCGTGTGCAGCCTGGCCCAGGGCAGCCGCCGCGGCCTGCGCGTGCTGTATTCTCCCATGCATGGCGTGGGCGCCAGCAGCGTGCTGAAGGTGCTGCAAGCGGCCGGGTTCGATCAGGTGGAGCTGTTTGGCCCGCATGCCGAGCCGAATGGAGACTTCCCCAACGTGCCGGGCCACGTGGCCAATCCGGAGAATCCCGCCACGTTCGACGCGATCATTGAGCAGGCGCAGGCCACGCAGGCAGATCTGGTGCTTTCGTCCGATCCTGATGCCGACCGGCTGGGGGCGGCGGCGCCCCTGGCACCGGGGGGGGCCTGGCGGGTTCTTACCGGCAACCAGATCGGGGCATTGCTGGCAGACTACTTGCTCGACAAGCTCCGCCGTGCCGGCCGCCTGACGCCCCGCCACTATGTGGTCAAGACGCTGGTGACCACCGAGTTGGTACGCCGCATCGCGGACGCCTATCAGGTGCAAACCGTGGGCAATCTGCACGTAGGCTTCAAGTGGATCGGCGGCGCGATGGACGAGTACGGCCCGGAGTACTTTGTGCTGGGCGTCGAGGAATCTCATGGCTATCTGGCTGGCAGCTATGCACGGGACAAGGATGCCGCAGTTGCCGCCTTGCTGCTGGCGGAACTGGCCGCTGAACTGAAGGCGCGTGGGCAAACCCTGCACCAGAAGCTAGATGCCCTTTTGTGGCAGCACGGCTGCCACGTGGAGCGACAGATGTCTCTGACCATGCCGGGCAGCGAGGGCATGCAACGCATGCGGCGGCTGATGGAGCGGCTGCGCGCCGAGCCGCCGCAGCAGCTTGCCGGTCTGGAGGTGGTCGAAGTGCGCGATTACCAGCAGCTCCAGCGCCGGCGGCCGGGCCAGCAGCCGGAAGCGCTGGCAGCAGCTCGCGGCGACATGCTCGTGTTCGACCTCGCCGGCGGCGTCTCGGTGGCCGTGCGGCCCTCGGGCACCGAGCCCAAGGTGAAGTTCTATCTGTTCGGTTTTCAGCCCGCCGAACTGCTGGCCGATCTGGATGACGCACGCTCGGTGATCACGCAGCGTCTCATCGAGGTCGAGCAAGCACTGGCGGCTCTGGCGAAGCATGTGGAGTAGCCATGCGGCAAACGCCTTATGGAACCGCGCTGATCGGCGCGTTGGTCTTGCTGACGGCTTGGTGGGGGCAGCCGTGCTCTGCTTGTGCCGCTGACGGGCCCCTGCCGCCCGCTGCGGCCGTCCAGCAGATCCGCCTGCCGGAGGGATTCACGGCAACGCTCTACGCTGCCGAACCAGATGTCGTGCAGCCCATTGCCATGGCCTTCGACGACCGGGGCCGCCTGTGGGTGGTCGAATGCCTCAGCTACCCCGACTGGCAGGCTGGCGCCGAGGGCCCCGACCGCGTCGTGGTTTTCGAGGACACAGATGGGGACGGCAGGCACGACGCGCGCCGCGTTTTCTGGGATCGCGGACGGAATCTCACCGGAATCGAGTTGGGTGCGGGAGGCGTGTTCTTGTGCAGCACGCCAGAGCTGCTGTTCATACCGGACGCCGACCAGGACGGCCAGCCCGACGGCCCTCCGCAGGCCGTGCTCGATGGGTGGGACCTGGCGGCCAGGCACAACTTCTTCAACGGCCTGGCCTGGGGGCCCGACGGCTGGCTCTATGGCTGCAACGGCATCCTGGCCAACGCACGCGTGGGGCCGCCCGGTACGCCAGACCACCAGCGCGTCTATTCAAGCTGCGGCGTGTGGCGCTACCACCCCTACACGCACGCTTTTGAAGTAGTGGCGCACGGCACCACCAATCCCTGGGGCCTGGACTTCGACGAGCGCGGCGAGCTGTTCATCACCAATTGCGTCATCAAGCATCTGTGGCACGTGATTCCCGGCGGCCACTACGAGCGGATGTTCGGGCGTGATCCTCATCCTCATGCCTATGAGTTGATGAAGAGTTGCGCCGATCACCTGCACTGGGCGGGTGGAGACTGGCAGAGTTCGCGGGGGGGGCAGGGCGCGCATGACCAGCCGGGCGGCGGCCATGCCCACGCGGGCTGCCTGATCTACCAGGGCGGCCAGTTCCCGCCCGAATACCACAATTCGGTGTTCATGGCCAACATCCACGGCAACCGGCTGAACCGGGACCTGCTGCTGCGCAGCGGTTCGGGGTATGTGGCCAGGCACGCGCCGGACTTCATGCACGCGCACGACCCGTGGTTCCGCGGCCTGGTGGTCAAGAGCGGGCCGGAGGGCGCCATCTATGTGAGCGACTGGAGCGACACAGGAGAATGCCACGATTATGACGAGGTGCATCGCACCAGCGGCCGCATCTGGCGGATCGCGTACACGGGGAACCAGGCCCGGACGGCCGGAGGTGCCGGGCAACACGCTGGATCGCTCGACCTGGCCGCCCTGCCGGACGCACAGCTTGTGGCTTTGCAGCGGCATGCAAACGTGTGGCACGTACAACATGCACGCCGTTTGCTGGCGGAGCGGGCACGCGCAGGCAGGCTTGGGCAGGAAGGTCTCGCTCGGCTGCGTGACGCACTGTTTGCAGGCGAGCAAGAGTTGCTGCGCCTGCGAGCGCTGTGGTGCCTGTACGGGGCAGGGGCGGTAAGCGAGGCGGAGCTGGGGCAGTTGCTTTCGGATCCGTGCGAAACGCTGCGGGCATGGGCCGTACGGCTGGCGGTGGATGGTGGCCCGCCCTCGGAGCGCATGCAAGCGGAGCTTGCGGCGGCGGCCGAGCGAGAAGATTCTCCCTATGTCCGGCTGCATCTGGCATGCGCCTTGCAACGCTTGCCCGACGAGGCGGCGGCGCGTGTGGCCCTGCCCCTTGTGCAGCGCGCTGAAGATGCCAACGACGCAAACCTGCCCCTGGCGCTTTACTATGGTTGCGAGCGGTTGGCGCACGCGGCTCCCCAGGCGGCCGCACGATTGGCAGTGGCAGCGCGGATTCCGCTGGTGCGGCAGTTGCTGGCACGACGGCTGGCCGCAGGGCATGCTGAGGTGGTGCTGGCGGCACTGGCCGGTTTCGTGGGTCCTGGCGAGGGCCGAGTGCAAGATAGCACAGAGGCGTCCGAGCGGGCAGAGGCCGCCGCAGACGTGCTGGCTGGCCTGTACGCCTTCCTACGTGGGCGGCGGGGTCTGAAAATGCCGGAGGCGTGGCCCAGCCTGGCAAAGCGATTGGCGGACAGCCCGTCGCAGCGAGGGCAGGAACTGGCTGTGATGATTGGCCACATCTGGGGGGATGCGCGGGCGACGAGCCGGCTGGTGGGATGGTGCCGGGATCCAAGGCAGACGGCCGAGCGGCGCGGCGCGTCTCTGGCGGCACTGATCGACCAGCGTTCGCCGGAACTGGCTGCCCTGGCCGCGGACCTGCTCGACGACGAGGCGTTGCGCGCTCAGGCCATCGCCGCGCTGGCGGTTGCAGATCACCCGGAAACGCCTCAACTGCTGCTGGCGCGGTACCCCGCCTTGAACGAGGCAGAACAGCAGGCCGTGCTGGGCGTGCTGGCCTCTCGCGCCTCCTACGCACACGCCCTGCTCGATGCGCTGGAGGAAGGCAGGCTCGCGCCCCGCGAGGTCACGTCTTTTGTGGCCAGGCAGATCGATAGTCTGGGGGATGCGCAGGTGAGCCGTCGGCTGCGTGAGCTGTGGGGAGAGGTTCGTCCCGCCTCGCAAACCAAGCAGGAGCAGTTGGCCCGCTACCGCGCCCTGCTCACTCCCGATCGCATGCGAACGGCAAGCCCAGCCCGCGGCAGGCGGCTATTTGCGCAAAGCTGCGCCGCGTGTCACAAGCTGTTCGGCGAGGGCGGAAGCGTCGGTCCCGACCTGACCGGCTCGCAGCGAAGCAATCTGGACTATGTGTTGGAGAACCTGATCGACCCCAACGCCATCGTGGGACGGGATTATCTGATGACCCTGTTCCAGACCACTGACGGCCGCGTGCTGCACGGCATGGTGCTGCGCGAGGACGACCAGGTGGTCGAAATCCGCACGCCTACCGAGCAACTCCTGCTTGCACGCGACGAGATCGAGGTACGGCAGGCATCCACTCTCTCTCTGATGCCTGAGGGACAGCTCGATCGGCTGAGCGAGCAAGAGGTTTGCGACCTGATCGCCTATCTGGCCAGTCCCCAGCAGGTAGCCGCCCCCTCCGCGGAGGCCTCGGAGTGAGTGCAGGTCCAGCGCAGCCGCCCTGCTGGAGAGAGCAGGCGGCCATTGTGGCGGCCTTGGCGGGGCTGAGCGCGCTGGCCCACTTCAACCGCACCTCCATGTCTGTGGCCGGCAACCTGCTGATCGAAGCCGAGACGCTTTCTCAGCAGCAGATGGGCCTGGTGTATTCGACGCTGCTAGTGGTGTACACGCTGTGCATGACGCCGGGGGGCTGGCTTACCGATCTCATCGGAGGGCGGCGGACCATCGCACTGGTAGGGCTGGGCTCGGCCGTTTTGTGCGTGGCGACTGGCGGGGCGGGCTGGTGGTCGCCGTCGGCGGCAGTACTTTTCGCCTCCTTGCTGGTGGTACGGGCGGTCTTCGGCGCGTTCAATGCCCCTTTCTATCCGGCTGCGGGCAAGGTTGTGAGCCAGTGGGTGCCGCTGGAACATCGCGCCCTGGCCAATGCATTGATCACCGCTGCCTTTCCAGTGGGCGTGGCGCTGGCCTACCCGCTTTTCGGCGGCTTGTGTGGCCTGTTTGGCTGGCAGGCGGCGTTCCTGGTCGCGGGTGTAGCCACCGCTGCGGCTGCCGCCGCGTGGCTGCGGGTAGGGCAAGATGAGCCCCCTGCCGTGAGACCCGCATCCCCTCTGGTCCGCGCCGCCCTGCACCAAGCCGCAAGCGAGGCAGAAAAACGGCAGGTGAACTGGCGCGGCCTGGTCCGCAACCGCAGCCTCTGGCTGCTGGCCGTCAGCTACAGCACCGTGGGATACGTGGAGTATCTGCTGATCTACTGGCTGGAACGCTACCTCAAGCAGGTAATGCACTACAGCACCACGCAGAGCCGGGTAGCGGCCATGATTCCCATGCTGTGCATGGCGGCCTGCATGCCGCTGGGAGGATGGATGTCTGATCGTCTGATGCCTGCCTTGGGCTACCGCCGGGCACGGGCCGCGGTGGCCCTGCTGGGCATGTGCGGCTGTGCCGGCTGCCTATTTGCCAGCACCTTTGCACTTTCGGCCGGTTACAGCGTGGCGGCGTTTGCCGCGGCGTTGGCTGCCATTGGCGTGGCCGAGGCCCCTGCCTGGGCGACGGCCGTTGATCTGGGCGGCAAAGATGGCGCCACTAGCGCCGCTGTGGTCAACACAGGGGGCAACGGGGGAGGCGTGATCTCTCCTTCCCTCAGCCCGTGGTTGGTGGGCGTGTTGCAGCCGCTGGTTGGAGAGGCGGCCGGCTGGGCCTGGGCATTGCGGTTAGGCTCTCTGGTGTGCCTGCTGGGCGGTCTGCTCTGGTTGTGGATCGATGCGAGCGAGCGGGCCCCGGCGAGCGGTTGAGATCATGCAGGCGGCACCCCGTGCCGCCTGCATCAAACCTCTACCACCGGCATAGCCGAGGTGAGAGGCACAGGCTCGGGGGCTCAGGGTCTGATGGAGTTCGGCTGCCGTGCCGGCGTCTAGCCCAGCCTTCACAGCGGAGGGCACGGGACTCGAACCCGCAACCCCTTTCGGGGCACCACATTTCCAGTGTGGCCGCTAGCCATTCGCTTACCCTCCGGATATGGGCCGCTGCAGCCTGTCTCCTTGGAAGTGTAGCCAAGGAAGCGGAGAATGCAAAGCTCGCCCAGCAGCAGGGACGTTCGCCACCTGCCGCCTGCGCGGCTATTCGGAAATCTCTTCTTTTACCGGGCTGACGAAGTGCGGCGTCTTTTGCGAGGCGGTCAGCTCCTTGGCCTTTTGCTCAGCCGCTTTGCGGTCGGCGTACTCGTAGAGCGCCACGCGCTTCATGGCGGGGTTAAAGACGCCCCAGAAGGCCTTGATCCGCACTTCCTTTGCCGCCTTGGAGCGTGATTTGGGCTTGGCGGGCGGCTTGCTTTCAGCGGAATGCTTCGACTTTTCCAGCGCCTCGGCCGCTTCAGCCTCTCGACGCAACTCTTTACGGCTTTTAGGCTTACTCGTACGTGCCATGCGCAGATCCACAGGTGAGATGTGAAATCACCGCTTGCCAGGCGGGCCACAGCCGCCCAGCCGCCGGAGGGAAGGTTAGAAAAACATTATATAGCCATAAGGGCGTGTATTCTAGTTCTCCGCCGTAACTGGTGTTGGCGGGAATCAAGGGAGCGTCATCGGAGCTGGCGCTGGGGTCCGGTGTGGAGGAAGCGAACGGGGGGTGGCCCAGTACCTTGTCATCCAAGCGACGCTGCCGGGACCGCTACAGCTCACCAACGGAGGGTGCCAGCCAAGATTCTCGCACCAAGCGCCATACCCGCTCTGACACGCCCGTGTGACGATGCAAGGGCATGCACGTGGCGTCGAACGTCTTGGTGGCCACGCAGAAGGGGTGCTCCACTTCTTGCCGAAGGACCGGCAGGGCCGCGGAGCAAGTTGTGCGGACGGCCTTGCGAATCAGAGCCGGCACCGCGATTCCCACCCTGTGCGGCGGATGCAGGCACAGTTAGAATGTGCGGCTCGACCAGGAGCGCATTCAACCCATGCACAGCCAGCTTGTCGTCCTCGGCGGCGGACCCGGAGGTTATGCCGCCGCGTTCATGGCCGCCGACCTCGGAATGGAGGTCACGCTTGTGGAGGCCGACCCCCGCCTGGGCGGCACGTGCCTGCTGCGTGGCTGCATTCCCTCGAAGGCCCTGTTGCATGTGGCGCGGGTACTGGCAGAGACCGAGGAACTGGAAAGCTGGGGCATACGCTTCGCCCAGCGGGCGATCGATCTGGCAGCCGTGCGGTCGCGTGAAGAAAGAATCGTGCAGACCCTTGCCGGAGGTTTGAAGACATTAGCGCAAAAGCGGAAGGTCCGCGTGATCCATGCGCGGGGTTCGTTTGAGAGTTCTCAGTCGCTGCTGCTCGAACCGACGACTGGTGCGCCTCTCGAAGACCGCCGGCTTACCTTCGAGCATTGCATCCTGGCCACCGGCAGCGTGCCGGCGCGGATTGCCAATCTGGAGCTGCCGAGCCAACGCCTGATGGACTCGACGGCGGCCTTGGCGTTGCCGGATGTACCCGAGTCGCTGCTTGTCATTGGGGGCGGCTATATCGGCCTGGAACTCGGCACCGTGTATGCCGCGCTGGGCTCGCGCGTGACGGTGGTGGAGATGCTTGCCGGCCTCTTGCCGGGGGTCGATCGCGATCTGGTCAAACCGCTCCAGGCACGTTTGGAACGCCGTTTTGCCGCGATCTGCCTGGAAACCAGGGTCACCTCGCTCGTCGATCGGGGAGACGCCCTGGAGGCCACGCTCGTTAGCGCTGAGGGCGTCCGCACGGAAACCTTCAGCCGAGTGCTGGTGGCCGTTGGCCGGCGTCCCGTCAGCCAGGGGCTGGGGCTGGAACGTACCCAGGTGGCGTTGGACGAACGCGGTTTCGTCCGCGTGAACCGCCACATGCAGACCACAGACCCGCACATCCTGGCCATCGGCGACGTCGCCGGAGAACCGCTGCTCGCTCACAAGGCTGCCCATCAGGGTAAGGTCGCGGCGGAATTCCTCCACCAGGGCACCGCCGAGTTCGACGCTCTGGCCATACCGGCCGTGGTGTTTACCGACCCCGAGATCGCCTGGGCCGGACTCACCGAAGAACAGGCCCAGCGCGAGGGCCTGGCCGTCGAGGTCGGCCGATTTCCCTGGGCAGCCAGCGGCAAGGCCCAGGCACTTGGCCGTACAGAGGGACTGACCAAGGTTCTCATCGACCCGGAAACGGAGCGCGTGCTGGGCGTGGGCATTGTCGGCGTCGGCGCCGGAGATCTCATCAGCGAGGCTGTGTTGGCCATCGAAATGGGCTGCACGGCCCGCGACTTGACGCAGACCATCCACCCGCATCCCACTCTGAGCGAAACCCTGGCCTTTGCCAACGAAGCCTACTTCGGCATGGCCACAGATCTGTACAGGCCGCGGCGCTAGCCGCCAGAGCCTCAATCTGCCTGCGTGTGCAGCCAGATATACGGGCAGCCGCAGCAGCACCAGCGCACCGGCAGCGGCTGTCGCACCCAGACACCGTTAACGGCAGCACCAAGATACGGATCGCATCGGCAGCAAGGCCACCGCACGACACAAGCCACTGCGCTGGATTTCATGTCCTGGACGGCAGAGGCTACGCCGCAGGGGCGCAAGTTGCACGATCAGGGTCAGAGTTGCTGGATCGTCGAGGGCCCTAACGCGCCCGGCGGCCGAGTTTCTGCGGCCATTGACGGGGCAGCACCCCTGCGCTGCGCCCGCCGTGCAACGGCTTTGCTGCCTGACTTCGCAGTCGACTGCCGCGAACAGCCCCCTTGCAGAGCCATCCTCTCGGCAAGGGGCAGGATCACTTGCGCCAATTCGGCCACTGCTTGCCTGCCGTGGTAACGCGCGGCGCCATGCCATATGGACGCCATGCACCTGCGTTGCATGCGTCCTCGGACGCGGCCCACTATGGCAGCGGTTCGAGGAGGGTGCTGACCTGCTCCAGCGGCGGTGCCTCCAGTTCTTGGACCGTGCCCCGCGGCCAGTGAATGGTCAGGCCCGTCACCTTGGTTCCCGTGCGTACACCCCAGTACACCCGCATGTCGTTCTGGCAGAGATAGCTCGTGCCCCCCTTGATCAGGCGCAACTGGTCTCCCGCCGTCGTGTGCAGCACCAACCGGGCACCAATACAGTCCCGGTTGGAGTGCCGGCCAATCAGCCGCACTGCCAGCCACTTGTTTCGCCGCGGCGTATCGTTGCGCAACAGAACGGCCGGTTCCTCATCGTTATGCGTAAACAGCAGGTCCATGTCGCCGTCGTTATCAATATCTCCCACGGCCAGGCCGCGGCCGCGATGCGGCTGGCTGAAATAGTTCTCTTTGGGCAAGCGTGCACGCAGCAGCCGTACTCCCTGGTCATTGATCAGCATCAGAGGTTCCTGCCGGATCGGCGCCTGTGTGGGAAAGTTGATTACATGTCCGTTGGAGACGACGATGTCCTCATCTCCATCCAAATCCAGATCGACGAACATCGTGCCGAAGCCGACGAAGAGGTTCCCCAGCGCGGTGACGCCGGTACCCTGACTGACGTGGGAGAAGAGGGCCCCCCCGTCGTTCTTGTAGAGGGCGAATGATTCTTCCTCGAAGTTGGCCACCCAGATGTCGGGCAGGCCATCCAGGTTGAAATCGCCGAGGTCGACCCCCATACTGCCGTCCGCATGACCTACGGCGTCTCGCGCGCAGCCGTGCAGCAAGGCGACCTCTTCAAAATGCCCGGTGCCATCGTTGAGGTACAGGAAGTTATCCGTGGTGTCGTTGGCCACGTAAAGGTCCAAATCGCCGTCCAGGTCGATGTCTCCCGCCACGCTGCCCAGCCCCTTGT
>JAIMBC010000006.1 GCA_023511675.1 Pirellulales bacterium
CCCTCCGCCGCCCCCCCTCCCCCTTCAAAAGACGTGTAACCGTACACCAGCACGAGGGGGCCGGGGAGGCGAGCCGGCGTTGCGCACGTCGGTACATGCGACCCTGCGACGCATCTCGACACTCCTCAGGCGGGTGACTGCTGATGGAGCGCCACGCTCCCTCAGGGGGGACCACGCTTCCCGCTGGAGGGACGCGCTCCGTGGTGGCCGCGCTGGCCGCCGCGCGTTTGCGCTGCTCGAACCGCCGCAACGGGACCTAGTTCGCCCTTTTGGGAAAGCAGGCAAGCTTACTCCTTACCACCATCTCCAGAACCCAAGGTGCGCATGTTGACAGACAGTACAGTGGCGCCACTTGGGCGCACGCGAGTGCCTTGGTTCCAACCGTCACAGCCGTTTGGCCTGCGAAGAACACGTCTCGCGATCAGGTGCCCTCGCCATCTTTCACGTCGCGCGCGTACACTCGTGTTCTCCCTGCCTCGCACTCAAGCTACCAACCCCGTCAAGAATGGTTGTGGTGTACGATTACCAGGACGTTGACGGCGCGGTGCTACCATGGGCCCCGCCCCTGCTCTGCATAACCGCCCTCAGCCAGGGCGGCCGAGGCGATGGGTTGCTGTGGCAGCGTGATCCGCCACGCTGGCGCCCTTGTGCCCCTTCCCTATCAAGGGGGAAAGCCAGCCCTGCCTGCATCGCCCTCTCGGCCTCGAGGGGGAATGGGAACGGCCGCTTGGCAGCAGCGAACGTGATCCCTGACTTGGCAGGGCTGCTTCAACCGTAATGGTGGTGGGCATCCGCGTTCCAGTGATAGAGGGTGCGGGCCGAGCCGACGCGTTGGAACTCGCCCGCGTCATGGGAGAATCCGGCTCGTTCCAGCAGGGCCCGCAGTTGGCCCAGGTCGGTTTCGGTCATGGGTTCCAGGCGTGCATCGGCACCGAGGCCGTGGATGGTGCCGCGGACGTAGATCACGGCTTCATAGAGAGAATCTCCCAGGCCGGGGGCTGCGTCGCCGCAGACGACCAGACGGCCGGCTTGTGCCATGAAGGCAGACATGTGTCCCACGCTGCCTTGTACGACGATATCGGCTCCTTTCAGCGAGATGCCGCAGCGCGCGCCGGCGTCTCCTTCGATGATCAGCAGCCCCCCGTGTGCCGAGGCGCCGGCGCATGCCGAGGCGCTGCCACAGACGCGCACGATGCCGGACATCATGTTCTCTGCCACGCTCCAGCCGACGTTGCCATGCACCGTGACATGGGCAAGCTGGTTCATGCCGGCCACAAAGTAGCCGGCGTGGCCACAAATGTGCACGTCAGCCTCGCAGGTGAGCCCCACGGCCAGGTTATGGCGCCCCTGGGGGTGGAGGATTTCCACGCGGCGGCTGCCGCGGCGGGGCAGCTCATGGTGCAGGAAGTGGTTCACTTCCCGCACCGTAAGCGTGGCGAGGTCGAGTTGCAGCGTTTCTTCGGAGGGCGTCGGCGCGGTTAATGGTACCATGCGTACACCTTTTCTGGCGCCGGCTCGAAGATCCGCGCTGCTTCGATCTGAGGCAGGTGCGCCAGCGAGCGAAACTCGGAACTGACCGCCACGTAGCGGCTGGTCTCGGCTACCACGGCCGGCTTGCAGGCAAAGGGGTCTCGCAACAGGGTCAGGCTGTCTGCCGTGCCGATCAGCAGCGTGTAGAAGCCGTCGAGGGTCTGCAGGGCAGCGTGCAGGGCTGCTTCCAGCGTGTCGCCCTGAGAGAGGCGCCAGGCGATGTAACGGCAGGCGGCCTCGGTGTCGTTATCGGTTTCGAATTGCAGTCCTGCTGCTTCCAACTGCCGGCGCAACAGGTGCGGGTTGGAGAGGGAGCCGTTGTGTACCAGGCAGGAATCCCCGTCCGCGGTGAAGGGGTGGGCGTGCCGTGGCGAGACGGCGCTCTCGGTGGCCATCCGGGTGTGGCCGACGCCGTGCGTGCCAGCCAGCTCGGCGAAGCCCAGTCGACGGGCGATCGAGGCGGGATTGCCCTGATCCTTGAACACGGCCAGCGCGCGGCCCACCCCCAACAGCCTCACCGAGGAGAACGAGGCGAGCCAGCGGCGCAACACGTCAGGCTCGCCAGGCCATTCCAGCAGCGCGTGATTGTCTCGCACCTGGATGGCCGCCGGCTGGTGCAGCTCTTCTCGCAACTGCGCGGCCAAGCGCTGCCAGTCGGGCATCTGGCCCACCGCGTGCAGGCTGTAGCGGCGCAACGGCTCGGCCAGCGGCCGGGTGAACACGGCCAGCCCTGCCGAATCCGGACCGCGCTCCGCCATGCAGTCGAACATGGGTACGAGCAGCCGCCCCAGGTCAGGCTCCAGCCGCTCGTCGCGCAACAGCAGGCCAACAATGCCACACATCAACCGGCACCGAGGCGATGGTTAGAAGAACTCCAGGTAGCGCGCCACTTCCCAGTCCGAGACATGGCGGTGATACTCGACCCACTCCATCCGCTTCAGCCGGATGAACTCGGCGATCAGCTCCGCGCCGAGTTCCCGTGCAAACAGCTCGTCTTGTTCCAGCGCGGCCAGGGCTTCGTGCAGGCTTTGCGGCAGCACGCGAATTCCCAGGCCAGCCAGCTCTTCTGCCGAGAGTTGATAATGGTCGAAGTTGTGCGGCTCGCCCGGTTCGAGCTGGCGCTGGATGCCGTCCAGCCCCGCTGCCGCCACCGCCGCCGTGGCCAGGTAGGGATTGGCGCTGGAGTCGGTCAGCCGTAGTTCCAATCGCCCGGCAGGCACCCGCACCATCGTCGTGCGATTGTTTGCGCCGTAAGAAATGTAGGCCGGCGCCCAGGTGGCCCCGGAGAAGGACCGGCCCACCACCAGCCGCTTGTACGAGTTGACCGTGGGAGCACACAGCGCCGCCAGGGCCGGCGCATGCGCCAGCAGCCCTCCCAGGAAGTAGTACGCCAGCGTGCTCAGCCCCAAACCGCGGCGGTCGGCCGGATCATCGAACAGATTGCGCCCCTGCCGGTCTGCCAGAGACATGTGCATGTGCATGCCGCTGCCGGTGCGGTGGGACATGGGCTTGGGCATGAACGAGCAAATACAGCCCAAGTCCCGGGCGATTTCCCCCGCCGCCATGCGGAAAAAGATGATCCGGTCCGCGGTGGTCAATGCATCGGCATACGTGAAATTCACCTCGAACTGCCCGTTGGCGTCCTCGTGGTCCACCTGATACACGTCGATCCCCACGGCTTGCAACGACTCGACCAGCCGCTCCAGAAACTGCCTGCTGCGGGAGAGGCCCTTGTAGTCGTAACAGGGCTTGTCCAACGTGTCGCTGGCGTCTGCCGTTCCAAAGCGGCCATCCGCGCCACGCACCAGCAGCATGAACTCCGGCTCCAGCCCTGTGTTGAGCACCCAACCCTGTTCGGCCAGGCGGGCGAGTTGCCGTTGCAGCACCCAACGTGTGTCAAAGGGCCACGGCTTACGATTGACGTAGCCGTTGCACACAATGCGGGCATATCCCGGCTGCCAGGGCACCAGCGTCAAGGTGGTAGGATCTCCCACCGCCATGTAATCGGCCTCGTGGGGTCCCTGGCCCAGCCCCCACACCGCGAAGCCGGCAAATCCGGCTCCATCTGTCAGCACGTCTCCCAGGTGACTTGCCGGCACAGCCTTGGCCTTGGCCACCCCGTGCAGATCCACAAATTGTGCCAACACATACTTCACCGCGTGCCGTTCCAACCACTGACGCGCTGCTTCGGGAGTCATCTGCGGGGCACCTCGCTCGGACCTCGGTCGATGGGGTGAGTATAGGACATTTCCACCGCAGGGGAAGCGGAACGCTGCATGCGCCAACCGCCGACGCTTTCACACAGCCCCAAGCCCTGAGCAACCCGCGCGCCGCCCCCAAAGCGACGCCCTTTCCGCCCAGACCGCACCACCGCCGGCTTGGGAAAACGCCGCCTACCCCTCATGCGGCCGAGACTCCACGAACGGCCCCAAGCCCACGGCACGCCCGCCATGCTCCTGCACGATGGCCAGCAGCGTCTCCCACAAGTAGCGAGCGTACGTGTTATCCACCCAAATCTGCCGGCACTCATGGCCGAGCAACGGCCGGTGCAGCACCATGCAGCTCACTCCCGCCACACGCGTGAACACCAGCCGGCCCTCCTCCGCCTGCCAATCCAGCGGACAGGCCTCGGCCAGCACCTGCATGGCGAGGCGGCCCAACAGCAACAGGCAGGCATCTTCGCGCAACACGCGGTACACGCCTGCTGGACGGCTGGCCAACATGGCCTCCAGCTCATCGAACCCGCCGGCCTGCAAGCCCGACTCCAGAAACACCTCGGCCGCACCCGTTCTGCCTATCAGCCCGCCAGCACCCTGTTCATGCCAGTGCAGCACCGTCTCGGGCACAGTCACGCCGCGGCCAGCCAAGAACGCCACGGCGCTAGGGCCCTTCAGGGCCAGCCGCCGCACGGCCGTCCAGTCGGCCAGGGCCAGCCGCTCCATGGCAGAGCGTTCGGCCTCTGGCTCGCCCAGGTCGAGTGCTACGGGCATGCCCTCCCAGACGCCCCAGCGTGTCTGGTATCGGGTGAGCGCTGCGTGGAGGGGACTGCGGCGGGCAGCAGCGGGCATGCAGCAAGAAGGGGTGGGACGGGGGATCGACACACGGCCGAGCGGGCTGACCGCGTGCACCTGTTATGCCATGCGGGCCAACCGAGGGCAAGGGGCAGGCTGCCACCCGGGTGTGGCAAAGAGAGACTGGTCTCTTGAGAACACCACGGTTGGGCGGCGAAAAGCCTGCCGGCATCTACGCGGACGGAGGGTAGGTCTGCCTGCCACGGTGGCGTGCCATGGCACGGTCGCGTGATGGGCCGGGCCTGGCGCGGGGGGCATGTGGCGGGCGGAGGGATCAGACGATTCCGACCTCCCGCGGCATGCTGCCGGCCGCATGGCTTGCGAGCAGGCGGTGCGGGCGTTAGGTTCGGGTCGTCCATCGATGTACGGCATGTGAGCGTGTCCCCATGATCGGCGGCATAGCGATGTGGTTCCGCAGGATGGTACTGGCGTGGGCAGCGGTTAGCTGTTCTCTCGGGGCGATGGCCGCACATCCTCACGCTGCGCCGGGGATCACAAGTTTGACAAATGCCAACGTGCAGTATGAGGTGGTGCCCGAGGGCCATGCGCGCCTGCGGCGGGGGCCGATCGAGCTGGTCCTGGTCGACAACCGCGCACATCAACTGCCCGAGGCGCCTGGCCACCGAGCAGGGTACAACGGCATAGCCGTGCTGTTGCACGAGCAGCAGCCGCGAACGCTGTTTGTGCCTGAGTATGCGGGGCTGAACTTCGAGCACATTCACGATGGCACCAGCGAGGGGCTGGCCGAGCCATTCGAGCCGCGGGTGTTCTCCATGGAGTTGCGTCGCGTTGACGAGCATACGTATGAGTTGTATCAGCCGCCGACTGGCAACTTTCAGCTCGAGAGCTGCGGCCGCTATCGCTTGTTGCCGGACGGGGTGATCGAGTACACGCTCGAGTGCGTCCCACGGCAGGAAACGTTTCGCCGCGGCTTCATGGGGCTGTTCTGGGCGAGCTATATTCACCAGCCGGAGGATCTGTCGATCTGGTTTCTGGGGCACGAGGCTGACGGCGAGCAGCGGCCGGATTGGATCAATGGCGTGACCCCACGGCACGGGGTGGACGCCACACATCCGCCTGCTGAAGCGGGCTTTCTGCCTCGGATCGATGCAGACTTTCGCCTGACGCTGGTGAACCATCCCTCCCGGTACGTGCACACCAGCGGTTGGTACTTCGGCGTTTGTCGCGGCATGGCCTGGTTACAGGTGTTTCGCCGCCGGGACCGCATCTGGCTGGCGCAATCTCCCAGCGGCGGGGGGCAGGGCAACCCCGCGTGGGATTTCCAGTGGTTCGTGCCCGACTGCCGGCCTGGCGAGGCCTATGGTTTTGTCATGCGTGCCGCGTACGTGCCTTTCGAGAACCGCGAGCAAATCGCCCGACTGGCCGCCCGGCTGCAAGCCGAACTGGAACAGGCAGAGTAGCCAGCGCCCCCCAGTCAACTTGCCATCGTCACTTCTTGCGGCGGTAGTGCACCGTCAAGAAGGTCTGCCACTTGCCCGCTTCGACCTCGATGCTCGAGGTAAACACCCGGTAGTCCTTGCTCTTGATCTCGATGGTTTCGCGAAAGCGCGCCGTGGTTCCCGGCGCGATCATGTTGGGTCCCTCCGCCTCGAGCGTGAGCACGCGGCCCACCTCATCCAGCGAGCCCTCGTATTGCCAAAGATGGTGCGACATGGAGTCGATCCACGTACCCACGTACCGCTTCTTCTCCGGGTCGTAGCCCAGCGTCATGATGCCGGTGAGCGGCTGGTCGAAGAACGTGGCTTGCACCTCGCTCAGCGTCCAGAAGCCGCCAATCGAACGCACACTCTCGGTCCCCTTGCCGCTCACCGGCGGCTGCCCGGGTTGCACCACGATCTCGGCCTCGGTCTCCCACTCTCCCACAAGCTGCTGCAGCCATTGGTGTTCCTTTGCCGGCTGGGGCTGCCCCGGCTGCTGGGCTTGCAACACGGCCATGCCTACCACAACTGCGAGCGCAACGCTTCCGATCAGCATCTTCTTCATGTTGAAAGCTCCTCGACGAGAAACGCACGGGGCGAAGCAAGCCCACACGAACAAGGTCCCCATCATGAACCACAAGAGGCAGCAAGTCCAGCCCCGGCGCTCCCCGCTACCAAGAGCGGCACGGTGGCACAGCGAGCCAGATCCTCCAAGGCGGGGCTCCACCGCTGCGCGCCCACACGGCAGGCGGGGAATGACAACCAAACAGCATGAGCGTTGTTGCCAACGCTCGTCGGCCACACGGCGGGCGGTGTCGCCCGATGGAAAATCGGCTCGATGGCGGCGCCGCTCCACGACCGCACCGTCTGAAAGGGTAGAACGCTTGTGACGGCAGGGTGGCATGGCTGGCGGGGTGCAGGCGGGCACGGCGGCATCGCCTGGCGGATGTGCAGATGGTCCATCTTGCGTGGGCCCCCATCGTGAATGCACGCCACACGCCGCACATCCCAGGCGATGGGCCCTCGTGCATGCTCCCCCATCGTCCAGGCTGCTCTTGGGTGTTCGAGACATTGTGGGCTATCATGCCCCCACCCAGCGAAGCAGGATTGCAGGGGCCGGCTCTCAGGCCGCCGCTGGGCTGATGCAACAGGCTGAGGGGCCGGCTGCCAAGCAGGACGCCCGCAGGATGCGATGACGCTGCCATGGTTGACAACGTGTTGATTGTCAAGCTCTCCTCGTTGGGCGATGTCATCCACACGCTGCCCGCAGCGCAGGCGTTGCGGACACGGTTTCCTCAGGCCCGATTGGGCTGGGCCGTGGAATCGGCCCATGCCGCCGTGCTGGCAGGCCAGCCGTTTCTCGATGAGGTGATCGTCTGGCAGCGGGGACGCCGCGGGGGACTGGCATCTTTGGTACGCCGCTTGCGCCGGACGCGCTGGCAGCTTGCGGTCGATTTTCAGGGGTTGTTTCGCAGCGGGCTGGCGAGCTGGGCAAGCGGGGCCAAGCAGCGTGTGGGCTTTGGCCGCCGCCGTGAGTTCGCGCACTGGTGGTATACGGAGCGTGTGCCCATGCTCCCAGCAGAGGCACACGCCGTGGAGCGTTCGCTGGAGCTGGCGCGCTGGTTGGGTGCTGAGTTTGCCGCTCCCCCTCCCCAGCGGGCCTATGTGCAGCCGGGCTGCGCTGCTGGCACGCGGCAGTCGTCCGGGGGCGTGCCCGCGCCCTTTGACCCGGCCCGGTGGTTTCCTCTATATCCTGGGCCGACGCACCGTGCCGAGGCCGAAGGCTGGCTGCGGCAACATGGCCTTGCCCGCTTGTCCCAGCCGCTGGTGTTGCTGCATCCCCACTGCCGCAAGCCGGCTAACGTGTGGCCTGCGGCACGCTTTGCCGCTCTGGCCCGCACCTTGATGGCACGAGGGTGCAAGGTGGTGCTCATCGGCGGTCTGGCCGCACAAGAGGCATGCGAGGCCGTGGCGGCAGTGGCCCCCGGCGTGTTGCGCGCAGACGGCCGGCTCAGCCTGCTTGGCAGTGCGGTGTTGATGGGCAGTTCGGCCGTGGTGGTCACGGGCGATACAGGCCCCATGCACATTGCCGCGGCCGTGGGCACGCCGATTGTGGCCCTGTTCGGTCCTGCCAGTCCCCTGCGGACGGGGCCATACACGGACCGCGCGGAGGTGATCACGGCCACGTTGCCCTGCCAGCCCTGCTTTGGGCGGTATTGCAGGCTGGGGTATGTCCAGCCTGCGTGCATGGAGCTGATTACGGTGCCGAGAGTGCTCGCTGCGGTGGAGAGGGCGTTGGGACGTTCCGCCGTGCAGATACCGGCCTGACGGAGCGGCTGCGGGGACCACGTATGACTCTGCACAGTGCATCCACGAATACCGGGCCAGCAGCAAGGACTGATGTTCGCTCGGCGGCTGAGGCGGGGCCGGTGCCGCGGGGGGGCGGCCGATCGCCTCGCCGGCGCGGCTGGCGGTTCGTCTGGCTGTTGCTGGGCCTGGCCGCGGTGGGATGGGCCGGCTCGATACGCGTGAGCACGGGACCGGCGGCTGGCATCGGGCTGTGTGCCGCCTCCAGGCACGGCCAGCGCCTCCACCGCGCAGCAACACCCGGTCCGGTAGCAGCGTGCCCCGCACGCTTGCGGTTGGCCAGCTTCAATATTCACACGGCACGGGGCACAGATGGCCGAGAGGATCTCTCGCGCATCGCGCGTTTGCTGCGGGGGTTTGACCTGGTAGGGCTGAACGAAGTGCGGGGGCCCTACTGGTGGGAGCGGCGCGATCAGGCCAGCTTGCTGGCCGAACAATTGCGTGTGCCCTGGCTGTTTGCGCCCGCCGAGCGCCGCTGGTTTTACGGCGAATTCGGCAACGGAGTGCTCAGCCGCCTGCCTTGCAAGGCCTGGCAGCGGATCCCGCTGGCACGCACGCACGGCAAGAGCTTTCGCAATGTACTGCTGGTGCAGGTGGAGTGGCAGGGAGGTCCGCTGAACGTGCTGATCACGCATCTGGACCGCCGCTCGGACCACGATCGCCGCGAACAGCTCTGCACGGTGGGTGCCCTGTTTCTGGCCCTGGCTGAACCGGCCGTGCTGATGGGAGATCTGAACACGCCGCGCAGCGATCCGGCGCTGGCCGACCTGCTGCGGTCCCCGGCAGTGGTGGACCCCCTGGCCGAGCTGCACCCCGGCGGGCCCGACCACATCGATTGGATTCTGATACGCGGCCTGCGGCCCATCGCCGGCGGTCTGGTGCGCACGGTGGCGTCGGACCATCCGCTGGTATGGGTCGAGGTGGAGCCGCCGCAGGCCGTGAAGCCGGTGGAGGCGGCAGCAGCGGCCCAGCCGTGGTGAGCCGTTGCGGTCTCGCCGCGAAAAGCCGTTGCCCCCAGACGAGTGGGACCACGGCGGCTGCATCGTTAGCGTGGCATGACCCAGCCGGGCTAAGCCGTTGCCGCCTTGCCGCCGCAGGTGGGCTGGCCTGTCTGGCGTGAGTATCGCCTTCTGCAGTCTGGCAGTAAAATACGGTATGCATTCTGCCGAACGGAGAGGCCGGTTGGCCGTGGAAGTGGCGTCGCGCCCTCGCGCCCGCTGGCAGACACTGTATCTGGCCGCGGCGGTGGTGGCCTGCGGGGCTACGGGGTTGTGGTTATGGCTGGTTGAAGGCAGTGCCCCCATGTCCCCCGCTGGAAGCACTCCGCTTTCGCTGGAAGAAATTCCCTTCGATGGTGCCCAGGCCTACGAGTACCTCAAACAGCTTTGCGAGTTTGGGCCGCGCCCCTCCGGTTCTGAGGCCATGCGCCAGCAGCAGAAGTATCTGGTCGAGCACTTTCGCAACCTGGGCGCGCAAGTCACGCTGCAAGAGTTTTCCACGCGGCATCCCACGCAGCGGCGGCGCGTGACGCTGGCCAACATCGTGGTGGAGTGGCATCCGCAAACCACGGAACGGATCCTGCTGTGCGCCCATTACGATACGCGGCCCTATCCCGATCAGGATCCGCTGCGGCCCCGCGGCCGGTTCGTGGGCGCCAATGATGGCGCCAGCGGCACGGCCCTGCTGATGGAGCTGGGCCGGCACATGCCTCAGCTCAGGGGCACGATCGGCGTCGATTTCGTGCTCTTCGACGGAGAAGAATTCGTCTACAGCGAGCGGGACCGCTATTTCCTCGGCTCCACCCACTTTGCCCGGCAGTATGCGGCGCGCCGCGGACCCCCGCGCTACCGCTATGGCGTGCTGCTGGACATGGTGGCCGATGCCCAGCTCGAAATCTACCAGGAGCAGCACAGCGTCCGCTGGCAAGACACGCGCCCGCTGGTCGACGACCTGTGGGACACCGCCCGCCGCCTCGGCGTGCGCGAATTCATTGCCCGCGCGCGGCACCTGATTCGAGATGATCACATCCCCTTGCACGAGATCGCCCGCATTCCTACCTGCGACGTGATCGACTTCGATTACCCCTACTGGCACACCGAGCGCGATCTCCCGGAGCAGTGCTCCGCCCTGAGCCTGGCCAACGTGGGCTGGGTGCTGCACGAATGGCTCAAGCAGACGGTGGCCAACGAGGGACGGCTTGCAGTTGAAACCGCGGGCAACCGGCCATGACCCCCTCCTCGCTGATCTTCCCAGGCGTGGTGGTGGGGGTGGGAGTGGCCCTGCTGGCGTGGGGGTTCTGGGCCGGGGGCCACCCGGCCGCCGAGGGTGGCGAGGCGGCCTTTCATCGCCGGCAGTGGCGGCGTCGGGCGGCGACCGCCTTGCTGACAATTACCCTGGGCGTCGGCCTGTATGCCATTCAGCTTGTGCCGCCCCGCGCCCATCCCACGGCTGCCGCGGTGCTCTGGATGCTGCTGCTGTTCGGCGTGCTGGCGCTGTTCGGCATGGCGGCGGCCGACGCCCTGGCCAGTACCGGCCACCTGGCTCGGCTGCACAACCGGCAACAGGCGGCCCGGTTGGCGCTGGAGGCCGAACTGCGTCGCGCCCGCCGCCAACTGCAACACGCCCCGCCCGCCGAAACCGAGGGCGAACCCCCGACATGCGACGACCAACACCACGGCAATGGTAAACACTCGCCCGACACGCTACCCCCCCCTAGCCCGCCATGACCCCTCGTGGCCAGGCTCCTGCCAGGCAACGCGCTGTCTGCGAGCGACCGCCAATGGAGGGCCACGCTCCGTCGCGGCCACGATTGTTGTTGCAGGGCGACGCTCCGTCGTGGCCGCGATTACCGCACACCGTTTGCACTCGCCCGGACGCCACGGAGCACCTCCCTCCAGGGACTCGGGGCGCGACGGAGCGCGTCCCTCGGGGCCTCGCCCGCCCCCCTTGATCGCGGCACTGGCAGGCTGCGCCGTCGCACATGGAGGCCGTAGCCTCGGATGGTGCCGAGCCGTTTTGTCCGCATGGCGCTGGCACGTCACCGGCTCGGTCCGTACGCCCAGCGTCCCTGAGAGCTTGTGCCTCGTTCGACTCCGGCAGTGGCCGCTTGTACATCCGCAGTGGTTGCAAGGGGCGGCCATGCGTTGTGCTATTGTCAGGCTCGAATCCAGCGGTGCCGTCGGCACGGCCATGCTTCAGCAACCCCCCTGCTTGGTGCTCACCCCCGCATGCTGGGGCGTGCCGCGCTGGACAAACACACGCCGGCGAGCAGTTGCTCGAGTCGCGAGAGGTACTGCTGCACGTCGAAACGCTCGCAAACATATCTTCTGCCGGCATGGGAGATGTCTGCCCACCACGCGGGCTGGGCCAGCAGTCGCGACACGCACTCGGCCAGTGCCTGGGCATCTGCGGGCGGTGCGAGCAGATCCGCTGCTGCCGGGGCTACACTCTCGGGGATGCCTCCCACGCGAGTGGAGATCACGGGCAGTCCGCAGGCCTGTGCTTCCAGCAGAACCAGACCCTGTGCTTCCTGGCTGCCGCGGCTGTCGGGCACGGCGGGGTGCAGCAAGAGATCAGCCTGTGCGTAATGCTCGGCCAGTTCGTGGTGGGGGAGGCGTCCGGCAAAGTGCACCTCCGCTTGCAGATTGAGTTCAGCCGCCAGGCGTGCCAGTTCGTCCGCCAGAGGACCGTCGCCCACAATCTCGTAATGCAGCCGCAGCCCGCGTGCTTTCAAGATGGCCGCGGCTTGCAGGCCGTAGGCCAGCCCCTTGCCCTCCACGAGCCTGCCCACCGAGAGCAGCCGCAGCGTGTCTCCTTGCGGCCCCTGACGGGGCACGAAGGCAAAATGTTCCAGATCGACGCCCAGGGGCAGGCAGTGTACGCGTGTGGCGGGGGCACCCAGTGTGCGAAGCTGGCCGCAGAGAAACTCCGAGCCAGCCGTGCACGCTTCGCAGGTGTGGAGGAGTTCCCGATAGCAATCCGCTCCCAGTTCTCGGGGAGTGACGGTGGCGTCGTCTCCGTGAAATGTGCAGACCAGCGGGGCCGGCAGCAGTCCGGCCTGCCGCATCCTCCCCAAGATCAGCCCATTGGTGCCGAAGTGGCAATGGACCACGTCGAACGGTGGTCGGCGGGCGATCGCCAGGGCCAGAGCCAGGCTGGGCAACACGCCGGGGTAACCGCGGTAGGGTGGAGGACGGAGCATGCGTTGTATTCCCGGCGTGCGCAGCCATGCGCGGAGGAAGGCGGCCGAGAAGCGCATCATGCTGAGCGGCCGGCGCTTGCTGAGCGGCAAGCGGTAGCGGACGCGCTCCATCAGGCGGTGCTGCTGTACATCGGGCGTGAGTTCGGCGGCACCGCCCTGCTCCATGGCGAAGAGTTCTACATCGTGCCCGCGGGCAAGCAGCCCCGCCGCCTCGTTCCGCACGAAGGGCTGAGAGGTGGAGGGGAAGACGTGGCAGACGAGGGCGATGCGCATGGCGAGGCGTGCGCGGTGCTTGGTGGGACGAGCGAGAGCGGTACAGCGTGTATTGGGATGCGGCGTGTATTGGGATGCGGCGTGTGTCTGGATGCAGCGTACGTCTGGTAAGGCGTGGAGAGCGTGTGGGGGAGGATGAGTCAGCCGGGGCGCGAGGCGGTGGGCAGCAGGGCTTGCGCGCGGCGTGCGGCGCGGCGCAGCCAGAGGGCGGGGGTGCTGTGGCGTGCGGTGTCTGCCAGGCGGCGTAGCCAGAGGGCCAGGCGTGCCCGCCAGCCGGCTTGTTGGGCCGCTTGCTGGGCCAGCTTCCAGGCGTGCTGGGCTGGAAGGGGGAATCGCTTATGCCGCGCCAGCCGTTCTGCCAGCCAGGCATAGGTTTGCCAGAGGGAGAGGTCCGGGCGAGCTGCGGCCAGCTCTGCGGGCGTCAGCTCGTCGAGCATGCGCTGATAGAGCCGGTCGTTCTCCTCATAGCGGCTGGGGATGCTGCGCGAACCCTGCTGGACGTGTTCGCGGGACTGGATGAGCACTTCGGGCAGGTGTACGAGGGGAAAACGTGCAGCGAGGCGGAACCAGAAGTCGTAGTCTTGCGTGGTACGGAGCCGCTCGTCGAACAGGCCCACCGTGTCGAAGCAAGAGCGGGGGATGAGGGTGGTACAGCCATGCACGGGGTAGTCGGCCACCAGCATGGTGCGCAGCGCGGCGGGCTCGATATGGGGCAGTTTTTCCGTGCGCAGCAGATGGCCCTGCGCGTCGATCACGTCGAAGTCTGTGTACAGGCAGGTGCCATCGGGGTGCTGCCGCAGCCCTTCGACCTGGCAGGCGAGTTTATGGGGATAGTACAGGTCGTCGTGGCTGAGCCAGGAGAAGAAATCGCCCTGCATTTCCCGGATGCCGCGGTTGAGGGCGCTGGCCACGCCGCCGTTGGGCTGCTCGAAGTAGCGGATTGCCTTGCCGAAGCGTGCCGCCACGGCGGCGGTGGCTCCTTCGTCGGTCGAGCCATCGTTGATCACCAGCACCTCGCGGCGTGGGTATGTTTGCGCCAGGGCGCTTTCGATGGCCTGAGCCAGATAATTGGCCCCGTTGTAGACGGGGATCACGATCGAGATCCAAGGGCTGTTCACAGCGGCTCGTAATGTCCCAGCAGAATGGCTGCCACCGTGTGGCTGACGTGCGGTACCAGATACTCAGGGGGCGGACTCCACGTGCGCTGGCGTGCCAGGGCAGCGGCCACGCACTCCACCACCTGTTGGGGGTCCGAGCCGGCCAACACGTTGCTGCCGCACTCGAGGGTCTCGGGCCGCTCGGTCACATCTCGCAGGGTCACGTTGGGCACGCGGAAAATGGCACACTCCTCTTGCACGGTGCCGCTATCAGTCAGCACGCAGCGGGCTTGCTGCTCCAGGGCCACGAAGTCGAACAGGCCGAACGGCTCGCAGAAACGCACATCGGCCGGCAGCGGCGCATGCTCCGCAAGGCTGCCCGCCGAGCTGCCCTGCCGGCGGCTTTCGAGCCGCTGCCGGGTGCGCGGGTGGGTGCTCACAATCACGGGCACGCCATAAGTAGTCTGAAGCTGCGCCAGGGCGGCCAGCAGGCGGGAGAACCGCGCGGGGTGATCGACGTTTTCAGCCCGGTGGAGGGTAACCAGGAAATAGGCGCCTGCCGTCAGCCCGAGCCGGTTGAGCACGTCCGATGCGGCGATCTGAGTTGCGTAGTGGGTCAGTACTTCGAAGATGGGATTGCCGGTGACATGAATCCTTCGGGGGTGGATGCCCTCGCGCAGCAGGTTCTGGCGGCTGCGTTCCGTGTAGGGCAGCAGCACGTCGCTGGCGTGATCCACCACGCGGCGGTTGAGTTCCTCCGGCACCCGGTCGTCGAAGGCGCGGTTACCCGCCTCCATGTGATACACGGGAATGCCCAGCCGCTTGGCCACCAGGGCCGCCAGGGCGCTGTTGGTGTCTCCCAGCACCAGAAAGCGGTCGGGCCGATGTTGCGCTAGCAGCCGCTCGCACTGCGGCAACAAGCTGCCCAGTTGCGTGCCAAAGCTGCCGCGAATCCCCAGCACGTGGTTGGGGGGCCGCAGGCCCAGCTCGGCAAAGAACACGTCGCTGAGTCGATCATCGAAGTTCTGCCCCGTATGCACCAGCACGTGTTCGCAACGCTCATCCAGCAGGGGGATCACGCGGCTGAGACGGATGATCTCCGGCCGGGTGCCCAGCAGCGTGAGCACCTTCATGCCCAGGCCTCGGCAAGCGGGGTTTCAGCATCCACCAGCAGCCCCTGCCGGGACAGCAGCCCTTCCAGCTCGGCCAGAGACAACAACGAGTCGGCCGAGGTATAAGCCCGCCCCAACAGCGGTTCGTCGCTCTGCGGCCCACGTAGCTCCGGCAGCAGAGGGGCAATCGCGTAATAGCCCTGGCGCACGCTGGTGCGATGCCCCTCTTCTTCAGAAATCAGGGTCTCATGCACCTTCTCCCCAGGGCGAATGCCGATCACCTGCGTGGCGATCGGCCGCCCTCCGATCAAGGCCTGTGCCAGGTCGACAATCCGCGCCGCCGGAGCCTGGGGCACCAGCACCTCTCCCGCGCGGGCCGTTTGCAGTGCTGTCAACACGGCATCTGCCGCCTGCTCCAACGTGAGCAGAAACCGAGTCATCTCGGGCGTGGTGATGGTCACCGGCCCTCCCTGCCGGATCTGCGCATGGAAGAGCGGAATCACCGATCCGCGCGAGGCCAGCACGTTGCCGTAGCGGACGCACACAAAGCGCGTCTCCGGCAGGTCGTAATTGGCACGAATGAGGATCCGCTCCTGGATGGCCTTGGTCATGCCCATCACATTCACCGGCTGGCAGGCCTTGTCGGTAGAAATTCCCACCACGCATTCGACCGGCAGCCGCTCGCTGCGTATCACCCGCACGATGTTCTGGGCGCCGCCCACGTTCGTCTGCACCGCCTCGTAGGGAAAGTACTCGCAGGTGGGCACCTGCTTGAGTGCCGCGCAGTGGAACACCACCTGGGCCTCCCGCAGCACCGCGGCCAGGGCATGGGGGTCGCGCACGTCTCCCACGTGGAATTGCAGCTTCTGCTGCAAACCGTGGTAGATGACCTCATCGGTGGCCGTCCGGCGGTGTTGCCAGGCCAGACGCATCTCGTGCTGTTTGGCCTCATCTCGAGAGAAGACGATCACCCTGGCGGGCTGCCCGAGCTGTGCGGAGAGCAGCCGCCGCACCAGCACCCGCCCCAGGGAGCCGGTGCCGCCCGTGACCACCACTGTCTTGTCTTGCAGTATCTGCTGTTCACCCATCGCCTGCTATCCCTCGCCCGAACTGGCGGCATGGCCCTGGCCGCCCCTGGGTGGCCGCTCGGCGTGCATCCGCCTAATCATATCCTCCCACGGGGGCGCCACATAACCCGTGGCCGCGCGGAACCGCTCGCCGCACAGCGTGCGATCGATGACCACACTTTCGTCAGGTTCGATCTCGATCTCCAGTCCATACGCCTCACGGAGGCGCAGCAGCAGGTCCAGTTTGCTGATCGGCAGGGACGCCACGTGGTACAGGCCGCACAAGTCAGGAAACTCGGCTACCAGCCGCGCCAGTAGATCGGCGGCCTCGTTGGTGGTGAGGCCGGAGAAGCGGGCATGGGCGAATCCGCGTACCCGGCCGCGCTGCTCGAGAAACCACTCGAGCAGACCTTGGCGGGTGAGCAGTTCGTGCCCTACCAGCGAGGTGCGCAACACCAGCACGTGCGGCGCTGCTCCCCCCTGGGCCGCGTGGGCGGGCAGCGGCTCTCCCAGTAGCTTGCTACGCCCGTAGAGATCTGCTGGATCGGGCTCATCCGTCTCACGATAGTTGCCACAGCGGCCGGCGCGGTTGCGGCCTGAGAAGACACAGTCGGTGCTGATATGGATCAGGCGGCAGCCCAGCTCGCCGCACAGCTCCGCCAGGCGATGGGGAAACAAGGCATTCGTCTCGATGGCGGCGATCGGTTGCTCTGCCTCTGGCCGCTGTTTCACCAGACCTACGGCGTTGATCACCACGTGGGGCCGCAGTTCGCGGGCAAAGCCGCGCAGGCGGTCGAAGCGGGAGACGTCGCAATGCTCGAGCGTGCGGGCAGGCTGGTACCAGTTCCAGGCGGCATAGTCCGAGAGGGCCCGGCGCAGGGTGACGTACGTGTCGAAACGGGGACGAAAGGTCAGCCACAGGCGGTGGCCGAGCATGCCTCCCCCGCCGCAGATGAGCACCTTCATGGCTGATACCTCTCAGGCCACACGCGGCGCAGCATGGGCCGCAGCACAGGCCGCGTGAGGTCCTTGAACGCTTCCCAGGCATCGGGCAGCAGCCGCCGCGCGCGGTAGGCCGCCCGCTGCCAGTCAAGCCAGCCGACGATTGCGTCTACCGCCCCCTCCGCCTGCTCCGCGAACAGCACGCACAGCAGGTTCACAGCCTGCGGCGGCCTGTCGCAGGCCGCGTAGATCACCCCCGGCAGATCCTGGTAAAAGAAGGCTTTGCGGGGGAAGGCGGCGTACTCCGCCTCGCTGATATTCCAGCGCGCGTGGTGGGGATTGCGGCCAGGCGGCTCCAGATAAGGCGTGGAGACGACCGCCAGCCGCGTCCACCGCAGGCAGGCGAACAGTTCCAGTCCGTCCGGCAGATGCTCCAGCACTTCCAAGGCCACCAGGTAGGCGCAGGCTGCCGTGGCGGTTTCAGCCGCCATGCTGCGCAGATCAGCCACGCGGAAGGCCACGTTGCCGCCGCCATAGCGGCGCTGCGCGTGCTCGATGACTGCGGGGTCGTGGTCCAGCCCCAGCACGTGTACTCCGGGGATGCGGCCCAGCTCGGCCGCGCCGTAGCCGGCGCCACAGCCCAGGTCCACGATCTGCGGTGCCGCCGGGGGACGAGCGCGGCGGATGTCTGCGGCGATCAACCACCGCGCGAAGCGGTAGCGGGCAAGGTGCCGCACCAGCTCGGGATCGTGCCGCTGGTGCGTGACGCCCGGAACGACGCGCAGCCCCTCGCCGCCCAGCAAGGCCCGGTCTTCAGCCATTGCTCGCCCCCGGCCCCAGGAATTCGGTGTGCCATTCCAGCCGAGGGCGAAACACCCCAGCCATCCCGCCCGTGTAGTCTCCGCGGGCGGAGTGCTCCGTCTCATGGATCTGGATCGAGAGACACTGCTCTTCTCGATGCAGCAGCGTGTATCCTTCCCCCCAGATCAGCACAGACAGGTCCAGGCGGCCATCGGGGAACAGATCGGCCGGCACGTGGCACACGCTGCGGTAGCGGCCTGCTGGCCGTGGCTGCAAGTGCCATTGGGGATCGCGATTGTCGATCGAGCCGAAGAGGCACACGTTATCCGCGTTGTAGACGACGAGCGTGGTGCCCAGGCGGGCGCCTGGCTGCCGATTCAGGTAATCGATCTCGACGGTGAATGGCTCGTGGCTGTTGAGGTTGGCGCTTGTCTGGCCGGCGGCGTCGCGGACGCGCACGGCCAGCAATGCGGCAGGGGCCTGCGGGTCGAGGGCGGTGGGCGGCCAGACGCGCTCGCCTCCTCCCTCTGCCAGGCCTTCTTGTTGGTAGCAGGCCACGGCGGCCAGCACGTCGCCGTCCGCGGCAACCTCTCCATCGCGGAGGACGATCGCACGGCGGCAGAGGCGCTTGACCGCCGCCATGTTGTGGCTGACGAACAGCACGGTGCGGCCGGTGCGGGCCACTTCGTCCATCTTACCCAGGCATTTTTTTTGAAACAGTGCATCGCCCACGGCCAGCACCTCATCGACCAGCAACACCTCGGGGTCCAGGTGGGCGGCCACGGCGAAGGCCAGCCTCATGTACATGCCGCTGGAGTAGTGCTTGACCGGCAGATCCAAGAAGCGTTCGGTCTCCGCGAAGGCGACAATAGCGTCGAACTTGCGCGCCACCTCCCGCCGGCGCATGCCCAACAGGACGCCGTTGAGGTAGATATTCTCTCGCCCCGTCAGTTCGGGGTGGAAGCCCGTGCCCACCTCCAGCAGGCAGCCCACGCGGCCGCGGACGAGGGCGCGTCCCGACGTGGGCCGCGTGATCCGGCCCAGAATCTTCAGCAGCGTGCTCTTGCCCGCGCCGTTGCGCCCGATGATGCCGGTCACCTGCCCCTCCGGGACTTCAAAGCTCACATTCCTCAAGGCCACCAGAGGCGTGCCGCGCAAGGCCGCCCCCTTGCCCAGCAGGCGGCGGACTTGGTTCCCTCCCCAGCGCAGCACCTCCTCCCGCAGCGTGCGGTAGGGCGCACGCGGCCCCGGCGGCAGCCAGTATTGCTTTGTCAGATTCTCCACGCGAATCGCGCAAGACATGTCGTATTGCAAATCGACCAGCTCAAATCACGTCCGCAAAGGCCTCCTCGACCCGGCGGAAATACATGCTGCCCCCCATCAGCAGCACCAGCGATACCGCCGCCGATGTGCCTACCACCTCCCAACTTACCGGCAACCCCAATAACGCCCCGCGGAACGCCATCACCAGACCCTGCATGGGGTTCAACCCCCACCACCAGCTAAAGCCGCCAGGAGCCGCCGCTTGCGGCAAGTAGATGGCTGGCGTCGCCAGCATCCAAATCTGTAGCAAGAAAGGCAGCACATAACGCACATCCCGGTACGCCACGTTGGCCGCAGCCAAGCATGTGCCTGCCCCCAACGCCGCCGCGAGCATACCCGCCACCGCCCCAGGCAATGCCACTGCCCACCAACCAGGCCACGTACCATGCCAGGCACACACGGCTACTAGCAGCGGCACGCCACACGCAAAATCAACCGCCGCCGCCGCCACGGCACCCCACGGGATGGCCATCCTGGGAAAATACACCCGCGTCACCAGCCGCTCGGACGCCACCACGCTCCCCGCCGCACTGCTCACCGCAGCCGCAAAGAACGTCCACGGTACCAGCCCCGCCAGGGCAAACACCGCATATGGCACGGGCGCCGCCGCGCCCGGCAAGCGGCCCACGACCAGCCAGAACACCCCCAGCAACAGCGCCGGCTGGAGCACCGCCCACAACGCGCCCAACAACGTCTGACGATAGCGGACACGCACATCCCGCCACGCCAGAAACAGCACCAGCTCCCGTGCACGCCACAGCTCGCCCCAGCCCAACGCGAATCGGCGGGACGGGGGAGCAATCTCCGTGAAGCCAGGCTCGACGTCCGCACCCCCCCCATGCGGGACAGGCCCGGCGGCGTCCTGGCGGCCGGCATGCCCAGCGGGGGGCTGCGTCTCGGCCGCGCCGCCAGCAACCGCGCCGCGCGGGGAAGCACGGCCGCCCGCTGCAGGCAACTGCTGCGCTGAAAACGAATCGGAAGGGGTCACAAACCAAGTATGCCACGGCCAATGCCAGCGGGGAATCCAACCTCGTCCGCGCCGCCGGCACGAGACGCAGCGCCCGCCCTGCCCGTAGCAGCCGCAAGTGGCGCAGATTCGATTTCAGTCGCATGACCCTCCGTGCCGATAGCATTGGTAGGAACTCGCCGGGAGGGCGAGGCCGGCCGCCAGGACGGCCTGGTTTCAGGATGAAGGTCATGGTAACCCGACGGATCGGTTTACCATGACCTTTTTTATTGTGCGCCGCCTGGTCCCCACCACGCGGTGGCTCTGGCCGCCAGCAGCCAGTCTGCCTGTTCTGCGACGGCGGCGAGCCTCGTCAGCGGGGAGGGCTTTTCCGTGCAACTACTAGCCCGCAAGTGCTCCTGATGCCTGGCGGCAGGGCGGTACGAGCCGGCTGGAGCGTTTTCTCGCAGCCCGGCTGAGTCGTGACCAGGGGAGGGCGGAACATCGTTGCCGCCCCCTGCACGCCGGCGTTTGCAGCCCCAGCCCCGGCTGCTACCATTTCTCCATGATTGTCTCCTGGAATTGGCTCAAGCAGTACGTCCAGCTCGATATGCCGGTCGCAGAGCTGGTACGGCGGCTGATGCTGGCCGGCTTCAATCACGAGGGGACCGAGGAGGTCGGCGGAGACCTGGCCATCGACCTGGAGATCACCAGCAATCGACCCGACTGCCTCGGCCACATCGGGGTGGCCCGTGAAGTCGCCGTGCTCTGGAACCGCCCCCTGGCCATCCCGGCCGTCGAGCTGCTCGAGTCCGGGCCGGACGCCGCCTCCCTCTGCCGGGTGAGCATCCAGTGCCCCCAGATGTGCCCCCGCTACACAGCCCGCATTATCCGCGGCGTGCGCGTGGCGGAAAGCCCCTGGTGGCTGCGAACCCGCCTTGCCACGCTCGGCATTCCCAGCATCAACAATGTGGTGGACATCACCAACTACGTGCTGATGGAGTGCGGCCAGCCGCTGCACGCCTTCGACCTCCGCAAGCTGGCAGGGCCTGAAATCATCGTCCGTCCCGGACGACCCGGCGAGACGCTCCTGGCCATCGATCACCGCCAGTATGCCGTCGGCCCGGAGACCTGCGTGATTGCCGATGCCCGCCAGGCCGTGGCCATCGGCGGTGTAATGGGAGGAGCCGACAGCGAGGTCGGGCCCGAAACCGTCGATCTGTTGATCGAAAGTGCCGCCTTCGACCCCGTATGCATCCGCAACACGGCCCGACGGCTGAACCTGCACAGCGCCAGCAGCTACCGCTTTGAGCGACCGCTCGATCCCGCCGGCGTGGATTGGGCCAGCCGCCGTGCCTGCGCCCTGATTCTCGAACTGGCAGGCGGCGAGCTGGCCCGCGGCGTCCTGGCAGCAGGCGAGCCGCCGCCGCCCCGGCCCCCCATCCTGCTACGGCTGGCCCAGCTTGAACGTGTGCTGGGCATCTCCATCGACCCAGCGCGCGTGCGCGAGATCCTCACTGCCCTCGGCAACCGAGAACTGCGTGCCACCCCCACCGAGATCGAAGTGCAGCCCCCCACCTGGCGCAGCGATCTAGCGCGAGAAATCGACCTCATCGAGGAAGTAGCCCGCATCCACGGCTACGATGCCATTCCCGAAGATCGCACCCTGCCCATGGCCCCCAGCGTCCGCTCGCGGGAAGACCGCGTGCTGGCACGCATCCGCGACGTGCTCACCGCACTGGGCTACGACGAGGCCCTCACCCTCTCTGCCGTGGAGGCCGATCATGCCCGGGACGCCAGCCCCTGGACCGATGCCGAGCCGCTGGCCAGCCACACACCCGTGCTCCGGCGGGCCAACCGCCTGCGCACCAGCCTGCTGCCAAGCCTGCTGCTGGCCCGGCACACCAACGAAGCCCTCGCCAACTCCGTCATCGAGCTGTTCGAGATCGCCCGCGCCTACCTGCCGCGCAACGGCGAATTGCCCCAAGAAGAGCTGCTCTTGGGCCTGGCCAGCGGCGGAGATTTCTACCATGTCAAGGGTGCCGTGGAAGCCGTGCTCGAGGCACTTCTCCCCGAGGCCGAAGCGGAGGTCCGCCCCAGCAGCCTGGCCCTGCTCGACCCCGTGCAGCGCTGCGAACTGTGGCTGGCCGGCGAGCGGCTGGCCGTGTTGGGATGTGTCGGCAAGGCCGCGCTGGAGCGGTTCGAGCTGCGCAGCCCCGCCACCGTGGCCGAACTGCGGCTGGCGCCGCTGATTGCTGCCGCCGTGCTCACGCCGCGCGGCGAACTCCCCCCAGCGTTCCCTGCCATTGAACACGACCTGAACCTGGTGGTGGCCGAGGCGGTGCGTTGGGCGGACCTCGCTCAAGCCGTCCGCGCCAGCGCCGGAGCGCATCTCGAGCAAGTCGTGTACAAGGACACGTATCGCGACCCGCGGCGCGTGGGCGAGGGTAAGAAGAGCGTGCTGTTCTCGATCACTCTCCGATCTCGCACCGGTACGCTCACCAGCCTCGAAGCGGAGGGTATCCGCCACCAGATCGTGGCCGCCTGCCAGACACGGTTTGGCGCGGTCCTGCGGGGAACCTGACCAGGGGGCGATGCCTCGCCCACCCGCCAGAGAACTCGACGCCTCTGGGGAGCCTTCCCTGGCGCCGGTGTAGCGCTGCGGAGCCAGGCGGATGCGAGGTCGGCCATCCGATAAACAACGCCCGTCCTGGCATCCGGGTCGACCTCGCTGCGCTCCACGAACGTCTCGACTTGTCGCAAACTACAACACCTGGCCTGACACATGGTGCCGCTGCCGCTATTCAGCGGCTACCGTTAAGGCGTGAGTCTTGCGCCGTGCAAACACCTGACGCACCAGCAGCGTGGCAGCCATGCCAAAGGCGATCAAGGCATACAATGGCAACAGGCCCCCACACCACGCCGCCAGGGATGCCAGCAGGAGCAACCAAGTGAGCAACCGGCTGCTGGCGATCGCCCTCCACACAGGCCCTGCCAGGCGATAGGCGGCCAGCCCCGCGGCCAGCAGCAGCAGCAGGCCGGCCAGGCGGCTGCCACGGTCGAGCAGTGCCTGGGGCAGGGGGCGTGCCGTGATTTCGATATCGCCGCGCGGCGTGGTGAACAGGAACTCCGTGCCCCGGCGGGCCAGTTCCACGTCCAGGCTGGCCAGGGAGCCGGCCGGTGGAGCCATGCCCAGCGAGGCCGTGGGAGGGGCAGAAGCAGCGGCCTCCTCTCGGCCCTCTCGCAACACTTGCTGGTCTGCCACGTCGCCAGGCGGCATGGCGTCTGCTCCGGGAGGAGCGCCAAGCTCTCCGGCCTGGCCTCCGCCCCCGGCCATGCCTGCGGGGAGGCGGCCTGCACCGAAGGCGTAGCCGCCCTGGGACGGGTACGGCTGTGTGCTGCCGGGCCCGTTTGACGGCTCGGCATCGTCCAACGTTTGCGCGGGGGCCTGCTGCTGGGCGAGGCGTTGCTGGTAGCGGCGGAGTTGATGCCGGGTATCGTCGAGGCTGCCGCCGCTGCGTTCGCCTCCCTTTTTGGTATCTTCGAACACCTGTTGGCGTTCTTCTTCACGGACCACCTCGGGGGCGGCGGGTAGATCGGCAGGCAGGCGGTCCTTGTCGGCTGCGCGGGACTTGCCCGGCGGGGCGGCCTCTGTGGCAAGCAGGAACGTCTCTGTGGGGCTGCCTGCCAGGGCGTTGTTGGCCAACCAGCGGAGATCGAAGGCGCCTGCGGCGGCGGCCTGAAGGTGCTCAGCGGTCCAGTTTTCACCGGCGAGATGCACCAGATCGCGTGCGCGGCGGTGATGTTGGTCCCGGAACAACGCCAGGAGCTGATCGCGGTTATTGAGCAGCGTTTCGTCACCATATTCGTTCGCGGCTTGCTGTAGTTGCGCGGCCTGTTGCAGGGCCCGTTGCGCCGCCTCGTGTTCCAGCCGCACCGCAGCATTGCCCAGGCGGCCTTGCAATTGCACGGCGAGCTGCTGGAGGTCGTTGGCGCAAGCTGCCACAAAGCTGCTCGCACGTACCTTGCCGAATTGAGAGGGCGATCGCTCGGCCACGCTCGCCAGGCGTTCCAGCTCCTTGCGGCGGTAGCTCAGCAAGCCAGCCTCCAGTTCAGCCGGATCTTCCACGCGCCGCATGCTGCCGCCGAAGGCCAGCCAGCGAAAGTCTGGCGGCAGCCATAGCCGCACCTGGCTGAGTTCTACTTGGATATTGACCGTGCGCACCAGCGGAAAGCTGACGCGCGCTCCGGCATGCAGGCTGGCCAGCTTGCCACCGTACTTGATCACAACCTGGAAGTCGCGTTCGCCCTCGGCCGTCTTGACTAGGGGGATGCGCACCTGTTCGCCGGATGGTGCCAAGGCGGGATTGGCTGGCATAAGGGCCGGTTTGACCGCCTCCCCCGCCACGCGAGCCGACCAGAGCACCACCCCTGCCGGCAGGGCGAGTTCTAGATACTGTTCCGTACGATTGTCTACCCAGTAGGTCTGCTGGGCGCGGAAGGCCCCGGCCGCATCCAGCACCAGCACCGTTTCTGCAAGCCCGATCCGCGCACCGGCCGTCTCCACCAGGTTTCTGTCCTGCACGTGGAAGCGCAAGCTGGGCTGGGCGGGGCCAGGCCGCCAGAGCCAGGCCTGCGTGAGGTTGCCCGGCAACAGCGCCGCCAGCGCCTGCCACTCCCGCTGGGCGGGCAATAACGGCTCAATCCCAGCCGTTTCGTCCACCACTACCTCGTCGCGCCCGGCACTCTCCAGTGCCACAAACCCCAGTTCGTGCGTGGCCCCCACCAGGGTCACGAACGGCACGTGCTGCGGTCCCGGAGATAGAGCCCGATCGTGCTCGATCAGCACCCGCACCTGCTCCGCCACGTCGTCTTGCAGCTCCAACCGCACACGCAGCATGGCCTCCTGGCCCACGGCGGGTTCGATGAACTTTTGCCGCAGCAGGGGCACGCTGATACGCGCCTCGCGCAGGGCCTGGGGCAACAGGAACACGAGTTCTCGCGTGCCCGCCTCGCGGATGGTGTAGTCGATGAGGATTGTCTCCTCCACGGCCCGATCGGTGACGCGCAGGTTGATGACCGTGCGGGCCACGATCCGCGGCTGCCGCGCCGAGAGCGCCAGCGTGCCGCCGTAGGCCGCTCCTCGATGGCGGAACGCCAGCCTGGCCAGCGGCTGCTGCTCCTCGGCAAGCCAGGGCAGTACGGTCCCCAGCAACACGGGTTCGCACCCCTGCAACTCGGCCGGTCGGATGTCCAGTGCAGGATCGGCCTCCACCACCAGTTCTCCCTCTTGGGTCTCTGCCCCGAGCACCTCGAAGCGGGGCAGCAGTACCTGCGCAGCGGCCCCTGGCTGACCCAGCCGCCCGCGGATCAGCAATTCGAACGTGCCGGCCTGTCCTGCGGCCAGCAAGACGGTGAGCCGCTTCTGCTCAGCCTGCTCCTCCACCGACCATTGGTAGCGGCCGGGAGCGGCGACCTCTTCGACCTCGAATTCCTGCGGGATGGCCACGGCGACCTGATAGACGGGCCGGCCGAGCACCTGGAGGCTGATGCGGGTTTCTGCGCTGCGGTCACGTTCGGCGATGCGCAACACGGTTTGCAAGGCGGCGCGGTTGCGTTCTTCGGCAAGGCGGCCGGCGAGCGACAGTTCGAAGGGGACGCGTTGGAAGCGGTACGCTTCGTAGGGGAGCAGGCCGAGGGGGCTGATTTCATGGGTCTGGGCGGCCAGTTCTGGGGAGATGTCGGTGCGTGCCACGCCGCTGCTGGAGACGGTGCGCAGCTCGACGAGGGTGCTGCGGCGAATGAGCAGCTCTCCCTCTTGCAAGGCGGCGGCTTCCACGGCGAGTTGGGGGACGGAGATCGGCTCGAGCTGAGGGGGGCCGCTGTGTGCCAGGCGGGAAAGCCGTACCGTGAAGGATTCCTGATCGCGGGCCGGCTCGAGCAGGTCGACGGTCAGGCGCTGCTGGGGGCCGGCCGCGGCGGTTTTCCAGCCGCGGATGTTGCTTCCTTCGATGCCTTCCACGAGATAGCCGGCGGGTACCAAGAGGTCGAAGGTCTCGCGCTGGGCGCGGCGGAACTCGAGCGTCAGTTGCCAGGCAAGCCGCAGGCCGTCTTCTTGCACGTCGAACACGGCGCGGGAGCGGGCCGTGAGGCTCTGATCGACCGCGGCGGCCGCGACATGGGGCCGCCATTCCAGCGAGAGCAGCCCTCCCCCGCCCAGCACGCTCTCCACGCGTTCGTCAGGGCGGGCCGTTTCCAGCACCGCCGTTGTCGCGGCACCGAGCCGCAGCTCGGTACCTGCCTGCGGGACAACAACGTCCAGCGCTGCGGCAATGGCAGCGGGTAGCTGGACCTGCACGCGCCGCCAGCCGCCGCGGCGTTCGGCACGCACGCGCATGCTGAGCTGCAAGCGATGACTGCCGCGCCCGGTGAGGTGAACCAGGAATACCGCGCCTTCGGGCAGGGCAGCGCGCGCACCGGCTGCCCCCTGTGGTTGCTGAGGGCTCGTCCATCTCTCTCCCCCCCCTTGTGCCTGCGGGCCTTGTTGTGCCTGGAGCGGCTGCTGCGTGTCGCCGGCCGGCAGGGCAACGCTCAGCCGAGCCGGTTGGCCGTCGAGCGTGGCTTCGGAGATGACGGCCCCCGCCAGCGCCAGCGGCACGCTCACCAGACGGTCCACGAACACCTGGAGTTCCACGTCGCCCGCCACCACCAGATCCTCGGCATCCAGCAAGCGCAGTTCGTATCGCGAGCCGGCCAGGGCAAAATCGGCAGGAGGCTCCGGCTCGGTCAGCCGCCGCTCGGGATGGGCCAGATTCCACAGCTCCACGTACTTGTCGTAGGGGATCAGCAGCTTGTCGGCGCGCTTCCAGCCATCGGGGTCGGTCGGATCATACGGGATCAGCACGGCATCCTCCGGGACCTGAACCGGCGGCAGCGGATGCTCCTGGTTCTCGCTCTGCTGCGGCCCCTGAGCCAGGGCGGCTTGGCCGCTCGCCAAGGCCCCCAGCGCCATGCCGGCCAGCACGAGGGCCGCCAGACCACGTTCCGCATGACGCCGTGCATTCCAGTTGCCCACGCGGCGCGCCGCCGCCACTGCCAGATAGTACGGTACGAGCAGCGCGGCAGCGTAGAACGCCAGATCGCAGGGCTGGGCGGCCTCGGCGCTCCAGCCCGCCACGATGGGCAGGGTGCCCGAGACGGCCAGCACACTCAGCACCAGCCACTGCTTGGCCGCCGCGGAGCGCCGCGTAATGGCCAAACCGGCCAGCAAAACGGCCGCCGCCACTCCCCAGGCCAGCGGTTGCAATCGCCGCCCGTCCACCATGGACAGCTCCAGCCGCGGCTCCGCACCCAGGCTTTCCAGCGTGACCAGCGAACCGGATTGATCGATGTCGATCTTGAGGCTGCGCACGCCCTCGAGTGCCCAATCTGGGCTAGCGGCTTGCCTTGCCGGTCCCGCTGTGCGCTCCTCTCCCGCCTCGGGCGGCGTCTCCGTGGATGGCGGCTCGGCCCCTTCAGCCTGCTCTGGACCCTGGTCGGCAGCGGCCGCGCTGTCTGCCTCGTCCATGGCTTCCGTTTCTCGACGCGCCTCGCCTTTGAGCGCAGACCGCGGCGCGGGACGCTGCGGCAAATCGCTATCGCGTGCCAACTCGCCGGCGATGTCCTCATGAGCTTCCGACGCGCCCTCCTCCGCAGCCTCATCTAGGGCCGCCCCCACGGACTCCTCCGAGCGGGCGACGCCGGGACTGGCGGCATACCGTGCCCTCGCATCCCTCTCCAGCGGCCTGCCCGCCTGACGGGTACTTACAGCACTCAGCCAATGCAGAGGGCGGATGCGGTTTCCCAGGGCCCAGAGTGCCTCCACCACGCGCCACGCGGGGGAACTGGGCTCAAGCGGCCGGTTCAAGAACACCGTGCCGTCGTTGGAGACCACCTGCATGCCGGTGGGTACATACACGTGCCACACCAGGTCTGCCAGCGGCACCTCTTCCGAACTCTGCTCGCCGCTGCGCACGTGCAGGCGGGGGGCCTCCAGAACCAGCGTGCCCGCAGCACCTACAGCCGGTGTGGGCGTGGCGAACACAAATTGCACGTCTCGCAGTCGATCGCTGCCCACGGCTGGCAGGCTGATGAGCAGACTGCCCTGTTGCCGAGCCGGGGCGCTCGCTTTGCCGTCCACGTGTGCGGACCAAAGTACAGAGCCGGCGGGAAGACGCAGTTCCAGCACATCCGCCTTGGTACGCAGCAAGAAGCGTGCGGCAGTTTGTGCCTGGCCGGCCGATGCGGCCACGGTGGCTAGCTCAGCCCGTTGCACAATGGCCAGCGGTAGCGCGTAGCCGCTGGGCCGCTCGGCCCGGATGCGCACCTCCGCGGGCGGGCCGACGTAGGCGAACGCCCCCAGCAGCCGTTTGCCGGGCAGGTACTGGGCATCGACCAGCTCGCCCACATCGACCTTGCGGGGATGGGCCAGCAGCATCACATCCAGCTCTGCGCTCGTCTCCACGGCCACCAGGCCCGACTGATAGGCAACCGCCTCGGCCTGAGGCAGCGGCAGGGCCAGGTCGGCAAGCCGCGATGGTGGCAGCGGCTGTTCGAAGTCTACGGCCAGTCGGATCCTGCCGCTGCGCGGCTGGTCGAGCAGGGCCACCCAGCGACGTGCGCCCTCGGCCGCTTCGCTGTAGAACTCGCGGATCACCAGGCCGTCCTGCCCGGCAAGCGCCAGGGCCGTAGGCGTCTGCTCGGGAAGCAGAAAGCTCACTCGTCGCGTGCGGCCCGCGGTCACGTCGAAGGCCAATTCGTAGTGCGCCGCCAGACTATCGGCATCGACCCGCACGAAAGACCAGGCCCGCGCAGTGACGCGCGGCAGCTCGCGCTCCACCGCCAAGGTGGCGGAGTAGGGAACCGCATCGTACCGGTAGGCCAGATCCGTGGAAACCCCTTCCAGGCCCCAGCGGGCCTTGTCCGCTTCGTCCAGGGGGGTGAGATTCTCCATGGCTTCGGGCCGCACCAGCAGGTCGTCCTGGGTCGCTACCGCCAGCGCTCCGGCCTCGCTTGCGGCGCCTGGAACTGTGAAGGCGGGGAAGGCCAGCGTGGTGCTGTTCCAGCCCCCATACCAGGCCTCGGGCGTACTGGCCGCCTGAAAGTACACCCGGCGCGTCTCACCGGGCGGCACGGCCGTGCCCAGCTTGATCCGCAACCGCGGGTTGCCATCGGCCGTGGCCACCGGCTCAAACGCCAGCGGCTCCCCCCCCTCGCCTGTTACCTCGCTGACCTGCCAGCCGGCAGGCACGTTCAACTCGAACGAAAACAACTTCTCCACGGCAGGCAAGAGCGCTACTCCCCCACGGACGTGCAGCCCGCTATCCGCCAGCGTGAGCAGCACATTGGTGGTCACGTGCAACCTGGCCGGCGGGCGGCGGAAGGCAGCCCGCAGGCTGAACTGCGGTTGGGGCGCATAGTAGGCCGCCACCGGTACCAAAGGGGGGCCATGATCGTGCGTCACCAGCGATACCGGCAGCGTGTGGGCCAGCACGCCCGTATCAATCGGAAACAGGCCCTGCGGACGGATCGCCTCGGCTGCCAGCAACGTGTCGGCCAGCAAGCCGACCACAGCTACCTGTCCGGCGGTTTCGAGGGGAATGAGCCTGGGCAGCTCCCAGGCGTCAAGCGCGGCGGCCGAGCGTACGGCGCGGATATTCAGAGACAGCCGGCCGCGGGCAGGTTCTCGCAGCCGCGCCTCCAGCACGGTGGGGGGCGGCACGCCCGGCTCGGGGGGCGGAAGTTCGATGGGCAGCGCCACGTCGGGCGGCAGGGGTTGCACACTCCATACCGCGATCTCCGGCGCATCGCAGTCGGTGACTTCGAATCCAGCCGGCACGAGCAGCCGCAGCCGCTCCACCGCGCCGAACAGCACCGAGAACGAGACCGTGGCGTGCAGCCGCTCATAGGCGGGCGTGACCTCGTCGATGATCACGCCGCGGGCTACCAAGGCGCGCTCCTCTTGCAACTGCCGATTGTTAAGAGACATCACCAGGGCCATTTCGCCTTGCTGGGGCAGCAGCTCCAGCCGCGTGAACTCCCCGCCTGCATCCACCTCGCGCGATACGACCTGGGCGCCCGATCGCACTTCGATGCTGCCGGGAACGGTGAGTCGCAGCCGGGTGGCGGGCGGCGTGGGCAGGCGGCATTGCAGCGTTTGCATGGCGGCACTGGTGCTGACCGGGACCAACAGTTCCAACTCCAGGCGGCGGCGGCCCGGGCCGGTGACAAACAGGCGGTGGCGGCCCTCGCTGTCCAATCCCAGCGGCGCCCCGGCGCCATCGAGCCGGCAGGAGCGGACGGCCAGTCCGGAGAGGTCCAGTTCCACCGTCTGCAATCCGGGCGAGGGAACATCGACCACCAGGCTGCCGCGGATGCGTGCTCGGCCCGTTTCAACCAGGGCATCGTAAACGGCCTCGACAATGGCCGCCGGCTGCTGGCTGTGCACCTGGGCAGCGCGGGCTGCCCGCGCCAGCAGGTCTTCGTATTCCTCGCGCGCCAGGTACACGCGCCGCGGACCTTGTTGCAACACCACGTTCAGGTCTTCAAAGGGTACAAAGATCTCGCGCAGCAGCGGCTGAGGCCCATCTGCCACAGCCGATACCCCGGCGAGACAGGCCAACCAGATGGCGGCCCACAACCGAAGCTTGAGCTGCGTGCATGCGCTCCTCTGGTTCCACGGATCGTGGCGGGTCATGGCTGGCCTCCTTCCTGCTCTGCCGAGCGATCGTCTTGTTTGGCTGCGGCTTCGCCCTCCCCTGCGGTTGGGCCGGCATCGCCCTGTGCTTCGGTTGGGCGAGCTTCGCCACTGCGTGGCGCGAATGGCACGCCTGCCTCAGCAGGCGCGCCGGCTGCCGGCGCAAGTTGCTCCTGGCTACCGGCACGCCCTTCACTGGCCGCACTGGCAGCGGATGCCGCACTCTGGGCTCGCACGGTCCAGCTTGGCCGCCAGCGGGCCAGCCCTTGCGCCCCCCACACCGCCGCCACCACCAGCACGCCCGCCCCGAAGACAGGATCCAGCACCTGGCGTGCGAAGGTGGGTAAGAACACGGCCGCCAGCACCACCGCCGCCACTAGGCCCCCCACCACCAGCCACCGTTGGGACATGGGACGTCGCGCCAGCACAATGCCCAGTACCCCCAACACTGCCAGGACAATGCCAGCCAGCACGCGTTCCTCCATGCGCACCAGCCTCAGCCTGCTGCCCACCGTGGCGTCAGGCTGGAGGGCAGAAAACAGGTACGGCGTGCCATCGACGGGGAATCCCTGCAACACCGTCCAGGAACTGGACGTGCCCTCGGCAACCCAGGCGAGCAGCTCCGCGTCGTCTTTGGAGGGCAGCGGCTGGAAGCCCTGGGGAAAGTGCCATTGCCAGATCTGCTCGTCGGTCCAGTTGCCGCGGTATCCCAACAGGGCCTGTTCCTGGGGGACGTAGGCCGCAAGATAGACTTTCTGCACGGCCGGTTCTTCTGGAAACTCTGCCAGCACCAGTTCACTGCCGCTGCCGGGTACGGTATAGCGCACGTCGAGCAAGAAGGGCTGGTTGGGATCGAGGCCCACCAGCGGTACGAGGTAGGACTGTTGTGCCCCACGCTCCAGCGGTACGGGACGGCCGTTGATTCGCAGCGGATCCGTATCGAATTGCGCTCCGGCCGGCAGCACCAGGGCCAGCCGTTGTCGCGCGCTGCGCAGCCGGTACGCCGCCTGCACCGCCACGCGGTCGCTGCGGGTGATCACCATCCGCACCACTGCCCGCTCGATGCTTGTCCGCTTGACCTCTTCCAGCTCGTAACGGGTGGCCAAGACCGCCAGTTCCCACGCATCGTGGAACTCGAAGGCCCGCGCCGCATCGGCCACCTGGATGCCGCGCATCAAGTCGTGCTGCGGGTCGATCGGGCGCAGGCCCTGCGGCTTGCCGGAAGGTGCCACGTCGACGGTCTCGGAGCGCGCCAGCACCACCTGCCCCCAGGCGCGGTCCACATCTCGCGGCAGTAGCCGCGGCAACATCAGCTCAATGGACTTGCCCACTTCCAGCGCTTCGTTCTTCTGCTCCCAGGCAAGCTGTAGCTGCACCTCGCCGGCCAACTCCGCATCTCCCTCGAAAACGAGGGCCACATACCCCTCGGCCACGTCGGGCGGCTGGGGATCCAACCGGCGATCGCGCAAACTCGCCGTCTGATGACGCACCTGATCTGCCAGGGCGGCCGGCACGTCGATCCGCAGCGACTTCACGCCGCTGTAACGCACCGTGTAATAGAACGTGGCCTCGAACTGCACCAAGCCCGGCTCCACTCGCGCCACCAGCAACTGCGCGGCCGTGATCTGCGGCCGGCGCCGTTCGGCCGCCAGGCTCAGGCTGGTGGCCCCCCGAGAAAAGGCATAGGCCAGCACCGCGCGCAGCTCGCCAAATCGTCCGCCCGCCGCCGAGGCGATCCCCGCCATGGCCTCTTCGACCGTCTGCGGCGCCAGCCCAAGCGTCTGACCGGGCGTCAGCCGCAAGGCCTCGGAAGCGTAGACCAGCAGCCGTCCGGCCGTGCGTTCGAGGCGCTGTGGCGCCAGCCGTGGCAGCCGCAAGTCGAACGTGGAGGCCATGCCGGTGGGCAAGAGCAGGTTGGGGTCGTCCAGCCGCCGGCCAAACTCGACGAGCAAAGCGGCGCGGCCCAGTGCCTTGCGCGCCAGGTTGATGATCAGCCGGTCGTTCCCCTCGCCCGTGAGGTGGAACGAGTCGACGGCCAGCGGCTCCGCCCCATCCATGGAGTGGCCGCGCACGTCGCGTATCTCAAAGCCCGCTGGCACCTCCAGCTCCAACTCGAAGATGCCGGCCCGCTCGACCGTCACCACGGCCGAGAGCCTGAGCGTAAGCTGGGCTGGCTCCAAGAAGGCCTCGACCAGCTCCACCGCGGAGACCTGGGGACTGAGCTTCTCGATCCGCACCGCCAGCTCGAAGGGCAGCACGGCATAGCGAAAGGCATGTGCCCAGTTCGCGCCGCGGAGATTCTCCGGCAGCTCGGCTGGGTCCACGCGCAGCAGGCCGGACTCTCGCTGCGGCTCGGCACGGAGACCTTCTGCCACGTTGACCAGCACAATCCCTTGCTGCCGCCCCACGTTGCGGGCCTGAACCACGGGGACCGTCATCTCGCCCGCCGCCCCCTCAAAAAACGCTTCCAGCTCGACGGCGAGCGATTGCCTGCCTTGCGCCGGATCGAACAGCGCCACGGTAACCACTTGCCGCTCCCCTTCCGCTTCAACCTGCCAGGAACGCACATTGGGATCGAACACATTCACCACCCGCTGGCCGGCGGGCACCTCCAGCACCAGCTCGGTAAGCTGCGCGCGGCTGATCTGATACTCCAGCCGCGCCGTGGTCCGCATCACGCCTTCTGACAGATAGACCAGGTGCTGTGCCTCAACATTCGCCAGGGCGGCCAGCCCTGCGGCGCCCTCGCTGCGCGGCGTCCAGTCGATAGACACCTGCGGCGCCGCCCCCACGAACGCCAGCAACGTGGTGCCTTCTGCCGGCACCTCTGCCGGCGGCTCGCCCTGGCCCACATCGGCACCACCGTCCAAGAGCGTGGCCGCGATCAAGGGCTGAATGTTCACCTTGACGCCGGCATCCGGTACGCGGATCCGCCAGCGATTTACAGGCGCCTGCGGAGCCAGAAAAGAAACGCTGTTGCGGCCCGGCGCACGGTCAAAAGCCTTGGCGTACGTGAGCGTCAGCTCCAGCTCGCGCGGCCGCTGGGCTGGATTCTCAACCACCAGCACGTATCCCTGCTCTGGCCGGAAGGCGAGTCGCGCCGGCTCATCGCCGATACGCGCCGAGAGGATGGCGGCATCTGCCAAGGCCAGGGCCACCTCGTTCCATCCCTCGGCAAGCAGTTCGACCCGCAGCCGAGCCTCTACCCGCACCACGTCGCGTTCCACCACCGCCGTGCTGTCGATCTCCCGAATCAATGTCGCTACGGGAGGCCGGCTTTCAGGCACTGCCTGCACCGCCGCCTGCGCTGCACGCCATAACTCTTGAAACTTCTCATATGGCAGAAAAACCCCACGGCCCTCTTTCTCAAACACCTCCCGTAGTTTGCTGTAGGGAATGTAAATGGTCTGCTCGCGCCACGGCCGCTGTTGCGCGTGAGGGGGATCTGCCGGATCTGTCGGGTGGGAAGGATCAGAGGGATCGGTTGTGGCGGCCTGCGTGCCGTGATCGGCAGGTTGGGAGTCTGTGGGCTGCGCCGGCTCGTCTTGCGGCGGCTGGCCCCACGCCAGGAACGCCAGATGGCAAGCGAGCAGCAACCCCACGCACCGCAGCAAGAACCGGCAAAGAGATTTCATGGTATCCAAGTCTCCACATGTGCTCGGCCGCTTGGCGTGCAAGTCTACGGCGCGGCGAGGCTTGTGTCTGCGGCCCAGCCTGCGGCATCAACGCACAGGCAGCACGTGGCAAATCGCAGCCACGCACCTGGCACGAACGGCCAGCGGCGACGCCGATGGTGCTCCCAGCTATAGACGCCCGACGGCCAGATTAAGTTCTACGGCACTGCCCCGGCTGTTACATGCCGGTGACCGCCCGGGGCAGCTCTTACCCGACGAGGCGGCGTGGGATCTCCCGTGAACGCACCGCATCATAGCGCAGGCGGCTTTTCTCCCGAGAGGCGGCGTGGCGCATCCTACGTGAGCCTGTGCGGTCCTGGCCGCTGGGTTGTGCATGCGTCCGCTCTGGCGGGTTCGCGCCGGCTGTACGCCAGACTCGGGCCAGCGCCACGATTGTCAGCAGGCGGCCCGGGGCGAGGTTGTTGCTGGTTCTCGTTCTACAGCTCGGCCATGTACTTGACGAACTGCTGCTCGAGCAACCGGAGGTTCGTGCCGAAGGCCGTGCTGAAGTCCGCCAGCCGCTCCTGCTCGGGGTATGCGGTGAAGGCTTCGCGCGCGGCGGTGATGTGCAGCAGCCGTGCATACGACCGCGGTCGGGTCTCTATCAAGTAGAACGAGAGTGCCCAGGCGAGAGGATAGGCCTGGTCTGGATCGGTATCGAACCAGCGGTCGTTGGCGATCAGGCGGGCCAGGCTGCCTGGGGGGAGTTCCTCGGCAACAAGCCGCCGGTACGCCGCCAGGTGCGCAGGGTGGATGCGGTCTCGTTGCGCTGGATACTTGCGCGAGTCCCACACGCCTGCTGCCTCGAACATGGTGGCCAGACCTTCCACCAGCCACCGCGGGGCGGCCCCAAAACGGCGATGGATTCCCGTGTTGAAGGCCAATTGGTGCGTGGCCTCGTGGATGATGGTGCTCTGGGTGGCGGCGTCGCCTCCTTGCTCTGCCGGCTGCCAGTACATGCTGATGCGGTTGGTGAGCGGCGAGTAGTACCCCACGACCTGCTGGCCGATCGCCGACCCCTCTGCCGCAGCGGCTTGCAGAAAGCGCGCTTGGTCCGGCCACACCACGGCCACGAGCGGAAACTCCGGCGGCTGCGGCTGGAAGCCGCGCACCCGAAAATAGTGCAGAAAGGAACGATGCAGCTCCTCGAAGCGTCGGCCCCAGCGGTCCTGCCGCCCGCAGGGCAGGGCTACCAGATAATGGCCGGTGCCGTGTACCTCGAAGGCTTGTCCCAGTTCCGCCTCCAGGCGGCGTCGCATCTCGCTCATCGAGTACGCGCGAAAGGGAACGGTGCTACGAAGGGCCTGGCGTGCCGCTTGCGCCTCGATGCTGAAAATGCGGCCATCGCGGCCTAGCAGATAGGCTTGCTGCTGAAAGAAGGCCAGCGGCGCCGCCTCCAGCCGGCTCCCTTGAAGCTCCAGCACCAGCAGGCGGCGTGGCGGTTCGGCGGCGCGGCTGGCCCCCGCGTGCAGGATGCCACAAAGCGCTGTCGCCTGCAGAATAAGCGCGTATCTCACATGACCCCCTAGATCGCGGGTCCAGCAAGCGGTATTCCTGTTTCAAGCATAGGCCATGCGCCGGGCTGGCACGGCTGTCTTTCGGGTGAGGTAGTGTTGAGCAGCATCCGCCATGAGCACCTCCCAGCACTTCGACGTGGTCGTGATCGGCAGCGGGCCGGGCGGCGAGGGCGCCGCCATGCAAGCAGCCAAGAGCGGCCGGCGTGTGGCCGTGGTCGAACGCATGCCGCAGCCGGGCGGTGCCTGTACGCACACCGCTACCATCCCCAGCAAGGCCCTGCGGCACGCCATCTTGCAAATGACGGAGGTGAACCGCAACCGCCTGTTCCGAGAAGCCGGCGTGGCGGTGCAGCTCTCCTTCCCCCAGCTCCGCCAGAGTGCCCGCAGCGTCATCGAACAGCAGGTCGACCTCCGCCGCGGCTTCTACGAACGCAATCACGTGCCCCTCTTTCTCGGACAGGCGCGGTTCCTCGATCCCCACACCATCGAGGCTGTGCAGCCCAATGGGGCCAGGGTCGTCCTGGCGGCCGATGCCTTTGTGATTGCCGTCGGCGCTCGTCCGTATCGGCCCCCCGATGTCGATTTCAGCCACCCGCGCGTGTTCGATAGCGAGACCATCCTCCACCTTGGCTACACACCGCAGTCGATCACCGTGTACGGTGCCGGCGTGGTGGGCTGCGAGTACACCTCGATGTTCCGCAACCTGGAGGTCAAGGTGAACCTCGTCAACAGCCGCGACAAGCTGCTGGACTTCCTGGACGACGAGATCATCGATGCCCTCGCCTACCACATGCGGGAGCGCGGGGTGATCCTCCGCCACAATGAGGAGTACGAGCGCGTGGAGGCGCGCAGCGACTGTGTGCTGCTCCACCTTAAGAGCGGCAAGCAACTCCGGACCGACGTGCTGCTGTGGGCCAATGGACGCACCGGCAATACCGAGGGATTAGGGCTGGAGCAGATTGGCATCCGTCCCAACAGCCGCGGGCAACTTGAGGTCAACGATTGCTATCAGACAGAATTGCCGCACATCTACGCGGTGGGGGATGTGATCGGCTTTCCCGCGCTGGCCAGCGCGGCGTACGCGCAGGGGCGTGCCGCCATGCTGCACCTGGTGAGTGGGGAATGCAGTGGCCGCGTGTCTGACGTTCCCACAGGCATTTATACCAGTCCCGAGATCAGCTCGCTGGGCAAGACGGAGCGCGAGCTGACGGCGGCGCGGATCCCCTATGAGGTGGGACACGCCGCCTTCAAGAACCTGGCCAGGGCGCAGATCACAGGGCAGACGGTGGGGATGCTCAAGCTGCTGTTCCATCGCCACACATTGGAACTGCTGGGCATTCACTGCTTTGGCGCGAACGCGTCGGAGATTATTCACATTGGACAGGCCATCATGCGGCAAACGCCGCCCCATAACTCGCTGCTGTATTTCATCAGCACCACGTTCAATTATCCCACCATGGCCGAGGCCTACCGGGTGGCCGCGCTGAACGGATATAACCGTGTCCGCTAGCGCGGCCCCTGTAGCAAGTGCCAGTTGCGCTGGCACCGCTTTGCCCAGAAACGCTCCCCGCAGATTGCCGCCGGCGGAGGATCGCGCCAAGAAACTCCCCATCCGAGCGTCGCCTCACCATCAGATTTTGTGCTGTGGGGGAGCATCGGGCTCCCTCGGCCGCGGGCTGGCCCCGAGCCTCATGACAGCGGCCGCCGCGCCTCTATTCCAGCCCATAGGCCCCGACTACTGGCAGCGGCGCCCCCGCCACGCGGCCCAGCCGCCCTCCCGAGAGGAAGCGAGGCTCGATCAGGAAATTTGCTCCCACGTTGTTCTTCGCTGCATCGACGTAGAAGTTCACGCTGGTCAGAAAGGACTCTCCAATCCGCGTCACGGCCACCGAGTTGCCGATGTTCGTGCTGGCGAAGTCGTACGCCGCCCCCACGCTGGCCAGCCACTTGGGGCTTAAGCGATAGCTATAAGCGCTGGAAAGCACGTCAGCGTTGATGGGCCCGTGCAGCGAGCGGAAACCGAAATACCAGCTTCCGCGCGGCGGGCGGGAAAGAAAGGCTCCCACGCTCACCAGCCGCTGGCCGTCTGAGAAGAAGTCGAACAGTCCGGCTGAGACGAGCGTCAGCCGGTCGCCCACGTGCCAGCGAAAATCATACGAGGTCAGCCCCAGATCGCTGCCGAAGTTGTCGCGATTCGCCTCGGGAAACCAGGTCGTGTCCAGATCGAACACGATCCAGTCGATGATCCGCCGCTGACCGGGCAGCCCGCGCTTGGTCTGCCAGCGCTGGTGCAGGCCCATCCTGACGGCTTCCAGATCGTCTGCCACCTCCAGCGAGGGGGAGGCCACCCACCCCTGCAAGCCCGAGCGCAACGCATAGAACCGCTCGTCGAAGCGGGCCGGCACCAGCCCGCCGAAATCGAGAAACGCCAGCCTGCGGCGGAAATGCTCCTGAGCGTCGTCATCCAGCGGGTCATACAGTGGCAGCTCATCCAGGTTGCGGCTGGCGTCGGCATAGAACGCCTCGACCTCAAACGTCACCTTGTGTGCCAGGCCGTGGACATTGAACAGCGTGCTTTCGATGTGGGGGTCTACGGCCCAAAACGGGAGGCTGGCGCGGATGCCTGCCTGGCCGTACAGCCGATCAAGCTGATTGCCGGAGAGATCATCTCCCCAGTGGGCGGCCTCTCCCAGCACGTAGGGCACCACCTTCAGGGGGCCGAGTGCCAGCGGCAGATCCAACTCCTGGCGGGTGGCGAAGCGGCCGCCGCTGCGCGTGCGTTCCCAGGGCAGCAGGGCGAACGCGGCCGCGTCTCTGGGGTCCAGGGGCGTGCTGGCCGTCCGCAGGCGCGCAAAGGCGGCCTGGCTATGGGCAAACCAGGTGAGGCGATCTCGCAGCAGGGGCACCCCCAGCCAGAAGTGGTACAGCCGCGGCAGCCACTCGGTCTGGGTGAAGAAGTCGTTGACCCGCACGTCGGCGGCCAAGCTGAGCGACATGGCGTCGCGGGTAAACTTCAGCTCGGCGCCCGTGGTCTGGTCTTTGAACTGATCCCACTCCTGCTCGAAGTACTGCTCGAGAAAGTTGCGGTCGCTGATCACGCCCAACTCGCCCGAAAACTGCAAGCCGTCGGCCAGATACTGCCGGTGCTGGCCGCGGAGGCGGTAGCGAAAATCCGCCTCCGGCACCAGATCGCGGCGGTCGCGCCCCAGCGTATCCAGCCCTTGCTCATCGATGGCCCAGGCGTCCAGCAGGCCGTTGGCCTGGCCCGGAAAACCAAACAGATCCTGCCGGTCATACTGAAACAGCGTGCCGAAAGCAAAGCCGCGCTCCGTTAAATAGTCCAGGTCGAAGATCCAGTCTGTCCCCGGCGGCTTCCGCTCCCACCCCAGCACCTGAAACGTGTCGAAGTCGATCCAGCCCCAGGTGCCAAACACGCGATCGTTCTGAAGCTGGGCGCCCCGTACAAAATACGTGGCGTCCCGCAGGTCCGTCGAAAAAAACGGCCAGTACAGCACCGGCAACGGTCCCACATAAGCCACGTTGTTGCGGCTGCTCACTCGCTGCGCATGGCCAATCAGCGGCTCGCTCGTCTCAGGCCGCACCACCACCCCCCCACCCGGATCGAGCAACGTACGTTGCCGATCCTCGACCACCACCTCCTGCGCCTGCAAACGATAACGTGGCAACCCCAGCCGGCTGGAACTCACCCAGGCACGTTGGGCAAACAGGCGGTCCCGACCCGTCAGGTACGCCGCATCAGCACGCAACCGGATCAGCCCCTCAAAGCTCGGCGCCGGCGTCAACACCTCCGCTCCCAGAATCGTGCCCACCTCACGGTTCACGTCGTAGTACATCCGATCGGCATACACCACCCGCTCCCCCTGCCGAAACACGAGATTCCCTTCCATGTAAATCTCGATCGGCAGGTCTGCCGCCTGAAGCCGCGAGCCCGTCAGATCCACCGCCTCGGCACCCGCGCTCCAAATCACCATGCGATCCGCCAGGATGTCCACGCTGCCTCCGTCGTCGACTCCCTCGATGATCAGATTGATCCCGCCCGTGATCACCGCCACCGACTCATTGCCCCGTGGACTGGGGAACCACTCCGCCGTGGGACGCACACTGCTGCGTGGAAAGGCGCGCAGCCGACGCGTACCTGGCGGGGGCGCGTCGAGGATGCTGTCGGCCGGCTCGTCATGCTGCACGGGCCGGATGGCACCCGCGTGCGGGTCGCGGCGGGCCAGTCCGCGGCGGTAAATGGCCGGCTTCACGCGCGGCTCGGGGCCAGGCTGCGGTACGTCGATGTGCAGCGTGCCCAGGGACTCGAATCGGCCCAACCAGTTGGGCCCCTCCAGCGTGGCATGCGGCGCCGTGCCCCCGCCCCCCCCATGCCCCACACGGGTGTTGCCTTCCAGGTATGCCACTACCAGGTAGCGCCGCTCGATCAGCTCTCCCTCGCTCTTGATCCACAGCACGGCCTGCTCCGACTCGGCCGTCAATGTGCCCTGGGACACGCGGCAGCCCCCGTGCAGCAGCCAGACATCGTAGCCTCCCTGCTGCCAGTGGCTCCCGTGGCGTGCTTGCACCACGATCGCCTCCGCAGGATCGGGCGGTGGCAAGACAATTTCTGCCCGCGCCATGCGCGCCCCCCAGGCGGCCAGCAACAATGCGGCCATCAGCAGTGCCCAGGCAAGGCCCAGCATGCGACCCGCGGGGAAGGCAGGCCGCTTCCAACAGTGGGTGGAGAGGGAAGCCCGCACCTGGCCCCTGGCCAGCTCTCTTGTCGGCTCGCCACGTGCGGCCCGGCAAGCGCGCAGGCTCGCTGCATGCGCGGCCCGCGGGCGGAGCGCGCCGGTAGCGGAGCGCGATGATCGTTCGGCTGTGCGGTACAGCGAACTGCCTTCCCTCAGGCGGCGGACCGCAGGCATACGCCTGCCCAACTCGCGTCCGCCAATCCTACTGAAGTGAGTAACTGCCTTGAAGATACGGCAAAAAACCGGGCGGATTATAGAAAGGCTCGCGTGGCGGGGTCAAGAGAAACCGCTGTGCGGCGTGCGGCCGGCAAGGCGCCCGCGCGGGGGCGGGGGAACGCCGCGTTGACGCCGCGCAGCGGCCGTGTTAGTTTGCCCCCTTCGAGAGCACCCGCGGCGGGTGCCGGCACAGAGTCCAGGTGGCTGCCATGGCGCACGAGGTAACGCTGATCACCGGAGATGGTACCGGCCCCGAGTTGTGCGAGGCGGCCCGTCGTTGTATCGATGCCACGGGGGTCCGCATCAATTGGGACGTGCAAGAGGCAGGCATCGATGTGATGGCGAGGACGGGCACGCCGCTTCCCGAGGCGGTGCTGAAGAGCATCGAGCGCACGCGGTGTGCTCTGAAGGGGCCGATCACCACGCCGGTGGGTTCAGGCTTCCGCAGCATCAACGTCCATTTGCGGCAAGCCTTCGGGCTGTACGCCTGCATCCGGCCGTGCAAGCAATACCCGGGGGTGCGCACGTTCTTCGACCGCGTGCCCATCGATCTGGTGATCGTCCGCGAGAACACGGAAGATTTGTATGCTGGCATCGAGTTCGAGCGGGGCAAGCCCGAGACGGCGGAGTTGATTGACTTCATTGCGGCCCGCTCTCCGCAGCGGCGCATCCAGACGGGCAGAGAGGAGACGGGCATCAGCATCAAGCCCATCAGCGTCTCTGGCACGGAGCGGATTGTGCGGTGTGCGTTCGACTACGCCATCAAGAACAAGCGGCGGAAGGTGACCGCCGTCCACAAGGCGAACATCATGAAGTACAGCGATGGGTTGTTCTTGGAGACGGCGCGCCGCGTGGCGGTGGATTATCCGCAGATCGAGTTCGAAGACCGCATTGTGGACAACATGTGCATGCAGCTCGTGCAAAAACCGGAGTTGTACGACGTGCTGGTGTTGCCCAACTTGTATGGAGACATTGTGAGCGATCTGGCCGCCGGCCTGGTGGGCGGACTGGGCGTGGCCCCCGGCGCCAACATTGGGGACAACGGGGCGGTGTTCGAGGCCACGCACGGCAGTGCTCCCAAGTACAAGGGGCAGAACAAGGTCAACCCTACGGCGCTGATCCTCTCGGGGATGTTGATGCTGCGGTACCTGGGGGAAGAGGAGGCGGCAGCGCGGCTGGAGCAAGCTGTGGCCGACGTGATCGCCGAGGGGAAGCATGTTACCTACGATCTCAAACCGCACCGGGACGATCCCACGGCCGTGGGGACGCGCGAGATGGCGGACGCGATTATTGCCCGGCTGCAGCGCGGCTGAGTTCGCCGTGCCCTGGCCGCTGACGGGGGGCGGTTGGTGAGGCTCTTGGCCTGGCACGAACTGGCTAGCGGCACGCGGCGCGGACTGCCTGCCGCGGCCGCACGGCTGGCATTGCATGCCGTCTCCGTGCCGTATGCGGCGGCGGTGCGCTGGCGCAATCGCGCCTATGATGGTGGCCAGTGGCCGCCCGTACGGGTGGAAGTGCCTGTGCTCAGCGTTGGCAACCTCACCGTGGGGGGGACCGGCAAGACCCCCACAGTGGAGTGGCATGCTCGCTGGTTCCAGCAACACGGCAAGCTGCCGGCCATCCTCAGCCGCGGGTACCGAGCCATCCACGTAGGGCGCAATGATGAGGCGCTAGAGCTGGAGCAGAGGCTGCCCGGCGTGCCCCATCTCCAGCACGCGGATCGTGTGGCTGCTGCGCGCCGTGCCATCCAAACACATCACTGCCAGGTACTGATTCTGGATGACGGCTTCCAGCACCGGCGGCTGGCGCGCGATCTCGACCTGGTGTTGCTGGACGCCTTGGAGCCATTTGGCTACGGCTATCTGCTGCCGCGGGGCCTGCTGCGCGAGCCGCTCGAGGGCTTGCGGCGTGCCCACGCCGTGCTGCTTTCGCGTTGCGACCTGGTGACCGCTGAACGCAGGGCGGAAATCCGCCGGCAGGTGCAAGCGCTGTCGCCGGCGGCTTTGTGGCTGGAGGGCGTGTTTCGTCCGCGAGCGCTGCTGCGGCGTGAGGCCGCCGCGAGTGCGGACGGAGCGGCTGGACACCTCTCCGCTGCCGGGCCGCACGCCGCGGAGGGTATCCAGTGGCTGCATGGCCGCGCCGTGGCGGCGTTCTGCGGCATCGGCAATCCGCCGGCCTTCCGCCAGACACTGGAGCGTTGCGGCTGCCGGATCGTGGCCTGGCGCGTGTTTCCAGACCACCACGCCTACACGGCCGAGGAACTTGCCGAGTTGGCCGGCTGGGCAGACGCCTCCGGCGCTGACGCCGTGCTGTGCACCCACAAGGATCTGGTCAAGCTGCGTTCGAGCACGCTCGGCAGCAAACCACTGGCTGCGCTGGTGGTCGGCCTAGAAATCACCGCAGGCCTGCCGGCATGGGAGGCCAGGCTGGCCGAGTTGCTTTGAGGGTGGCGGGTCGGTTGGAATGCGGCCGGGTTGGCCTCAGGCGAGCCGGGCGCAAGAGAGGGGCCGGCTTGATGTGCCGATCTGCCCGATCTGCTGGATGTGTTGGATCGGCCGGATGTCCCGGATGGGACAGAGCTTTCGAACCGAGAGGGCCGCTGGTGGTCTACCGGCCGAAGGCAGCGTGCTGTCCACTCACTGCTCGTCCGGCAGGTCGTCGAACACGGTCCATACCTTGATGCCCTTGCGGGCCTCGTCCAGGTATTTCTTGATCTGCCGTTCGATGTGTTCTTGCTTGAGTCGCTGGCGAATCTGCGCCTGGGCATCTTCAAAGGGGATGCGCCCGGCCTCTTGCCGCTCGATCACACGCACAATCACGAAGCCGCGTTCGTCTTCCAGGATGCGGCTGAGCTGGCCTACCGGCAGTGTGAAGATCGCCTCGTCGATAATCTTGGATCGCAAGCTGCCGCGCGTCGTCCAGTCGTAGGCCCCGCCATCCTTGGCGGTGGCGCCCTCGCTGCCGCGGCGGGCCACCTCAGCAAATGGCTCGCCGTTCAACACGGCATTGCCCATCGCCGCAATCGCCCGGTACGCCTCAGCCTTGGAAGGGTACGAGTCGAAACGCACCAGCAACATCTCCCACCGCGCACGCGCCGGGTACTCGAATTGCTCACGATGCTGCTGGTAGTAATCCAGCATCTGCTGATGGGTGATCTCCGGTTCAAGATCGATCTGCTGGCGCACCCACTGCTGGGCCAGCATCCGCTCGCAAAAGGCAGCCCGCTCACGCTCCACCGAGGAGCCCAGCTCCCGCAACTTTGCCTCCAGCTCTGCACGCGCCGCCACCCCCGCTCGCTCCATCAGCTTGGGCAACTCTTCCTTCTCGAAGATCCCTCCCAGCTTTTCCATGATGCGTTCGTAGCCTTCCTTGGGCACTTTCTGCCGCACCCTTACCACGAGGATCTTGGTATCGATCAGGCCCTTGAGGGCATGGCGGATCAGGTAAAGCCGCGCCTGTTCGAGTTGATCCGGCGGATACTTCTCGGCATTGCGGGCCAGCCAGTCGTTCACCACGGGCATGATGTCGGCTGCCAGGATGACCTCGGGGCCGACGCGAGCGATCACCTTGGCTCCATCGAATACCGTTTGCGGCAGGTGCCATTGCTGGGGGGCGGGGGTGGTTTCGTAGCTCGCTTGCCGCGAGGCCGGCTGGCTGCACGCCGTGCGAGGGTGCGCGGCCAGTAGCGGAAGCAGGGCCCAAACGATCAGCGCAAGCCGCGTCGAGGGGCAGCGAGGGAGCCGGCCGCCTTCGGGCGAACTTCGGCCGCAATCATGCTGCTGGCCGGATCCGGGGGGGGCGTGGCGCGGGTAAGGCACGTGGCAGCGTGAGGAGGGCCCAAACGCCGGCAAGAGGGAGGGAACCAATTGCGGGGCAGCATGGCGCATAGGCGAATGGTTGCGTGCCGAATGGAAGGCGAGCCCTGCCGATCTGGATGACTGCTGCCGAGAGCGCTGCTGCCGGGAGCCAACGCTGGGCATCGTCTGGGTGCGTGTTGCCTGTCCCCCTCTCTTGGGCCTGGTATTTACGCCCAGGGCTTTGCTGCGCCGGCCATGGGAGGCGGATTATAGGGGAGGACCTGATCAGCGAGCAACACCACTTTAACAAGCGCGGCCAGGGAGTCGGGATCGGTAACCTCTTGCGGCAACGGGAGATACGCGCTGCGGCCGTCGACCACACGCAGCCGCTTGCCATGGAGGCGGGCCAGTTCCTGGATGCGCGCGGCGTCCCGGTACTTGAACACCAGGTAGGCGTCTTCCAGGTGGATGGCATCGATTTTCCAGCGTGCGGCGAGGATGCGCAGCTCCATCCGATCCAAGAGCCGCGTGGCAGCCGGGGGCAGGGGGCCGAAGCGGTCGATCAGCTCGCGCCGCAGCTCGGCCAGTTCGTCGAGCGCCACGGCGCGGCACAGGCGGCGGTACAGGTCGATCTTCAAGCGGATGTCCGGCACGTAATGGCGGGGCAGCCAGGCCTCTCCCGGCAAGTCGATGGCCACCTCGATCTGTTCCCGCTGCGGCAGATGTTTCAACCGCCGCACCGCCTTCTCCAACAAGTCGCAGTACAGCTCGTAGCCCACCGCGGCGATATGCCCGCTCTGCTGCGTGCCCAGGATGTTGCCGGCGCCCCGGATTTCCAGGTCTCTCATGGCAATGGAGAATCCGGCTCCCAACTGGCTGAATTCTTCAATCGCTGCCAGCCGCCTTGCGGCGGCCGGGGAGAGTGCCTTGTCTGGATCGACCAGCAAATAGCAGTATGCCCGATGCTTGTACCGCCCCACGCGGCCGCGCAACTGGTGCAGATCGGCCAGGCCGAAGCGGTCGGCCTCGTTGATGAACATCGTGTTGGCGTTGGGAATGTCCAGGCCGCTTTCGATGATGGTGGTGGCAAGCAGGATATCGAACCGCCGCTCGATGAAGTCGAGCATGACCTGTTCCAGCTCCGACTCGCGCATCTGGCCATGCCCCACGCCCAGGCGTGCCTCGGGCACAATCTGCGCCAGGCGGGCCGCAACGGTTTGCACATCTTGCACGCGGTTGTGAACGAAATACACCTGTCCGCCGCGATTGAGTTCCCGCAGCACAGCGTGGCGAATCAGCTCTGGATCGTAGCGGGCCACACGCGTCTCGACGGCCAGCCGGTCGGGAGGCGGCGTTTCCAGATTTGAGATGTCTCGCAGGCCGGTGAGGGCCATGTGCAGCGTGCGGGGGATGGGCGTGGCGGTCATGGTGAGCACATCTACCATCTGGCGATACGCCTTCAGCCGCTCCTTCACCGCCACCCCAAAGCGCTGCTCCTCGTCGATGATCAACAACCCCAGATTGTGGAAGCGGATGTCCGGCTGCGCCAGCCTGTGCGTCCCAATCACAATGTCGATCTGTCCTGCTGCCAGGCCAGCGACGATGCGGCGTTCTTCCGCCGCACTACAAAAACGGCTGAGCACCCCAATCTCGAACGGATACTCCGCCATCCGGCCGCGAAAGGTGCGGCCGTGCTGCTCGGCCAGAATGGTGGTGGGTACCAGCACTGCCACCTGGTAGCCCGCCTCCACCGCCTTGAAGGCCGCACGCATGGCCAGTTCTGTCTTGCCATACCCCACGTCTCCGCAAATCAGGCGGTCCATCGGCTGAGGCGCCTGCATGTCTCGCTTGATGGCCTCGATGCCGGCAGCCTGATCCGGCGTCTCCACGTAGGGAAAGGCAGCGTCAAACTCGCGTTGCCAGTCCGAGTCGGGCGGGAAGGCAATTCCCGGCCTGCATGCCCGCGCCGCCGCCAGCTCGAGCATCTCGCTCGCCAGATCCAGCACGGCCTGCTGGGCCGCCCGCTTCTGACGCTGCCACGTCTGCCCCCCCAGCTTGGCCAGCCTGGGCCGCGCACGCGTCCCCCCCACATACTTCTGCACCAGCTCGATCCGCGTCGCCGGTACGTAGAGCCGCGTGCCCTCTGCGAACTCCAGCTCCAAATGCTCTGTTACCTGCCCCTTGTCCTCCAGTAGGCGCAGTCCCCGATACCGCGCTATCCCGTGCGAGACATGCACCACATAGTTGCCTTCCCGCAGATCCAGGAAACTATCGATCGTCCGCCCCAGCCACCTTCGTGACTGCCGCGCCACATCCGCCCGCTGAAACAGCTCCCGACTGCTCAGCACCAGCACCCGCTGAGACGCCAGACGAAACCCCGCACGCAAACTCCCCACAGGAAGGTGCAGCCGCCCCCGCCGAGCCAAATTGCTCGACGCAAACAACTCCGCCAGCCGATGCGCCTCCGCCTCCGTCTGGCAGACCACCACCACCTCGTCCCCCTGTGCCATGCCCTCCAGCTCCTCCCGCACGCGCTGCAGCTCTCCGCTAAACCGCTCCACCGACTCGGTCTTCAGCCGGCAGACGGCCTCCAGCGATGCGGGGGCCAACGCACTGGCCGCCACGGACGGATGCCGATATAGCCGCTCCAGCGTGCCCCGCAGCCCATGGTGCTGCTGGGTCGCAGCCGCACGCTCCAGGTAGTGCCGCCCCTCTTCTTCGATGTGCAGCAACTCGGCCAGCACCACCCACGTCCCCTCCGGCAGGTAGTCGATGAACTGCCCGCGCATCGGCTGGCCCGGCGCAATCGCCGTCAGGTCGATCTCCTGCAACACGTGCTGGCTGCGCTGCGTGCCGGGATCGAACGCCCGCAGGCTTTCGATCTGGTCGCCGAACAGCTCCAGCCGGACCGGCAGCTCCCAGTCCCAGGGAAAGAGGTCCACAATCCCGCCACGCCGCGAAAACTCACCCGGCAAGGTGACCGCCGGCGTGTTGTGGAATCCCTGCTGTACGAGCCAGCCGCACAACTCGTCGAGCACCAGCATGTCTCCCACGGCCAGGCGGCGGGTGTGGGCAGCCAGCACCGGTGCCGGAGGGACGGGCTGCAATAGCGCCTGGATGCTGCTGACCAGTATTGCGGGCGGGCAACCCCGCCAGAGTTGCTTGAGCAGCCGCAGGCGGTCTCCCCAGATTTCGTCGGCCGGGAGGTCGTCGCTGGGAGCCGTTTCCCAGGCGGGAAAGCGGGCACAGGGGGCGTCGGTGAAGAGGGCCACGTCGGCGGCGAACTCGTCCACGTCCAGCAAATGCGGGCAGACGACGAGCACCGGCCCCGCGGCGCTACGCGCCAGCGTAGCCGTCGCCAGCGCGCAGCTCGACCCCCGGACTCCGTCGAGCGTGGCACTGTGCCCTGCACGCAGGGCAGCCACGAGTGCGGCGAAGTCCTGTTCCGTCTCCAGGCGGCCCGCCAGCTCTTTTAGAAGTTCCGGCGGTGCCGTAACCCCTGCGGTATGTCTCATGGACGCCCGAAATTCTAGGCCCAACCAGACCGCCGGCCAAGATCGATTGCCGGGGCTTCGCAGCGGCCTGGCCAGCGCACGCTCGGCTCTCAATGCTGCTCGCCTACTGGAACCGTTACGCATCGCCCGCCGCCCCTCACGCCCACCTTGAAGGCTAGCCGGCCCGCGGTCCGTCCTTGCCCAACGGTGGCTGCCAGGCTGCGCACCGAGGGTTGGTTGTGCTGGCGTGGTAGTTGGGTAATAGCTCCTGGTCATCCCCCTTGGCAGGGGAGTAGCAGTGGCGCCCCGCTTATGCCCACGCTACTGGCTGAAACACCTTACCGCCGGCGACGGTTGCGAAGGGTTGTCCGGCGCGGCGCCTGCCATCAGAGCCGCGGCCCCCTGGCCCGGACGCGACGGAGCGCGTTCCTCCAGGGCCGATGGAGGGCCACGCTCCGTCGTGGCCGCGATGGACCCGTAACGTTGGCGTTGGTCCGGACGCGACGGAGCGCGTCCCTCCAGGGTCCGAAGGCGAAGGACCAAAGCGCCATGGCATGCGCAGCGGCGCCTGCCTTCGGTGCGCCAACGAGACCAACTAGGCTGAAGCCAGAGGGCCCACTTGCCTTTGGCAGCGGAGGCCCTCAGCCTTGGTCCTCCTCTTCGGGGGCCGGTTGAGCAGAGCCATTGGCAAGGTGTTCGCCGGGCTGTGGCGGCGGGTCGAGCTTTGCGGCTGATTCATCCGGCTCGGCTTCGCTGCCGGGCACGACGTAGGCCTCCGAGAGCCAGCGGCCCAGATCGATCTGGCGGCAGCGTTCGCTACAGAACGGCCGCGCAGGCGAGACCTCGGGCTCGAACTGTCGTTGGCAAATAGGACAGACAGCGGTGGCCAAAGCGAGGGTTAACTTTCAATCGGAGCCGGCTGCGCTCTTCGCTTCCGACTTGCTGGAACTCTTCTCGGCAGCCTGCCCGTTGCCCGCGTGTGCTTTCTCCGCCGCCGCGCTTTTCTTGTACGACTCGCTGCGATAGTCGGTCTGGTAGAAGCCCGAACCCTTGAAGACGATGGCCGCGCCGGGCCCGATCAGACGCCGCAGCTTCGGCTTGCCGCAGGCGGGACACTTACGCTCCGGCTTGGCCGTCATCGACTGAAAAAGTTCGAACTGGTGCTCACAAGCATCGCAGACATAATCGTACGTCGGCATAGGCAGGCTCCTGGGTGAGAAAGAGAAAGTCACTGTTGGGATTCGGGTGATGGGGGGGCCTGGGCCACGATCACCTGTGCCGGCCGAATCACGCGGTCGTGCAGCAGGTAGCCCTGTTGCACGACCTCCATCACAGTGCCGGGGGGATAATCTGCGGTGGGCTGTTGCATCATGGCGGCGTGGCGATGGGGGTCCAATGGCTGGCCCAGGGCATCGATGGGCGCGCAGTGATGGCGGGCGAGGATGGCGTCGAGCTGTTGGGCAACCAGGCGGAAGCCTTCCAGCAGGCTGTTTGCATCGGCCTGGTTTTGAGCGGCGGCGATGGCTCGCTGCACGTTGTCGAGCACGGGCAGCAGGTCGCAGATCAAAGCCAGTTCGGCGAACTTGCGTTCTTCTTCGCGTTCGCGGCGGGTGCGGTTCTGGTAATTCTTCAGGTCAGCCGTGGCGCGGAGGGCCTGGTCCCGGGCGGCAGCCAACTCGCTGCGAACCGCGGCCAGTTCATTTCGGACGGCAGCCAGCTCATCGCGCAGCCGGGCCAATTCGTCGGCCGGCTGCGGCTGGCCATTCGCGTCTGGCGGGGTAGGTCCCGCCTGGTCCGGCTGTGCCGCGT
>JAIMBC010000058.1 GCA_023511675.1 Pirellulales bacterium
CTTGGAGCTGACCGGCATGACCCGCCAATGCCGCCCTGACCCCTTTGCCGCACGAGACACGTTCCGCACCCGTTCGGGAGAGGTAGGGCTGTATCGATTAAGTGTCTTGGAGCAGCACGGTCTGTGCCGCCTGGACGAATTGCCCTATTCGATCCGCGTGCTGCTGGAAGCCGTGCTGCGCCAGTGCGACGGCTACCAGGTCACCGAGCAGGCCGTGCGCGACGTCGCCGGCTGGCAACCGCGGCCGCAGGAGGCAGAAATCCCCTTCAAACCGGCCCGTGTGGTGCTGCAAGACTTCACCGGCGTGCCCGCCGTGGTCGATCTGGCCGCCATGCGCAGCGCCATGCGGCGGCTGGGCGGCGATCCGCGCCGCATCAATCCGCTGATCCCCGTCGATCTGGTGATCGACCACTCGATCCAGGTTGACCGCTATGGCAGCGACGACGCGCTCGAATATAACGTCAAGCTGGAGTTTGAACGCAATCGGGAGCGGTACGAGTTCTTGCGGTGGGGCCAGACGGCCTTTGCCAATTTTCGCGTGGTGCCGCCTGCCGTGGGAATTGTGCATCAGGTTAACCTGGAGTATCTGGCGGGCTGCGTGTTTTTGCGGAGCGATCATGCCGGCGTGGTGGCTGTGCCAGACACCCTGGTGGGGACGGACAGCCACACCACCATGATCAACGGGCTGGGGGTAGTCGGCTGGGGAGTGGGAGGCATCGAGGCCGAGGCGGTGATGCTCGGACAGCCGCTGTTCATGCTGTTGCCTGAAGTGGTGGGCGTACGCCTCAGCGGCGAGTTGCCGCCTGGCGCCACGGCGACGGACCTGGTGCTCACCTGTACCGAATTGCTCCGCCGGCACGGAGTGGTGAACAAGTTCGTCGAGTTCTGCGGCCCGGGCGTCTCCACCATGCGGTTGGCGGACCGGGCAACCGTGGCGAACATGGCCCCGGAATACGGAGCCACCATGGGGTATTTTCCCATCGACGACGAGACCTTGCGCTACCTGCGCCGTACCGGGCGCACCGAGGAACAGCTCGATCTGGTGGAGCGGTATGCCAAGGAGCAGGGGCTGTTTCGCACCGACGCGGCGCCGGAGCCGAAGTTCAGCTCGCTGGTACACCTCGACCTCTCCACCATCGAACCTTCTCTGGCCGGTCCCAAGCGGCCCCAGGATCGTGTGCCGCTCGGCCGCGTGCAGCAGAGTTTTCGTCAAGCGCTGGCGGCCCCGCTGGCCGAACGCGGCTTCGCCCTCGACCCCACGGCCCTGGCACGCACAGCCCGTGTGCAGCTCAACGGCCACGCCAGCCAGATCGCTCACGGCGCCGTGGTGATCGCCGCCATCACAAGCTGTACCAATACCAGCAACCCATCGGTGATGCTCGCCGCCGGCTTGCTGGCACAAAAAGCGGTCGCACGCGGCCTCCGCGTCAAACCCTACGTCAAGACCAGCCTGGCACCGGGATCGCGCGTGGTGCATGACTACCTCGAACGCGCCGGACTGCTGCCTGCCCTCAAGGCCCTGGGCTTCCACACCGTGGGATACGGCTGTACCACCTGTATCGGCAACAGCGGGCCCCTGCCGGAGCCTGTTGCCCGCGCTATCAGCGAGGCCGGGCTGGTAGCCGCCGCTGTCCTCTCGGGCAACCGCAATTTCGAGGGCCGCATCAATCCCCTCGTCAAGGCCAATTATCTGGCCAGCCCGCCGCTGGTCGTCGCCTATGCCCTGGCCGGCACCACCGATATCGACCTGACCTCCCAACCGCTCGGCGAGACCCCGGCGGGCGAGCCGGTCTATCTCCGCGACATCTGGCCGCAGCCCGCAGAAATCGACCGCCTGATCGACCAGGTGGTGCAGCCCGAACTCTTTCGCCGCCGCTACGAGAACGTGTTCAGCGCCAACGAGGCCTGGAACCGCCTCCCCACGCACGGCGGCGACCTCTACAACTGGGACGAGCAGAGCACGTATATCCAGGAACCCCCATTCCTGCTCGACCTCAAGCCGCAGCCCGACCCCATCCAACCGCTGCGCGGTGCTCGGGTTCTGGCCGTGCTGGGAGACAGTGTCACTACGGATCACATCTCGCCGGCCGGCTCCATTGCCGCCTCCAGCCCGGCAGGCCAGTACCTGCAACAGCGGGGCGTGAAGCCGGCCGACTTCAATAGCTATGGCGCACGCCGCGGCAATGATCGGGTGATGACCCGCGGCACGTTTGCCAATATCCGCATCCGCAACCATCTTGCCCCCGGCACTGAGGGAGGCTTTACCCGCCACCTTCCCGACGGAGAGTTGATGACCATCTACGACGCGGCCATGCGCTACAAGGAGGAGGGTGTGCCGCTGGTCGTGCTGGCGGGCGCGGAGTACGGTACCGGCTCCAGCCGCGACTGGGCCGCCAAGGGGACCTATCTGCTGGGCGTACGCGCCGTGATCGCCGCCAGCTTCGAACGCATCCATCGCAGCAATCTGGTGGGGATGGGCGTCCTGCCGCTGGAGTTTCCGCAGGGCCAGACGTGGCAGTCTCTCGGCCTCACGGGCGAGGAGACGTTCGATCTCCCGGAGCTATCCGATCATGTGCAGCCCCGCAGCCGCCTGCGCGTGCGGGCCACGGCGCCGGACGGCCGCCTCACGGAGTTCCAGGCCACGCTCCGCATCGACTCTGCCGTGGAATGGGAGTACTACCGCCACGGCGGCATCCTGCAAACCGTGCTGCGGAAGCTGCTGGAATCCAGCGCGGGCACGCCATGACAACGGAGTGTGCCTGACGCTGTGGGGCGAGCAGGCAAGCGTCGCACCTTTGGGAGGGCGTGCGCACATGATGCTGCGCGCGGGGCGGAGCGGCTGCGTGATTGATACGTCCAACGGCCGCCGTTTTACTTTGTGCCGAACGGCCGCAGCTTGCCCTCGGCATCGACCTGGAACACCGCCCGTGCATGCGGGTCGGCCACCAGCAACGTCTTCCCATACCAGGCGAGACCGACGGGGTTGACGAGCGGTTCGCCCTGAATCCAGGCCGTTGCCTCTCCCTGGGGACTTACCTTCCAGAGCGTTTTGGCATAGCCATCGCTGACGATCAGCCCTTCGTGTTCAGCCAGCACGAGGTCGTGGGGAAACTGAAAGGGTGCCTGAGAGAGCACGGGCTCGACCTTTCCGGCGGCGTCCACGCGCAGCACGGGCCGCTCGCCGTGCGAGACAACGAGCAGCCTGCCCTGGCGGTCGAGTGCCAGGCCGCGCGGGGCCGGCACGTCCGCGAGCTTTTCAGGCACCCCCCCCTCAGAGGGGAATCGCCAGATGCAGTGCAGTTCCAGGTCGCTGACGAACACCTCGCCCGTTTCGGAAACCGCTAGGTCCATGGGCACGCCGATGCCGCCCTGCGTGAGGGGTGTGGGAGTGCCGTCCTCGCCCAGGCGGTACACGTCGCGCGTGGCGGAGTCTCCCACGAGCAGCCGTCCCTGGCGGTCCAGGGCGGCGCAACGCGGCCGATGCAGTGGGGTTCGAAACTGCTTGCTGCCCGCAAACAGCGGTTGCCAGCCCTCGGCCGTGTGCTTCCAAACGCCAGGCAGGTTGAGATCCGCCACATAGGGGCCCTGATCGTCCGCGGCGGCCACGGAGAGGGGGTATTGCAACTCTTGCCCCGCGGCCAGCGGCACCGCGCAGATGGCCGCTGCCAGCAGGAACACGGATCGCAACAGTGCAGGATGGCCCTGCGGAGATGTGCCTGACATGGATTCCTCAAGTTCGCAGTCTTACGCGAGCAGCCCCTCGACGACGCGGCCGTGCACGTCCGTCAGCCGGTAATCCCGCCCCTGGAAGCGATAGATCAGCCGCGTGTGATCGATGCCCAACAGGTGCAACATGGTGGCGTGCAAGTCATGTACATGTACGGGATCGCGGACGATGTTGTAGGAATAATCGTCGGTCTCGCCACAGGTGGAGCCGGCACGCACGCCGCCGCCGGCCATCCAGATGGTGAAGCAGCGGTGATGATGGTCCCGGCCATAATTGTCTGCCGTGAGCGTCCCCTGGCAGTAGACGGTGCGGCCGAACTCGCCGCCCCAGACCACCAGCGTGTCGTCCAGCAGCCCGCGGCGGCGGAGGTCCATGATCAGGGCGGCCGTGGGCTGGTCCGTGTCGCGTGCCTGGCCCACTATCTGCTTGGGAAGATTGGTGTGCTGGTCCCAGCCTCGGTGGAAGAGTTGCACATAACGCACGCCCCGTTCCACCAACCGCCGGGCCAACAGGCAGTTGGCGGCGTAGCTGCCCGGTCGGCGGCTCTCCGGCCCGTAGAGTTCGAACGTTTCCTCCGTCTCGTCCGAAACGTCGGTCAGTTCCGGCACCGAGGTCTGCATGCGATACGCCAGCTCGTACTGCGCAATGCGGGTGGCAATCTCAGGATCGGCATACTCTGCCAGTTTGAGCTGATTGAGCTGCGCCAGATCGTCGAGCAGCTCGCGCCGGGCCGCGCCGTCCACGCCCGGCGGATTGGAAAGGTACAGCACCGGATCGCCCACCGAGCGGAACTTCACCCCCTGGTACTTGCTCGGCAGGAAACCACTGCCCCACAGGCGGTCGTACAGGGGTTGGTCCGCGGGATTGCCCGAGCCAATCGATACCATCACCACAAAGGCGGGCAGATCCTGATTTTCGCTGCCTAGCCCGTAGGACAGCCAGGCGCCGATGCTGGGCCGGCCGGCAAGTTGATGGCCCGTCTGAAAGAACGTCACCGCCGGATCGTGGTTGATCGCTTCGGTGTACAGCGATTTCACCACGCACAGCTCGTCCGCCACTTGTGCGGTGTACGGCAACAACTCGCTCAGCCAAATCCCCGACTTGCCGTGCTGGGCAAAACGGAACATGCTCGGTGCCGTGGGAAAGCTGGCCTGCCGCGACGTCATGCCGGTCAGCCGCTGTCCCATCCGCACACTCTCGGGCAACTCCGTGGCACGCAGCCTAGCAAGCTGCGGTTTGTAGTCGAACAGGTCGAGCTGCGACGGCCCGCCCGACTGGAACAGGTAGATCACCCGCCGTGCCCGGGGCGCATGATGCAGCGCCGGCAGCACCCCATATGTCCGCAGCCCAGCATCGAGGTTCTGCTCTCCGTCTCCTGTGGCAGCCAGCAAGCCGTCTGCATGCAGCAGCGAGGCCAGGGCCGCCGTCCCCAGCCCCAGCGCGGCTCGCCCACAGAAATAACGACGCGCAAGCTGTGGTGCAGGAGTGTGCATTGCAGGGTTCATGGCTTTAGCAAGCAGGTTGTGGTAGCCGGCGGATCCGTCCCACCTGGCGGTTCCGATTCCTATTCCTTCGTAATCGCCTCGTCCAGGTTCAGAATCAAGTTCGCCATCATGGTATAGGCCGCCAGTTCGCTGGGATCCAGCGACTCGGGCCGTGGAAACTCCCCAACTGAGACCAGCGCTGCGGCAGCCTGCGGCGACCCTCGGTACCGCTCAAGCTGCCGTGACAAATTGCGCAACAAGATCGCCGCCTCCGCTTCTGCCGGGCGGCGCCCGAGCACGAGGCGGAACATCCGCTCCACGCGCTGGCGCGGGTCGGCGCCGCATTCGCTCAGCACGCGCTGGGCCAGTACCCGGGCCGCTTCGACAAATGTGACTTCATTGAGCAGCACCAGCGCCTGCAATGGTGTGTTGGTGCGGGTCTCACGCACCGTACAGGTTTCGCGCCCGGCCGCGTCGAAGGCGGCCATCGTGGGCGGGGCAATGGTCCGCTTCCAGAACGTGTACAGGCTGCGCCGGTACAGATTGTCCCCATGGTCCTGCACATACTGGGTATCGGATAGCTCGTTCCACAACCCCTCCGGTTGATAGGGCTTTACGGAGGGACCGCCCAGCCGCTCGACCAGCAGCCCGCTGGCAGCCAGCGCCTGATCTCGAATCATCTCGGCAGAGAGCCGTACCCGCGGCCCACGGGCCAGCAGCCGGTTCTCCGGATCGCGTGCCAGCAACTCCCTACCCGCTTGCGAGCGCTGCCGGTACGTGGCACTGGTCGCGATCAGCCGCAGCATGGCCTTGGTGTCCCAGCCCCGGCGTATGTATTCCGTCGCCAGCCAGTCCAACAGCTCGGGATGGCTGGGCCACTCGCCCTGGATGCCGAAGTCGTCCACGGTTTTGACCAGGCCGGTACCGAAGCAGAGCTGCCACAGGCGGTTCACGGCCACGCGAGCCACCAGCGGGTTGGCGGGATCCATCAACCAGCGTGCCAGGTCGAGCCGGTTCCGCGGCGGCTGCGGGGGGGGAGAGAAGACGGCGGGCGTGGCCGGTCCCACCGGTTGGCCGGGTTTGTCATACTGGCCGCGCGTGAGGATATAAGCCTGTCTCGGCTCGGGGAGTTCTTGCATCACCATGCAGGTGGGAAAGCTCTCGACGAGCGCCGTGCGCTGGTCTCTCAGGGCAACCACATGCTCGGCGGCCTGACGCAGATGCGCTGGTGCCGCCAGATGGAGGAACGCCTCGCGCAGCTTGGCGGCCTGTGCGGGCGAGCGAGCGGCGGGCGGGATGGAAGCCAGCAGGGCCAGCGGCTCAGACGTGGCCAGCACCAGTGCCTCGCGCGGACCGCACAGCACCGCATATACGCGCACCTCGTCCAGGCCGCCGACGAAGCGGCCCTCCGGACCGCCCCCCCCGCCGATGCGCAGCGGCTCCTTGACGGCAAACGACTGGTTCAGTTCGTCCAGCAAGACTTCCAGCGGCTGCTCTTGGCCATTCACGTAGACCTTGATGCCCGCCGCCACGCGCGAACCATCGTAGGTGACCAGCACATGCTGCCAGGCATCCGGAGCGAGAGGCGCCGCCGTCTGCACGCGCGCGGCATCGTCCAGCCAGCGCTTCACAAGATTCATCTGGAGCCGGCCGCCTGTGAGCATCACGTAATAGCCGTCGGCCTGGGGTGCGTCTGTCATGCGTGAGACGATGGTGCCGCGGCTGTCTGCCGTGGGACGGATCCAGAAGGAGATGGAGAACTTGTCATAGAAGCCGAAGTCGGCCACGTCGCCCGCCTCGAACCAGGCTTGGCCGTCGAACGCGGCGGCCTGGTGGACGCGTCCCGCGATCATCTGCGGCTGGCCGTGCCAGCTTCCGGCGGGCTGCGGGTTCGGCTCGTCCAGCGGCCAGTAGCCGGCCAGCCCGCGGGAGACGGCGTAGTCGGCCTGCGGATCGGCTGCCAGCGCCTGCTCCCATTCGGCCTGCGCGGAGGCCAGCTCCGGCTCGAGTGCGGCAAGCTGCGCTTCTGCCTGCGCCAGGCGCGCCTCGAGTTCGGCGAGTTGCTGTTGCTGCTCCTTGGTCGGCGCGGCGATGTAGGGGGGCGAGTTGCCGTACTTCACGGCACGGCCCTTTTCGGGCACGTTGTTGAAGAAGGCGAACAGGCTGTAATAGTCTTGCTGGGTGAAGGGATCGAACTTGTGGTTGTGGCAGCGTGCGCAGTTCAACGTCAGGCCCAGCCAGACCGTGCCCGTGGTCTCCACACGGTCGCACACATATTCCACGGCATATTCTTCGGGAATAATCCCCCCCTCGGAGTTGCCACGGTGGTTGCGGTTGAAGCCGGTGGCAAGCTGCTGCTCCAGCGTCGGCTGGGGCAAAAGGTCGCCGGCAAGCTGCTCGATGGTGAACTGGTCGAAGGGCAGGTTGCGGTTGTAGGCGTCGATGACCCAGTCTCGCCATCGCCACATGTGGCGTTCGCCGTCCGTTTGATAGCCGTTGGTGTCGGCATAGCGTGCGGCATCGAGCCAGCGGCTGGCCATCCGCTCTCCATAGCATGGGGAAGCGAGCAGGCGATCGACGAGCTTCTCGTAAGCGTCGGGCGAGGGGTCCTGCTCGAAGGCATCCACCTCCTCCGGCGTGGGCGGCAGCCCAGTCAGGTCCAGGCTCAGCCGCCGGATCAACGTCGCACGGTCGGCCTCCGGCGAGGGACGCAGGCCTTCTTGCTCCAAGCGGGCCAGGATGAACGCGTCGATCGGGTTGCGTACCCAGGAAAGATCGCCAACCTGAGGAGGCTCCGGCCGCTGGGGCGGTACGAAGGACCAGTGCGCTTCCCACCGCGCCCCCGCAGCAATCCACTGCCGCAATAGTTCTACCTGCCGTGCTGAAAGTGCCTTGCCCGTAGAAGCCGGCGGCATGCGCTCGTCTGGGTCCGCTGCCGTGATGCGCCGGATCAGCTCGCTCTCCTCAGGCCGGCCAGGAACGATAGCACGCCGGCCGCCGAGGTCTGCCCGGGCACCTTCCTCCTGGTCCAGCCGCAGCTCCGCCTTCCGCTGGTTCTGGTCCGGCCCGTGGCACTGGTAACAATTCTCTGCCAGGATGGGGCGAATGTCGCGGTTGTACCGCACCTCCTGGGCCTCGACCCGAGACGGATCCGCCCTTGCTGGCGACACGGCCGCCGTCAACACGGCGCACAACATCCCTCCGGCCGTCAGTGCCAAACAGATCAAAGGGGGGCGGGGCTTGCAGGGCAGGTTCAGGCAGGCCATGGTGCCGGGGCACACCAGAGACGGCACGTCGGTCAACCACCTCCAGATTACTCCATTTGCAGCCGTTGCGAAACTGCCCGTCCGCCGGGCTGGCCTCCCTACGGCCCTTGTCGGCTGGGACTGGCCCAATGGCATCGATGCAGCAACGCTGCAGACCGCCCCCTGTTGGCCGGCAATCACCGGCGAATGGTCCGCCCTCGACCGCCATGGCCTCCACAGATCTTGACCGCCGCGGAGTGCACCGATGTGGACCACTGCGGCCTGCACGCATCTCGACCGCCGCAGCGTGAATGGATCTCGACCGCCGCGGCCTGTGTGGATCTCGACGGTCGCAGCGGTCCTGGACCTTCCAGCACTTCCCGCCCGGTAACCGCTAAACGCTCGTGGCCCGCCTAGCTCGCAGCCGCCACCGCCTCCCGCTCGGCACGGCTTTCGGCCAACGTCGTGTCAATGGCAAGCTGCATCGAGACGCTCCAGCGACCCTGTGCATCTCCGCTCACCTGCCAGTGGGGCAGCACCGCCACCGATTGATGCACCAGCTCGAACCCCCCCTCAGACTGGCTCACCGTCTCGATCGGAAATGCCCACATGTTGGCCGGCTGCGAGAACCGCAACAGCAGCTCCAGACCTAAATACTCATCCGTCAGCCCCAGCACATCGCAACCCACCAGATCCAGCCGCCGCCCTAACTGCCCCAGCCGCCGTCCCTGCCCGTCGTGATAGTAGCGGTCGTCCCACCCAGCCGGCATGCCGGCAAAATTGAACTCCACGGCCAGGTGCAAGGGCCGCAGCGGCAGCAGCCCCTCCACCAGGTACGTGATCTCCAGCGTCGAGCTGCCGGCCTCCAGCGTCACGGCCTTGGTGAGCTTGAGGGGCTGGCCCTCCACGTGCCCCGAGCGAGAGAATTGAACCTGAATCCGGTCTGGATTGCGGCGGATGCGGGCCTCGTAGGGCATCCCGCAGAAGTCGCCGCATTCGCGCGCCAGCCCAGCCGCCACCGCTTCCACCCCCGTGTGCGGCTCGTAGAAGTGGTCGAGCAAGGTCTTGCGCAGATGGGGGTCGTAATGCAGCCGCTCATGCAAGTTCGGCTGCTTGAACACCACGCGATCGTGAATGCTCGCCACCTGCCCGCCGGATTCGTGTCCGCCCTGCTGCACCTTCACATGGTACGCCTCGAAGCGGCGCGCCAGCGTGGCCAGCAGATTGCGGCAGATCGCCCGCACGTCCAACTCGTACATCATGCCGCCGCGGAAGGGAGAGAAGAGCATCGCCAGCTTGTCGTTGGCCAGATAGACCTCTTCGCGTGCGTCGAGGTTGAGATCGCCGTGCGCCGCCTCGATCCAGCAACCCGCCCGACCGACGTGCTGCTCCAGCAGATGGTCGGCTGCAATAAGGTGGGAATACACGGCATGGCGCAGATGCGGCAAATAGATGCCCCCGAACGCACCGTGCCAGTAGGCACAGTTGCACTGGGCGCGGTACAGCTCCTGGCGGGCAGCATGCACCAGAGAGGTTGACGCAGGCGTGCCGACGTGCCGAGAGAACGCCGGGCCGTTGCAAGCGTCAATCGCGGCCACGACCGACGCCTGAGCAATCGGCTCCGGACCCCGGCCAGGCCGCTGCCAGACTTCCCCGGCCGCTAGCGAGGCTGCGCGGTCGGGCAGTGCGCCATGGTCGGACGACGCTGCTTGCTGGGGTGGGGCTGTGGATGCTGATGACGTTTCCACAGCCGCCAGGCGGTTGCTCACCATGAGCATCCGCGTGTACATTTCGTCGCTTTCCGGGTATTTGACCTTGAAGTTCCGCCAGAAGCCGCCGCGCATGAATTGTGCTAGCACCGGCCAGCGCGGGTCGTGTTGCAGCTCGTGCCGCATGCGCTCATAGAGCACAAGCTGCTCGGCCGGCAGCGCCCACTCTGTCATTTCTCGATAGCTGGCGTCCGGCAGGTAGATCTTGCCGGTGGGCGCCACGTGCTCAAAGGCCTCTGAGAGCGTGGTAAGCTGAATCCACGATGCGTTGGCCAGCAGAGCGTCAAAGAACCGCCGCAGCCAACCGTCCTGGTAGACGTGCTTCTTCGTCTCGGGCCAGGTGCCGAACTTCTCCCCGTCGTCTCCGAATACCACCACGGTGTGCGGGTGGCGCTCGGCCACGCGGCGCAGGTACTCGATCGTCTCCTGGGGATCTGCGAAAGGTATGGTGTACCGCAGCCGCTCGCTGCCGGGAAAAATCGCCAGCATGCGGCCGTCGTCTTCCGTCACGTAGTAGCCGTGAAGCTGCTCTTCCGCCAGTCCAGCGTTCTTGAAGTGGTAGTCGTCCAGTACCGTGTAGGCGATGCCTGCAGCGGCCAGATCGCTGGCCAAACATTGCTCCCACACACGCTCGGGGATCCACATCCCCCGCACGGCCACGCCCAGCCGTTCTTGCAGCCACTGCGTGTACGCCATGATCTGCCCAATCCGATCACGGCGTGGCAGCATCGGCAGAATCGGCTCGTAGAAGGCGCCGCCCAGGATCTCCACACGGCCGGCCGCCGCCAACTCTCCCAATCGATCCAGATACTCGGGATGACGCGCCGCCAGCCACTCCGCGAGGCTGCCGCTGGTGTGTAGCCCGATCCGCAGGTTGGGGTACTGCTCCAGCACCTCCAAGAAGGGCAGATAGCTGTCCTGGTAGGCCTGCTCGATGACGCCGTCAAAATTGCCGACAGGCTGGTGATTGTGCAAAACCAGGGCAAAACGAATGGGGTGGGACATGGTAGTTCCGTCTCTACCCACGCCGTAAGCGTGGCACGTGGACTTGAGCGCCTGGGGTGCCGGCCGCCACGACGTGGGCCTCCCAGCCGCTGGCGGCTGCCGCCCATCCTACTCCAATCGCTTGAAGCATTGAAGGTCACTGGCGGCAGGGAGGCCTGTTCGGCATCTGCGGGGTACCGGCTGCCTTCGCCAGAAAACTCCCCAGCCTGCTCAACCTGCCTGGCTTAGCGAGCGAAGGTTTTCGGCGTCGATCTCCCGCAAGAACGCCGCCGCCTCTTCCGGCGGTACCGAGTTGATGTAAAAGCCCGTCCCCCATTCGAAACCTGCCGTCTTGGTCAGCCTGGGAATGATTTCCAGGTGCCAGTGGTAGTGGCCCAGTTCGTGCGTATCGAAGGGGGCCGTGTGCAGAATATAGTTATAGGCTGGCCTGTCCAGCGCCGCTTCGATGCGCAGCATCACCTGCTTCAGCGTGCGTGCCAGGTCCTCGATCCCTTGTTTGTCAATCGTCTCGAAGTGGCTGTGGTGGGCCTTTGGCAGAATCCAGGTCTCGAAGGCAAAGCGGCTGGCAAAGGGGCAAAAGGCGACATAGCCCGGCAGATCCAAGACGATCCGCTTCTCCGTGGCCAGTTCCTGGTGGGCCATGTCGCAGAACACGCACCGGCCGCGGAAGCGGAAGAACTCTTGGGAGCCCTGCATCTCCTCGCGGACGGCAATGGGCACAATCGGCGTAACGATAAGCTGGCTGTGGCTATGTTCCAGCGAGGCGCCGGCCGCCTCGCCCACATTCTTGAAGATCATACCGTACACCAGCCGCTTGTCCCGTTTCAGGTCCACCAGCCGGTCGCGGTAAATCCACAGCACTTCGCGCAGGCCCTCTTCCGAGAGATCGGCTGTGCTGAGAATGTGCGAGGGAGACTCGATGATCACCTCATGCGCCCCCACGCCGCGCATCATGTCGTAGATGCCATCGCCCCGCTTCTGTAGATCCCCTTCGATCTCCAGGGCGGGAAACTTGTTGGGCACCACGCGCACGCGCCATCCCTCGCCGTTTGGCTGGGAGCCGGGATTGCGGTAGGCGATGATTTCCGCCGGCGTGAGGGCTTCATTTCCCTCGCAGAAGGGGCAGAGGCGGCCTGAGTGTACTTTGGGCGTGGTTTCAAAATCGTGCGGTCGGCGGGCGCGGCTCTTGGCCACGATCACCCAGCGGCCGACGATCGGATCTTTGCGCAGATCGGGCATCTTACGCCTGCCACATGATCTGTTCGAAATCGGGAGAGGGAACACTGGTCTCGATGCATCCTTCCAGCGGCAGGCGTTCCACAGCCTGCCCTTGCCGGCACAGCTCGACAAAGAGCTGTACCAGATCGTCCGTGGCCAATCCCAGGCTGCGCAGGGGCACGGCCAGTTCCAGAATCTGATCCGCAGCCGCGGCCACCCCTGCCTGGCCCACCACCACGTCGTGGTGCAGGAGCTGCGCCACGGGAGCGTGCCAACTGGGCCTCGCCACCGTCAGCTCGAAGCCAGTGGGCTGCAAGAAGACCACACGCAGCAGATCCATGTCCGCCAGCCGCTCGCGCACGCTGCCTCCCCGGGCATCCAGGCGCAACAGCAGCCGCTGGGTATCGAAGCCGAAGCAGAGTTCAGCCAGCCGGCCTTCCTGGGCCATGCTCATGGTGCCGCGCGCGGTCTGGCACACGTATCGCCCGGCGTTCAGCCACTCGAAATAGGTGCGGTGCCCATCGACCTTCACACGCAACAGGCTGGTGGGCTGCGTGTGCAGGCCGGGGTAGCGGTGCGCCTGGCTGATGGGGCGGGCCAGCTCAGCCGGCGGCACGTCTCCCAACACCAGGTACACGTTCTGCAAGTGCTTGCGGAACAGGCGGTCGAAGACGGCATCCTGGGCACTGCTGTGGCTGTCTCCAAACCACCAGAACCAGTCGCTGCCCTCTGCGATCGACAGCTCGCGCCAGGCCTGGTCGAGCTGCGCGGGCGGCACGTGGCCGGATCGCTGTGCGCGGGCGAGATGCTCGCGTGCGGCGTGCAGCAGGTCCCAGGCACGGTTGCACTCTGGATGGCCGATCCAGATGCCAAAGTTGTGCTGGATCCAGCTTCCCGGAAACAGGTGTTGCAGCTTGTCCGTGGCGGGATACTGGTCCAGATAGTCGCTCACGCGCACGGGGCTGATCTTGGGGTGCTGCGCCACGCGGCGGTAGAGGGCCCGCAAGAAGTCCACGCCGGCGTTTGCGTAATAGTCCCAGCAGTTCTCGCCGTCCAGGATGATGCTCACTAGCGTGGGCCGATGCCCGGCGTGCGCGTGCGTGGCGCGGCCGATCCCCTCCAACTTGCCCACGAAATCGTCCACCGCATGATCGGCATGGTATCGCTGATAGTGAAAGCCGATCTGGTCGCTCATGGCGTGATCGCGAAAGATCACCTGCATGGCTCGCCCCGTCTCCTCCACCCGCCACGGCCGATAGAGCAACTCGGGATGGCGCAGGTAGCCCTGGCCATCGCGAGATACCAGCCCGTCCGTGGAGCAGGATAGGATCTCCTCGTCCGTCGCCAGCCACTCCAGCCCTGCATCAGCGCAAGGAGGAATGATCGCCTGGCAGACAGAGCCCTCAGATGGCCACAGCCCGCGCGGAGGCCGCCCGAACACCCGCTGATGGTACTCCACGGCCTGGCGGATCTGCCGCGCCGCGTCTTCAGGATAGCCTTCCAGATGCCGCGGCAGGCTGACGTCCGGCATCGCCTGGCGTGCCAGCCGCTTGTCGATCAACAGCGGTAAGATCGGATGATAAAAGGGCGTGGTCGAAAGCTCGATCTGCCCTTGCTCGGCCAGCTTGCGGTGCAGCGGCACAATCTCGCGCAACAGCTCCAGTTGCCGCTGCAGCAGCCACGCCTTCTCTTGCTCGCTCCAGTGGCGGCCCTTGCGGCGGAACTCGGCGAGATCTGCGTCCCGCTCAAAGGCGAGGGGGTGGATCCAGACCAGGTTCGCCCAGCAGGCCAGGTCGATCAGATCGCGCTTGCTAAAGCGGCGGGCCACCCGCAACGGCGGCTCCCCGGCCTGGCCCCGCTTCTGCCACAGCTCCAGGTAGCGAGGATAGGGTCGAATCATCTGGTCCGGATGGACCATGAAGAAGTTCTCGACCAGGTACACCAGATCATCCTCGCTCAGCCCGTCTGCCGGCAGCCGTGAGATGCGCAAATGCGCGTCCTCATGCCCCCCCTCTGTGTAGGCGGCAAGCTGCGCCAATAGGCTAGGCACCAGATTGATCGTGGCCCGCATCTCGGGCACCTCTTCCAATAGTGCAGCCATCCCCCAGTAGTCGCGGGTACCGTGCAGCCGGACCCACGGCATGGGGTTTTCTTGCCCCACATCGTCCGGATAATAAGGCTGATGCTGGTGCCAGAGCAGGGCCAGCGCAATCTCATGCATATCTCGTAGCATACCGCCGCCTGCCGGGACGGACGAGGTCCACGCGCCGCACGCATCAGGGCCAACGCACCTGGGCCGCTCCCCGCGAAGCGGGCTATTTGTTTCCCGCCACGCGACGTTGTCGTCGGTCTCGGCTGGCCAGCCTCGCGAACGGGGTGTTCGGAGTTTGGCGAACACCGCCTGCTGCCGGACCGCGCAGATGAGTACAGCCGCGCCGCCTTCGCGGATCCCGTTGCATCAAACGGCTTGCAGCGGCCGCCCGCCTTTGCGCGCCGACCCAACATGCCTGCTGATGCGAACGGTGGCGCCCTGCCGCAACATCCTCATGCGGCACCACGTTTCGCCGGCTGGTACCAAGAGCCGGCCCTACTCCAGATGGAGGGGCCTGCCGAGCCCTTCTTGCCTGGCGCGAGCGACAATCTGTGCGGCCACGGCCAGGTCTTCGATGGCCAGGCCCACAGACTTGAACAGCACCACGTTCTCAGCATGGCTTCGTCCCACGGCGTGGCCGGCAATGACATCGGCGAGATTCACAGCCCGGTGCCAGTCGAAGATGCCGCGTTCGAGCGCCTCCACGAAGTCTCCTGCCTCGCGGCGGCAAGCATCCACACTGTCGCAGACAATGTGATCTGCCCGGCGCACCACGTGCGCATCGATCTCCGCACGGTTGAGCCAGTTGGAGCCGACGGCACACACCAGGGCGCCTTCCTCGAGGCCGAGGCCGTGGAACACAGGGGTGCGGCTGGTGGTGGCCGTGATCACCAGGGGCAATTCCTCCGCCGCCTCCTGCGGCCGATCGACGGGTACTACCTCGACGTTCAGCCTGGCTGACATGCGTTCGGCAAAGTCGAGGCGGCGTTCAGCGGTGCGGCAGTAGACAAACGCCCGCTTCAAGGGACGCACGGTCGCCACTGCCTCGAGCTGCCGCTCGGCCTGCCTGCCCGCCCCAAACAAGCCCAACTCGGTGGTGTTGCGGTTGGCCAGCCAGGAGACCGCCACCCCGGTGGTGGCTCCGGTGCGCAGGCGGCCAAGCTGATCGGCCTCCAGCAGCGCCGTCAGGCGGCCGGTGGCCAGCTCATATAACCCCACCAGGAAGCGGCCGCCGCGCGGCGTGGTGGAGTAGGCCTTCCACGCCGCCAGGTCGAGGTAGGGGGCGGCCGCACTCATGGTGTGCAGTACAAATCCCGGCACCTGGGCACGCTCGCGCGGTACGTTGACGGCCTCTCCCGCCGCCATCTGCCGAAACGCCTCTTCCACCGCGTCCACGGCCGCGCGCATGTCTGACAGCCTTAACACCTCTGCCTCGGTCAAATACAGCACGCTCATGCAAAGCTCTCCATCTGTCTCCGCCAATGGTGCAGCGGCTGATGTGGCGCGCCCCCACGCGGCGTGGACGCCAGCGCCGCAGAAAGGTTCCCTGCCACACAAGGCCCAGCACCGCGCAGCGCCCGCCTTGGGCCTCTACTTCCCGGCCATGCCAGTACGGCCGTCGATGCCGAGCGCCTGCCTCGCCACACAGCGCGTGGTGCGCAGGCTTGCGGCCGTTCGCGGCACGGCGAGCGTCGAGTTGGGTGGTGACAAGCCAGCACATGTTGACCATTCTGCGCCCGACAAGGGCCGCTGATTCTAACGCAGCGTGCTTGTGCCCGACAACCAGCCGGCAAGCATCGGCTGCCCCCGCCAGCAGCGATGCGGTGCGCCGCCTGCCGGCGTTCAAGAGGGGGAGGAGCCTGCCCGATTTAGGCAAGGCTGATGTGCAGCCGCATGGCCGCGTACAAGCGGCGCGGCCGGTGGGGGCTGCGGTTTACCGGGCGTGGGCAGGGTCGGGAGGGAACAGCATCACATCGACGCGCAGGCCCACGACCAGCTCGTCCGCATCTTCCAGTTCGATCCATACTTCGCGGACGCGCGTGTCGAAGTACTCGGCGGGCTGCTCACTGGCAGACTCTTTGCGGCCCATCCTTGGGGAGAGGCGTACGACCCGGCCGCGGAATTGCTTGCCGGGCAAGCCGTCTGCCTGGCAGGAGGCAGTCATGCCGATGCGGATGCGTGGGGCATCGAATTCCTCGACAAAGGCGCGGACGTGCAGACGGCTGGTATCGGCCATGATCACCACGGGCAGGGCGGTGTGGGGGCCGACGAGTTCTCCCGGCTGGTATTCGAGGTGGAGGACCTGGCCGTCGATGGGGGCGCGGAGGGTGGTTTGGTGGAGTCGGTAGCGTGCTTGTCCCAGGCGTGCCTGTGCGGCGGCGACTTCGGCCTCGGCCATGGCCACCTCGTCTTCCCGCGGCGGGGCCTCGGCGAGGGCGCGACGTGCGGCAGCGGCCTCGGCCTCGGCCAGGGCGGCCTCATACTGGGCCTGGACATCGTCGGCTTCTTGCTGGGCCACAGCATCCCGCTCGCGCAGGTTCTTGGTGCGCTGCCACCGATGCTGCATGCCCCGTGCCGCGGCCAGCCGCGCGCGCAGGACGGCCGCCAGTTCGTCACGCTCTTCTTGCCGGGCGCCTTTGAGCAAACGGTCCAGCCGCGCTTCGCAGAGGGAGAGTTTGGCCGCCGCCAGATCCACCTCGAGCTGGTACGGCTGCGCGTCCAGTCGCACCAGCGGCGTGCACGCGGAGACCAGGTCTCCGGGGTGGACATACAACTGTTCGATCCGCCCCGTCAACTCGGGGCGAAGTTCCACCTCCCGCGTGCGTCCCTCCACCCTGCCCGGCGCGTAGATGGCGCTGCGCTCCGCCGAGGAGCGTTGAGCGGCGCGGCGCGGCGGCACCGCCGCGCGCCAGTTGCGTGCTGCCAGCAGGTAGGTCACGGCAAGCACAGCAGATAACGAGATGGCCATCATCGTCAGCCGCATGACCTCAAACTCCCCTAGTGCCCCCCGCGTCCACCAGCCTGGCCTCCCCTGGTTGAAGCCGGCCGTGCTCCAGGCGGAACACTCGGTCGGCAAAGGGCAGAATCCGCACATCGTGCGTTACCACCACGAGGGTTCTGCCCCGCGCCGCGGCCAGCTCTCGCAGCAGGCGCATGGCCTCCAGGCCGTGGTACTCGTCGAGGTTGGCGGTCGGCTCATCGGCGAGAATCAGTTCGGGCTCCACGGCCAATGCGCGGGCCAGCGCCACCCGCTGGCATTGCCCTGCGCTCAGTTGCGACGGCAAGGCGTGCGCCCGCTCGCGCAAGCCCACTTGCTCCAGCAGACGCATGGCGCGCACCAGGGCCGTGGCCGGCGGCACACCGCACAACTGCAGCGGTACAGCAACGTTGTGCAAGGCCGTGAGCCCTCGCAACAACTGAAAGCGCTGGAACACGAACCCGATGCGCTGGCGCCGCAGCAAGGTGCGGCGGTGCGCATCCAGCAGGCCGAGATTTTCTCCCAAGATCCGCACCACCCCGGCATCTGGCGTGAGGATGCAGCCCAGAATGGCCAGCAGCGTGCTCTTGCCGCTTCCCGATGGTCCAGTCAGAAACACGCATTCGCCGCGTTCAACCCGCAGGTCCACCCCCCGCAGCACGGGGGTGGCGGTTCCGCCCCGCGCGTACTGTTTGCACAACCCCTCCACCACCACCGGCGGCGCTGCCGAGACTGCTGTCTCCGCGCCCCGTTCGGATGCCCGCCGAGGATGGACGTGCCGCAGGGGACTCATGACTGCAACACCAGCAGGGGATCGACGCGCCGCACACGCCAGAAAGGCAGCAGGCTGGAGAGCACGCACACCACTACCACCAGCACGGTGCTGGCCCCCACCAGCCAGGCCGGCGTCACAATTGGCGCCACCGGCGTGGAAAACGCCCCCACGATCAGGGCCACCAAGATCACGCCCACGGCAGACCCCAACGCCGCCATGAAAACCGCCTGCGCCAGCAGCATGCGGTAAAGCTGACCATGATCGGCCCCCATGGCCTTGAGCGTGCCAAACTCCTGAATCCGATCCAACACCGAGGCATACAGCGTCTGGGCCACGATCACCATGCCCACCAGCAGCCCCAGCAAGGTAGAGCAACCAAAGCTAATGCCCAGCCCCGTGCGGCGGATCCAGTACTCCACGCACATGCGACCGTAGACCTCGCGCGGCCAGGCATCGGCCTTGGGCAGACGGCGGCGAATCTCGTGGCAGACCTGATGGGCATCTGCCCCGGGTTCAAGCTGTACCAGCACGTAGGAACAGACGTCGCTGGGCTTGTGCAGAAACTCGCTGGCCCGATCCAACGTGGTGAACACATAGGGGGTGATGAGGAATCCCAGGATGCCGTCGCTGGTGCCCACCACGCGGGCACGGCGTCGGCCAATCTCCCGCAGCGAGCCGACTTGCGGATCGCCGAGCTTAACGGCTTCCCAGGCATCCACAATGATGCCATCGGTGCGGACCACGTCGGCAGCACGGCCCTCACGCATCATCCAGGCGTTGCCCAGCAGGGTGGAGCGTTCGCAGCCGATCACCAGCACCGATTCGAAGCCGCCGTCGGGCAACGTCATGGTGCTGTGGCCGAGCAAATAAGGCTGGGCTACGGCCACTCCCGGCACGGAACGCACCCGGTACACCCAGCGGCGCGGGATGTCTGCCGCAAGATCGACATTGAACATGCCCCGATGACCAACCCAAATGTCTGCGCCCCCACAGTCCACCAGCAGGCTCGCCTTGCGCAGCAGACCTAGAAACAGCCCGCCCTGCACATTCACCAGCACCACAGAGAACACAACTCCCACCAGCGCGGTGATAAACTTTCCTCGCTCGGCAACCAGCGTGCGCAGGGCAATGGACCACAAGGCAAGCATACGCCTTCAACTGCTGGCTACGCGGTGCGGTGACGCCTCGCCGTCGCCTCGTGCGGCAGTCCGGCCAGGCGGCAAAAGTAGAGATGATCCTCCTGCCGCATGCCGGGGCGGTCGAACTCCTCGTCCGGTATGGGAGGATGAAAATAGTTCATGTACACCTGGCGATCTCCTCGCTCGCACAGCCGCTCCAGATCCAATCGATACGCCACCCCAGGATTTCCCCTCGCCGCTGTACACGGCTTGACAGGGCCGCACGGCTCGAAGCAGAACCAATCACGGTAAAAGGCCGCGTGCCTGGGGTGCACCGTAATCAACAGGTCTTGCACATCCCGGCTGCACGAATACTGGACCAGAAACCGTGTGAGCAGATAGAACGTCTGCAACAGCGGCGAGCGCTGTTGCTGAGCAATGGCCAGTCCGCTCACCTCCGCCAGCCGCCTGCCCCGCCCACGAAGCTGCCGCACCTCGCGCGGGTAGTCCCGCTCCATCGGCAGGCCTAGACAGCCGTCTCCCACAACCGTCAAGGTGCCGGCCATGGTCAAGCCGCCGCCTTCACCCCTCGACAGTGCCACAATCGTGCGGCTCGTGGAGAGGCCGTACGAGAGCCGATACACGATCGCATGGGGGTGGGCCTCCACATATCCCCGTGCACGATATGACCGATAGAGCAAGTTGAATGCCTGCCGGAACTCATCCCGCCGCTGGGCAATGCGGACCAGCAAGCCTTCTCCGCCTGTTAGACATCCGGGCCCCGCTTGAGACCCTTGCAGCTCGGTCCGTAAAGCAGTTCGCACGGGAGCACTCCGTTACACGGCATGGAAAGATGTATGCCCGCTGCCAGCAGCCTTCTCGCTTGAAGAGATGAGCCAGCCGATTGGCCCGAGAAGTTCCCGCTTCCCCATACTGCGGTTGCCCCTGCCTGCACCTCTGTACTTGATCGGCCCCCGCCAACGCGACGCTTTGCACCGAGTCCAGTCCGTCCCCACCAGCACACGTACCAACACCGCCACCATCAACGTTCTGCCACATCTGGGTAGATGTGGTGGGATGAGTTAAAGGCATCGACCGCCGCGTCTGCATTGAATGCGTGCCTTGAGGTGGCTGCATAGGGTGAGCAGTCTGCGCGCCATGGATGTAAGGGGAATCGTGCGCAAGATGGCAAGTCCAGCATCCAAAGCAAGGTGTGACTTAAACCATTGCAAAGACGTGGTTTGCCACCCAACAGGCAGAAGAGCCGCCCCTGCCGTGCCCACGTGCCTGAGAAGCGTTGCGAATCTATACCATGCTCAAAGTGTTTACACAGCGCCAAATAGTTTGCGCCTGGCATGCCCGGTCACAGGTGGGGGATAAATCTTAATATACATGTATGTTTGGTAAGCTCGCTCCCCCTGGGAAGCCCGACGGGCCTGCCAGCCGCACCAGCTTGGTATCCGACGCAACTTCAGCCTCTCCGACGTGCATGCAGGCCGATTCGGCATCACGGCAGCCGGGATCGAGCAGGGCTGCTATCGGTCGCAGCATGTTGCGTTCGGCACTGCTCATGGATGGGCGTGCAAGCCGCCGCGGGTCGATGGGGCGGCCAAAGAAGCGCCGGTAATTGGGATGGCAGCGGTTCTCAGGCCGTAGCAGGTCGAGCATCAAGCCCACAGCGGGCCGGTTGCGCACGCAGGGGTAGTCGCGCAGCGGGCCGAAGGGTTCGAAGGCCATGAACCGCTGGTAGAAGCGTGCATGCCGCGGGTGGACGGCGACGAGCAGTTGCCGCACGGTGCCATGGGAGAGGCCGAAGTGCGCGACCAGCCGCGTCAGTTCGACAAAGGTGGGCAGCACGCGGGCGAGATCCGCGCGGCGATCGGCCAATGAACAGACTTCGGCAAGCTTTCCTCCAGTGCGGCGGAGGTGGGCAACTTCGCGGGAATACACGGCCTCCAGCGGCAGGCCCAGTGTGCCATCTTCCACCAGGGTAACGGTGCACACCACATCGTTGCCGCACTTGGCGACGAAAACGGTCGTGGTGGGCAGCAGGTGGTAGGGAGTCACCCGCAGCCCGTAGCTGTTGGGCTCGGCCAGCCCGCTGCGAACGTACGCCTCGTAGATCAGGCGGAAGGCCCCTTCGCGCTCCGCGGGGCAGTCGGCCACCTTGTATTCAAGCGCCTGTGGCGCAACGCCGCGTAGCATTTTGGGGCATGGCTCCATGGGGTTGTGAGGGTCGGAGGCGCGCAGCCGGGTTCGACGTCCGACAGCGTAAACGACAGCGGCACAAGGGCGTGCGCGCACACCTAGCCAAGGCGGCCGCGCAGAATCAACGCTAGCGGCAACAAGTTGCGTTCAAATCCAACCAAGGCTGGCTGCCCGCACGATTAGACGAGCCATATGCTGGGCCGGCCAACCGCCCAAGGTGCCCCCGAACGGGGGCCAAGGTCTCGGCAGTACAACCCTAGCTTATCCAGGGCCCGTGTCAAAAGGCCAAGCGGGGTACGGGTACCGACCCGTGGCCGATCCCGTGGGCGGCGTGGGGACCTTCTTTAGAGACAGGGCGCCGAGTTGGGCCATTCGAGCATTGCCCGGCCCTCCATCCGCCCCATGGAGGGAGGCGCTCCGTCGCGTCCGTGCCGAGCGCAAACGGTCGATCCCACTCACGGCCACGACGGAGCGTGGCCCTCCATTCGCTGCTCACTCCTCACTTCTCGCTCACTGCTCTATCGCTCGCCCCGGCGCGATGGTGCCGGTGTACGGTTACGTACTTGGCAGCACAGGCCTCTGTGCGTGTGGTCCCGCTCCTCTCATTCCTGGGCTTCTGCCTCGGAACGCGCTTCCCGGATGCTCCTGGCTCTCTGCGCTGGCAGAGCAGTCTGATGCCCTGTCACTCAGTTCCTACCCGGGCACCTGACTTGCAAACGAGGGGAAAGGGAAACCACCCCGTGTGCCGGTCTTAGTTTACGATCTCGTACTGCGCCAAGGGATGGAAACCATCAACATGGGTTACCGTGCGGAAGATCTGATTGCCTTGAATTTCATATTGCGGCAACGCGGTGTATCCATCCACGTGAGTGATGGTGCGATAGATTTCATTACCGCGAATCTCATACTGCGGCAGGGGGTGGTATCCCTCCACATGAGTGACGGTCCGGAAGATCTGGTTATCGCGAATCTCATATTGAGGCAGCGCGATAAACCCATCCACATGCGTTACAGCGCGAAATATTTGTGCCATAGGCCAATTCCTCTACTTTTCTGACCAGGATTCTGCCTGCGGCCCATAATTAGGCTCAGCGGGCCTGCCCGTTCGATCAGCCCTTCCATCGCCTCAGGCCGACATCTGTGCAGAGTTACCTTGTATCATTCTCTTGGACCTGGAAGCGGCGAACGCGCCTGCGCTGTGGCGAGCCGCGGCCAAACTTGGTTGCTAGCGAGAGGTTCGACCAACGGCTGCGCGTCGCCGCTTGTGCCTCGTGCGGCTCAAACCCTGGCTGCATCGTAAAACACGCCTCCGTTCACAAGCTCCCGCAGCGGGGCCGCGCTACAAGCTGAGCCTCGTCGACTGCTATCCCTTCCCACGGCCCCTAGAGGGGAGGCACCGCCATGTTAGCACTCGGTCCCACGGCTCGCCAGCAGATAGGACCGACCAGACCACGAGGGCAGCACGACGTATGGCAACGCTGGTCGCTTATCGACTGCGTTCTACGATCTTCGGCCGGCGCCGCGGCTTGGCAGAAGGTGTGGGCATGGGCGGCGGCGTGCTCAGTTCGAGCCGTGCTGAGAGCGCCATTGTCTGCCACAGCTCGGTCATGTGCGTGCGGGGCCCGTCATCCCCCGCCTGCCGAAACTCTGCTGCACGCGCAAGCAGCTCCTCCAAGCGGCTGAGGTGTGCTTGCCACGCCCGCGACGTCTGCTCCGCCTGGCGGCGGAGTTTTGCACCCTCGAGCTGGGCGGTGGTCCAGAGCATGGAGGCCTCTGCCAGTTCGTAGGGGGTGGCGGTACCCGTTTCGTAATAGTGGCGGCGAGCCTGGAACATCTGCTCAGCATGTTGGGCGCAGAGGTCGAACAGGCTGGCGGCCTGCTGTTGATCTCCGGCCAGGGCGGCGCGTGCGGCCAGGGTATTGTCGCGCCAGTAGCGGGCCCAGGCCAGCCGGTCGTCACGCCCTCCCTCAGCGCCGGCGGTGTGCAGGCGTACCGTCTCGTTCAACACGTGTTCCATGACCGAGAGTTGATCGTCCATGGCGCCATTGATCGCACCTTGGTCTCGATCGAGCTGGCCGAGCAGCACCCGAACTTCTCCCTCCAGAGAAGCGGCCAGGGCCAGGGCGGGGAGATCGGCGAAGCCCACGGCCAGATCGTTGCGACGCGCCTCGTGCAGTGCGGCAGCATGCGCAAGGGCCTGGGTGAGGGCCGCGCGTTGGTTTGAGGTGTCCATGTCACCGGCTGCCAGGTCGGCTGTGGCACGTGCTGCCCAATAGCGGGCAAATTCCCGGTCGCCCGCCAGGCCAGGCGCTGCCGGAAACGGAAACCGCACCAGGTGCTCCACGGCCTCTTGCCAGAGCTGCCGTTGCTTGCTCAGCTCTTCGCGATATGCCTCGGTGTCGCGCTGCGTTAAACGGGCCTGGGTGCGAGCATAGCCTGCCGTGTTGAGGCAGTAGGCGTATTCGGTCAGTCCAATCGTGCTGCGGGACCACAAGATATAGCTCGCTTGCACCAGGCGGTCTGCCTCTTGCACGAGGCGAGCTGCCAGATCTTCCTGGGGAGTTTGCGCGGCAGCGGCCTGCATCAAGGCCGTTAGGCACAACATACCTGCCAGGCACGTACGGCAAACTGGGCTGCTGTTACCGCCGCGCGGTCCCGCTTGCTGCACGTCGCTCACGACCGCCTCCCTTCGATCCGACCTGTCACACTGGCACAGGGCGCGCCATCTTCAATCGGGGGCATGGAAACCGCCCCCAACAGCAGGCGGCACACTCATCACATCGGTCGGCCCACTTCGTTCAGGTCTGATTGTTGTCGTCCAGGCATGCAACCGTCAAGGTTTCGCCGGACTCAACGGCATCTCGGCGCTTGGGCGCCGCATCAGGACCCGCCTTCGTTGCTGGGCGGCACCGTGTTCACTGTGGTGCAGGTGGGCTGGTTGTCGT
>JAIMBC010000059.1 GCA_023511675.1 Pirellulales bacterium
GGGGCTGCGTCCTTGGAACGGCGATTACCTGGGCGCCGAGCTGGGGCCTCCTGCCGATCCGGCGCATGAGTACTCGGCGGCGCGGCCGGAGTGGTACTTCTTGTTTCTCTTTCAGTTCCTCAAGCTGTTCGAGGCGTGGGGGGAGACGGGAGAGCTGGTGGGGGCGATTGTGGTGCCGGCCGCGGTGATGGCACTGTTGTTCCTGATGCCCATCCTCGGCCGTTGGCGGCTGGGGCACCGCTTCAACCTCGGCCTGCTGGGCGTGCTGCTGGCCGGCGTGGCCATATTGACCAGTGCCGCCTGGTGGGACGACCACCGCGCGGCATATACGGCCGAGCCGCCGCCAAGCGACGCGGCCGCGGCGAACCATTCCGGAGAGTCGGCGCGGGAGGCCTGGCTGGCCAGCCGCAACTATCTGCAAGCGGTGGAAGAGGCCGAGAGCCTGGGCAAGCGCGCTCGGGAACTGGCCCAGGGGCAAGGCATTCCGCCTGAGGGAGTGCTGAGTCTGCTGCGCAAGGATGCCAAGGTGGCGGGGCCGCGGTTGTTCAAGCAGTACTGTGCGGCATGCCATGACCACAGCACCGTGGATGCTAACGGACGAGTGGTCGGGATCCAGGCCGAGCGACCGGCAGCGCCAAATCTCTATGGCTTCGCCACGCGCGATTGGCTGGCAGGCCTGCTGGACCCGAAGCGTGTGGGCGGTCCGCACTATTTCGGCAACACGAAGCTGGCAGATAATTCCGGCGGCATGGTGGAGTATGTCACCACCGAACTGGAGGCGCGGCTGAAGCCGGCGGAGCGGGCATTGGTCGTGGCGGCGCTGGCCGCCGAGGCAGGATTACCCTCCCGACAGGAGAGGCGTCCCCCCCGAGAGGGAGAGGTGTTGCAGGGCCGCCGTTTGATCACGGGCAAGGGAGGTTGCACCGATTGCCACCGCTTTTACGAGGAAGGAAGTCTGGGCAGCGCCCCGGACCTGACTGGCTACGGTTCGCGGGAGTGGCTGATGGGAATGATCAGCGATCCCAACCATGAGCGGTACTACGGCCATGCCGGGGACGAGCAGCAGATGCCGGCGTTTGCACCGCACCCCGCGGGCGATGCACGCAACCAACTCACGCCGCAGCAGCTTGCCTTGCTGGTGGACTGGCTGCGCGGCGAGTGGTACGAGCGCCAGCCCTAGCGCCTGAGGGAGGCCTCCGGCACCGCCGCGGCGATGGGACGGCGAGAAGGTTTATGCTCGCGTTGATCGACCAGCCAGGATGCCAGACTCCGGTGTGCTGCCAATTCGCCTCGTGCCCCACGCAGCCGGATGGTGCGGCCGTCTGCCCCAGTTACCCGTTGCCTTGCCACCTGTACCAGCGCAAAAAACGACTCTGTCACACTGACAGGGTGTGCAACTACAACTCAACATTCAACACAATAGCTGGGCCCAATATACTGTTTGATCAGGTGTTCGATGAGCTAGACGTGGTCGCAGCGCGGAGGGGGCTGCGCTCTACCCAAACACCAAGGAGCCGAGGAAGTGCCTCTGAGATGGGTGTGTGGGGCGGTGTGGTTTGCCTGCTTGTTGAGCGCGGCAAGGGGTGCGGACTGGCCTTGCTGGAGGGGGCCCAACCGCACGGCCTCTTCAAGCGAGACGGGGCTGCTGCGCCAATGGCCGAAGGAGGGGCCTCGATTGCTGTGGGTGGCGGGCGGAGCGGGCGAGCGGTTCAGCACGCCGAGCGTTGCAGGGGGGCAACTGTATGCGATGGGCGATCGGGAGGGGCAGGAGTACGTGATCGCGCTGGACGTCGAGGCGGGCGGGCGTCAAGCGTGGGCAACGGCTCTGGGCCCCGTACGCCACAGTGGTGCTGGATATCCTGGTCCGCGGTCGACTCCCACCTATGACAGCGGCCGTGTTTATGCCTTGGGTCTGAATGGCGATCTGGCAGCGCTCGACGCGGAGACCGGCACACTGATCTGGAAGCGCGACCTGGTAACCGAGTTCGGCGGCGAGATACCCTCTTGGGGTTACAGCGAGTCGGTGCTTGTCGATGGAGAGAAGCTGGTTTGCACGCCGGGCGGCTCGCAGGCCACGCTGCTGGCCCTGCACAAGCAAGATGGATCTCTGATCTGGCAGGTGCCGCTGGGGGACAAGGCCGGCTATGCCTCGATTGTGGCTGCGGAAATCGCGGGCCGCAGGCAGTACGTCCAGTTTACAATGGGGGGCGTGATCGGCGCGGATGCGGAGACAGGGGCCTTGCTGTGGCGCTACACGAACACTGTGAGTGGCACTGCACACATCGCCACGCCCATTGTCAGTGGAGACGCCGTGTTCAGCTCCAGCGGCTACGGGCGGGGTTGCGGCCTGGCACGCATCAGCCGCGACGGTGACGAGTGGACCGCGGAGGAAGTTTACTTCAACACGGTACTTGCCAATCGCACGGGGGGCTGTGTGTTGGTAGAGGGGCGCGTTTACGGCTGCAGCCAGGCGGGGGTGCTGGTGTGCCTCGAATTTGCCACGGGGCGGGTTCGCTGGCAGCAACGGCTGGGCGTGTGCTCGCTGCTGGCGGTTGATGGCATGCTGATTGCTCGCAGCGAAGAGGATCGCGTGCTCTTGCTGCGGTGCAATCCGGAGCGTTTCGAGCTACTGGGAGAGTTTCGGCAGCCCCAGCGTAGTGGGCGTACAAATTACCCTCATCCCTTGGTGGCTGACGGCCGGCTCTACCTGCGCGACCAAGATCTCGTGCTCTGTTACGACTTGCGTTCGACCGATCGTTCGTAGGCGTGTTGCGGCCTTGCGCGGCGCTGTTAGACTAGCAGAACGCGTCGCGGCGGCAACCAGCCGCGGCGTGCCCCGCGACGCGCCGCGGCGATGGCCCGCGGTCTTCGGCGGGCGGCCAAAACGCGCTGTGATGGCGTACCAAGCTGGCACAGGAGCCCCCACATGTCTCACACTACCAGCCGACGTGAATTCCTCCAGCGAGCTGCCGCGGCTGCCGCGGGGGCGACAGCGATGGCCGCGCTAGCTGCCCCTGCCCCCGCACGCACGCGTTCTCCCAATGAACGGCTCGACCTGGCCATCATGGGCGTGGCGGGTCGCGGCGGCGACAACATGAACGCAGTGGCCAGCGAGAACATCGTGGCCCTGTGCGACATCGATCAGGAGCATCTCTCCGCGGCTGCGGCTCGTTTTCCGCAAGCACGCACCTACACGGATTATCGAAAGCTGCTCGATGCAGAGAAGCTCGACGCCGTGGTGGTTTCCACGCCCGACCACACCCATGCCATCCCTGTCGTGTGGGCGCTCGAACGCGGCCTTGATGTTTACTGCGAAAAGCCCCTGGCCCATTCCGTCTACGAGGTACGCGTCATCCGCGAGATGACTGCCAAGCACAAGGCCGTAACGCAGATGGGGACGCAGATCCACGCGGGAGACAACTACCGCCGCGTCGTGGAGATTGTACAGGCGGGCATCCTCGGTCCTGTGCGGCGTGTACATGTGTGGCTGGCGTGCAATCCGTTTGTGGGCACGCGCGTCTCGGAAGGCACGCCGCCGCCGCATGTGGATTACGACCTGTGGATCGGTCCTGCGCCCATGCGCCCTTTCCATGCCTCGCATTTCCACTTCAACTGGCGGTTCTGGTGGGACTTTGGCAACGGCTGGCTGGGAGACTTCGGCTGCCATTACATGGACTTGCCCTTCTGGGCGTTGGGGCTGCGTTATCCCACGTCGGTGGAGGCGAAGGGAGAAAAGGTATCTGCGGGAGATAACGAGATCCCCGATAACATGCGGGTCGATTATCACTTTCCGGCGCGAGGCGAGCTGCCGGCGGTACACCTCACCTGGTGGCATGGTACGTGGCGGCCGGAGGGGGCGGAGGCATATCCGCAGCGCAGCGCCGTGCTGTTTGAGGGGGAGCGGGGCCGCCTGATAGCCGATTACAACACGCACCAGGTGATGCTGGACGAGGGCCTGGAGTTGGAGCGGCCCGAGCCCACCATTCCTCCCTCGATCGGCCACCATGCCGAGTGGATCCACGCGTGCAAGACGCGCGGCGAGACAACGTGCAATTTCGACTATTCCGGTGCACTGACCGAGGCCGTGCTGCTGGGCAACGTCTCGTACCGCCTGGGCGGGCTGCGTCTGGAATGGGATGCGGAGCGGCTTGCCGCCGCCAACTGCTCCGAGGCCGAACCGCTCATCAACCGCAAGTACCGCGAAGGCTGGAGCCTGACGTAGGGCACCGCTTGCCGCCTTGGGGCTGCCACGCAGGCGGCACTCAGTGGCATGGCTTCCTGCGAGAGAAGTGGGCGAGCAAGCCTCGGTACGTGGCGGTCAAGCCGCGCGGTGGTGCGTGGCACGTGCGGCCGACACGACCTGTGTAGCAGATGGCGCCCCCATACAGCCCTGCGTGCGCTGCTTGCCTACGTCCGCTGCTGGACTGGGTAACGTGCCGGCCTCGGTGCGCGGTCGGCCTGAGAACGCAGCTCACGATCGGTGCGTCGCTTCTCCGAGAATGGTAAAGCGAGAGGCACCGTCGCCGTGGTGCACGCTCGCCCGCCGCCTGCGGTGGTCAACGCCGCACGCGGCCGGACGCCTGGCCTGCCATGAGCGCCTCGACTTCCTCTCGCGAAACATAGAGGAAGTCTCCCCGCACCGAGTGCTTGAGGCAGCTTGCAGCCACGGCGTAGCGCAGGGCGGTGTGCGGCTCTGCCAATTCTGGGGTGAGGGAGGCAAAGAGCAGGCCGGCGGCGAAGGAGTCGCCCGCCCCCACGCGATCTACTATGTCTCGGATCTCATAGGGGCGGTACTCGCCTTGCCCATCCAGCGGAGCCAGGAACGTCTCGCCCGTGGCGGCCTCGTAAAGCAGGCCGCCCCAGTTGTTATGGTCGGCAGAGTGGCTTTCGCGCAGGGTAAAGGCCACCCGGCGGATGTTGGGAAAGCGGCGGGCAATCTGCTCTGCCACTTCTTGGTATGCCGAGGCGCAGATACGGCCTTGCTCGACGCTCGTGCCGCGTGCGGAGATGCCCAGCACATCGGCGGCATCTTCCTCATTGGCGAGCAAGAGGGAGACGTGCTGGAGGATCTGCGGCATGCATTCTCTGGCCAGTTCGCGCGGGGAGCTGCCGGACTGCCAGCGCCAGAGCTTGGCTCGGAAGTTGAGATCGCACGAAACCGACAGGCCGCGTTCCGCAGCGCGCCGCACCACGGCCAAGGTGGCATCAAAGGCAGCTCGGCTGAGTGCGGGTGTGATGCCGGTCACGTGCAGGTAGGCTGCGCCGGTTAATGCCTCGTCGAACAAGTACTCCTCAGCCGTGGCCAGACTGATGGCACTGTGGTCGCGGTCGTACAGGACCTGAGAGCTGCGCTGGTTGGCGCCCGTCTCGACAAAGTAGGCGCCCATCCGGCCGGCCTCGCGACGCAGCACATAACGCACATCGATACCCAGGCCGGTCAGCAAGGCCAGTGCAGCATCCGCCACCGTGTGCCGAGGCAAGGCGGTCACGTAGCGGACCGGCATCCCCCAAGCGGCAAGGGCCGCGCACACATTCGCCTCCGCACCTGCAAAGGTGGCTTCCAGCTGGCCAGGCAGCGCCTGCCGCAGCCGCAGCACCCCCGGGGGGGCAAGCCTCAGCATCAGTTCGCCAAAGGCCACGATCATGCAGGGCATTGTAGCGGCAGCAACAAGCGCCGTGCAGGGCAGTCGGCAACACGTTCCCCCAGCAACGGCCCAAGTTGGCTGGGCGACCCTCGGCCCAATGGCACCCAGCCCCGCACGGCACAGCCGCAGCCCACCAGCGCGGCAGCACACGCTGGTGTGGAAGTGCAAGCGGTAGGCACACCTGGCGCTGCGGCTACGCGGTCATGACGGCGTGCATCTCCGGCCCCTCTCGTTGCGGGCATCCGTGCCGAGTCCCCCACACCTCTGGCATTGCAAGCAAGCGGCCCTATAATGCAGCAAAGACGTAAGGCCGTCTTTAAAAAATTGCTGGATGTGGGTTGTCCCTCCGCCACACAAAAAACAAGGAGACCGCGCTTGACGGATATCTACGAAGAGATCGAGGCCCTCAAGGCCCGCGAAGAAGCCGCCATCCTGGCCCACTACTACCAGGATGGCGAGATTCAGGAACTGGCCGATTTCACCGGCGACAGCCTCAAGCTGGCCCGCGCCGCCACCACCGTTGACCAGCCCACCATCGTGCTGTGCGGCGTACACTTCATGGCGGAAACGGCCAAGATGCTCAACCCCGCCAAGCGCGTCCTGCTGCCCGACTTGCAGGCCGGCTGCAGCCTGGCGGAAAGTTGCCCCGCCCCGGCGCTGGCACGCTTCCAGGAGCAGCTTCGCGCCGAGGGCCGCCGCTTCCAAACGGTGACCTATATCAACAGCTCGGCGGCCGTCAAAGCCCTTTCCGATTGGGTCGTGACCTCCGGCAACGCTCAGCAGGTGATCGCACGCGTGCCGTCTGAGTTCGAAATCCTCTTCGTTCCGGATCGCCATCTGGGCGCCTACCTGGAAGAGGTGACGGGCCGCACAATGATCCTCTGGAACGGCTCCTGCATGGTCCATGAGGTGTTCAGCGTGCTGGACCTGCTGGCGCTCAAGCGGCGGCTGCCGCATGCCCGCACCATCGCCCATCCGGAGTGTCCCGCCAATATCCGCGAGCATAGCGACTTTGTGGGCGGAACCGAGGCCATGCTGCGCTATGTGGCAAGCTTCGATCAGCCGCAGGATTTTCTGGTGGCCACAGAGGCGAACATGCTCTGGCAGCTTGAGCATAAGGCTCCTTGGCACCGCTACCATGCCGTGCCGGGCATTGCCTGCGCCTGCAACAAGTGCCCCCACATGGCCCGCAATACGCTGGAGAAACTGCGCGATTGTCTGGTGCACGGCCGCCCAGAGATCGCATGGCGGCCCGAGTTCGATCGGGCACGTGAGGTGGTCGAACGCAGCCTGCTGCACTAATGGATTGACCCGCCTTCCTCTCCGGGGTCCGCCGCTTACTACCGCTGCTGGCAAGGCTCAGGGGCATAAGCTTTCCGAGGGCCGGGGACCTTCCCAGCTCCGGCGGCCTTCCCACGACCGCAGCTTTCTGTAGGCGGGAGCTTTCTCAGCCAAGCAGCCGGCAATGCGCCGCGGCGTTTACAGCGCGGCAGCGTTTACAGGAGACCGCAGCCCCGTTGGCCAGCAATGCCGCACAGATCAGCGAGCACATGGCACACGCGGGCGTCCGCCCCCCAGCGGGCCGGCAGCTCCGTGTGGCTGACTGCGATTCCGCGCCAGCATTGGCACTAGTCGATGAGCGGCCTCGACGTCACCAGCGGCATCTTCAGGTAACTGCGGTCCAGGACGCGAAAACGGCCTGACGGCCTTACAGCAGAGTGCGTGGCGGGACAGCGGGCCCCTGGCTTCGCAGCGGGGCCGCTGGCCTCCCAGGGCGGCGGGTGGCCCGACGTGGGGGCCACGTACCGCTCTCCGCATCAGCCGGACCCCGCCGCAACGCCGGGGCGCCTGGCAACATGATGGGTGCCGATTCGGAAAGCCAGCGCCGCGCGAGCTGGTACGCCTCGTAACACCAGGGGCCTCTGGGAACATGAGTGCTGCCTCCAACTCAGACCAACCCGCGCCCAGTGCCCCACGCCGGCCAGAGCCTTCGCCATTGGCCCGGCTTCCCGGCATAGGCCCGACTTCCCGGCATAGGCCCTAGGCCCGTCTCCACTTACCTGCGCCACGCTCGGCTTGCGCGGCGATCCCGTTCAGCCAGCACCTCCAGAAGGGGCCCCATGGCAAGGCAAGCCGCCCCCCCACGGCGAGCTTTACGAGCCTCAAGCGGCTCCAACGGCAAGCTACGCTTGAACAGGGGCGCCAGCGGGGCGCACGCCCGACTTGTCGCTTCTTGCCAGGGCATGCCATGCACCTACCCACCACCCCAGAAGCACCTCCGGATGGCGCTGCCGCTATGACCCCAGCGGCCGAGGCTGCCGTACCTCCTGGCGGGCAAGCCCAACATCTGCCCCCACCAGACAACCCGCCGATCCCCGAGCGCATCACGCCGGTCTGGGAAGCTACACGCGTGCCGGGGCAGCAGCCCGCCAGCTCTGCGCGCATTCTGCGCGTGTTGCACGTCATCAACGGAGAGCATTATTCGGGCGCAGAACGGGTGCAGGATCTCCTCGCATTACGCTTGCCGGCACACGGCTTTGCCGTCGGCTTCGCCTGCCTCAAGCAGGGACGGTTCGAGTCGCAACGCCAATCCGTCCATGCCCCCCTCTTTCAACTGAGCATGCGCAGCCGGTTCGATTTGCGTCCCGCTCGCCAACTGGCACGCCTGATTCGCCAGCATGATTACGCTCTGCTGCACACCCACACGCCACGGGCTTTGCTGGTGGGACGGCTGGCAGCGATCATGGCAGGCGTGCCCATCGTGCATCACTTGCACAGCCCCGCCCTGGCAGACAGCACGCACCGGTTACGCAACTGGGTGAATGCCAGCGTGGAACGATTGGCCCTGATGGGAACCGCCCACCTGGTGGCCGTGAGCGAGAGTTTGGCAGACCATGCCTGCCGACTGGGCATCAGCCGCCGGCGAATCTCGATCGTGCACAATGGGGTGCCGGTGCTGGGCCCCTTGCCCCTGCGGCCCGCACCGCGGTTGACATGGAACCTGGGCATGGTGGCCTTGTTCCGCCCGCGGAAGGGCTTGGAAGTGCTGCTCGAGGCACTGGCCCGCCTGCGGCAGCAAGGGGAGCGGGTGAAGCTGCTGGCCGTAGGGCCCTTCGAGACGCCGCAATACGAGGAGGCCATTCGTGGCAAGGCCGCGGCCCTGGGTCTCGACAACGCAATCGAATGGCGCGGTTTCCGCTCCAATGTCACGGCGGAACTCATGCAGATGGACCTGTTTGTGCTGCCCAGCCTGTTTGGCGAGGGCCTCCCCATGGTGATTCTCGAAGCCATGGCCGCTGGCGTGCCCGTGATCGCCTCGGGCGTGGAAGGCGTGCTGGAGGTAATCCGCCACGGCGTGGACGGGCTGCTGGCCACCCCCGGCGACCCCCAAGATCTCGCCCAGGCCATCCGCAGCGTGATCCGGGGTGAAGTCTGCTGGCGCACGCTTCGGCGGCACGCCCATGCCCGCCAGGCGCAAAGCTTCTCCGACGAAAGCATGGCCATCAAGCTTGCGGCCCTCTATCACAGGATCTTCCAGCCATGAGCCGCCAGGTGTCTTTGTTTGGCATGCAGATCGATGCCCTGCGGATGGACGAGGTGGTGGCTCAACTGCTCACCTGGGTTGCGGCCCGCGAGCGCTGCCGGTACGTCGTCACGCCCAACGTGCAGCACGCCGTGTTGTTCCAGGAGCACGCGGGGTTGCGGCAGGCCTATGCCGATGCAGCCTTGATCGTGCCCGACGGGGCGCCCTTGATGCTCGTAGCACGCTGGCTTGGACGGCCGCTGCCCGAGCGCGTGCCGGGCAGCGACCTGGTACCAGCCCTATTTGCGGCCGCACAGGTACGACAAGGCCTCAAGGTGTACCTGATGGGGGCGGCAACCGGGGTGGGCCAACGTGCGGCCGAGAACATCCAGCGCGTCTGGCCGCGCGTGGAGGTTGTGGGAGTCTGCTCCCCGCCGCTTGGGTTCGAACAAGACGAGGCATACAACCAGGCCCTGGTGCGCCAGATCAACGACGCCCAGCCGGATGTGCTGCTCGTGGGACTTGGCGCTCCCAAGCAAGAACTCTGGGTGCAGCACCACAGCGCGGGCTTGAGGGTGCCCGTGGTGTTGTGTGTTGGTGCCGCCATTGACTTTCTGGCTGGGCACAAGCGGCGCGCACCGGTGTGGCTCCGCCGCATAGGGCTAGAATGGCTGTTCCGGCTGGCGAGCGAGCCGCGCCGGCTCTGGCGCCGATACGCGCGGGACGCTTGTCGCTTCCCCCTTTTGGTGTGGCGTGAATGGCGCGCCACGCGCCGACCCAAGGCGCTTACGCCTGCACCTCGATCTTCGTGATCCGCACGCGGCTGTAGATCTGCCGATGCCCCGTCTTGCGGCGCGAGTTCTTGCGCCGGCGTATCTTCTGGACCACCAGTTTTGGCCCGTACACCGGCGTGAGCACCTCAGCCTTCACGCTTCCGGCCAACACCGGGCTGCCGATGCGCAAACCCGACTCGTCTCGATACGCCAGCACGCGATCCAAAACGAGTTCCTGCCCCCTGGTAGCATCTCGGTAATCGAGGTCGAGGACCTGGCCCTCCACTACCTTGTACTGGCGGCCCCCGTCTTCAATGATGGCGTACATGGCACCACTCATGATAACAGTTTAAAACCGTGCTCTCGCTTTTGGCCCCCGGTGGGGCCCTCATCTGGCCGCAGGACCACCGCCGCCGCGCGATCAGGCGTGCCGGCAAAGCGGGCCTGCTCGCTGCCGCTCGGCCACGGCAGCCTCATTGCAGGTGACGAAGGTGTGAGTATACCCGCCGCCTCCGCCGAGGTCGAGGGGGCTGCGGATGCCCAGACACCGAGACGCGGCGACGCGACCACGCAGGCCATGGGCGCAAGCGGCAGATTCTTGTCCGCCAGCCGCGAGGGGGCCTACGCAGCGATGCGGGCAAGCGGCTGCCGCCGTTGGGCATGGGCCATCATCCTCGCCCCGCGTCTGACGGTCCACGCCCGGCCCCGTACCTCAGCTTCCGGCACGCCCGCTCCGAGCAACCGCTGTACGGCGTTGTGCAGCTTATGGCAACACGCAAGCATGGGCTGCTACGTGTCCGCCCGCTCGGCATGTTGGCAGCGGGTTGCCCTGTGGATGCCCCTAGCCGGCTTCGTAAGGGCAAGGTGGAATGCGGCCGGCACGCTGGCTCCATACAGGCCGGCTCCAAGCCCAGACCCGCGAGCCGAGGCCGCCTGGAAAGCACATAAGTCCTTGGCATTTTGGCATTTGAGAAGGCTAAGGCTTGGGTGCCCTCTTGCCATGCCGTGGGGGGCGGCCGCAATTCCCTTGCGGCACCCTGTATCGCTGGAGCTAGTCGGCAGCGTGAAGCCGGGCCGAGGTGGGTGCCGTAAATTATTGGCGGCCAACCTGTTGCGTCTCCAGAGCTTGCCGAGGCCGTTGCGGGCTGCGGGAAAGCTAAACTGTAGGAAACGGGCCTTGCGGTGTGGCTGGGGATCCTCAACATTTAGCATTTGTCGGCGTAAAGTCAGGCGGCTAGAATAATCCGCTTCAACCGTGAAGCCGGTTTAATGTCAGAGCCCGCAAAAACTTAAGAGGAGCGAGCACGGTGGAGGTGAAGGTATCTACCCGGCACGGGCACCTGAGCGAAGCCACGCAGGCCAAGATCAGGGCCAAGGTAGAGCGGCTCCCGCGGTATTTCGAGCGGTTGACGGCCATCGAGGTGACAGTTGACCTGGAGCACAAAGAGGCGCCGCTGGTGGACTTGAAGGTCTCGGCAGAGCACAAGCATGACTTTGTGGCCAGCGACCAGGGAGCGGATCTGATGGCCACACTCGACGGTGTGGTGCACAAGGTGGAGCAGCAGCTCCGCAAGTACAAGCAACGGGTGCAAGAGCATCGTGGGCCTGGGTTGCGCCAGAAAGCGCAGAGCGAAGCCGAGACGATGGGCGAATAGGCGAGGTATCGCACGGTGCCAAGCGCTCCGGTCCGCGACAGAAAGGATCGTTCATGAAGTTTGCCGACTTCATCAGCCGAGAGGCGGTTCGGGTCGAACTGACGGCCGATGACAAAGAGGGGGTGATCCGCGAGATGGTGCAAGCCCTGGTAGACGCGGGCAAGATCCACCCCGAGGACTTCGAGAGCATCGTGCAAGCGGTGCTGAAGCGGGAGGATCTGGGTAGCACGGGCATTGGCCGCGGCATCGCCGTGCCCCACACCAAACATCCCAGCGTGGAGCGGCTGGTGGGCACGGTGGCGATCAGCAGCGAGGGCGTCGATTTCGACAGCCTGGATGGCGAACGGGTCAACCTGTTCGTGCTGATCGTCTCGCCTCCGGACCGCCCCGGCGATCACCTGCGTGCCCTGGAAAACGTGTCGCGCCAGTTGCGCGATGACACGTTTTGCAGGTTCCTCAAGCAAGCCCGCAATGCTGAGGAGATTCTGCAACTGCTCGACGAGGCGGACAACAATCAATTTGTGAGCTGACGCTGCTAGGCCCCATGTCCGCGATGGATGTCCAACGCGCGAGCCGGACGGTCGTGGTGAGCAATCCGCAGGGATTGCATGCCCGGCCGGCCCACGAGTTCGTCAAGCTCGCCAGCCAATTCCAGGCCAAGATCGAGCTGGTGAAGGGCCATGAGCGGGTCGATGGCAAGAGCATTCTGGCCTTGCTGACCCTTGCTGCCGGCCCGGGCACGGAATTGCGGATTGAGGCGGAGGGCGGTGATGCGGAAACTGCCCTCGAGGCATTGGCAGAGTTGTTGGCGCACAACTTTGCCGAGGACAACCCGAACAACGAAGCGTAGCGGATGGCCGCAGCGGGCTGCCGTAGTGCAGCCCCCGGCCGGCAAGCTGCCAGCGGCCGCGCCCAGCGCCGGCGTTTGCGGCCACCGGAAGGATCCATGCAACGACTGCAGGGCATCGCCGTTTCGCCCGGTGTAGCCATTGGCGAGGCACTGGTACTGGACCGCGAGGGATTCCGCATCCCCCGCCGGTTCGTCGCGCGCGACGCCGTGGAGAGCGAGCTGGCTCGGCTCGCCGAGGCCCGCCGTGCCGCCGCCGCGGAGATCGAACGCAACCGCGATGCCGTCACGCGCGAGCTAGGGCCGCAGTACGGCGCCATCTTCGCCGCACACCTGCAGATGCTCAACGACCCCCAGCTCCAGCAGGAGCTGGAACAGCTTATTACGCAACGGCACTACTCCCCCGAGTACGCGGTCAGCCGTACCCTCCGCCGCTACGCCAAGGTGTTCGAGTCGCTGGAATCGAGCCTGCTGGCCGCACGCGCCGGCGACATTGCCGACATCGAGAAACGCCTGCTACGCCACCTGCTGGGCGAACGGCGTGAGGAGATCGCCCACTTGACCTCCCCGGTGTTGGTGCTGGCCTACAGCCTTACGCCCAGCGAGGCCGCCAATCTCGATCGGCGCTATGTGCGCGGCTTCGTCACCGAGACCGGCGCTGCGGGCAGCCACACCGCCATTGTGGCCGAGGCCCTGGCCATTCCCGCCGTCGTCGGTACCGGCCCTTTCCTCAGCGAAGTGTCCGGCGGAGACCTCGTGATCATCGACGGCAATCAGGGCCTGGTGATCCTCCAACCCGACGAGCAGACGATCGCCCGCTATCAGCGGGAGGCCGAACAGCAACGCAGTCTGGAAACACGGCTGGCCGCGCTCACCGAATTGCCCGCCGTCACCACCGACGGCACGCGGATTCACGTGCTGGGCAACATCGAGTTCCCCCACGAGGCCCGCCTCTGCCGCGAGCTGGGATGCGACGGCATCGGACTCTACCGTACCGAGTTCCTGTACCTCAGCAGCGATACGGTTCCCGACGAGGAGGACCACTACCAGGCCTACGCCTACGTGATGCGGCAGATGGAAAGCAAGCCGGTGGTCATTCGCACGCTCGATCTGGGCGCTGACAAGCTGGCGGTCGTGGCGCATCGTGCCAGCGATGAGGAGCCCAATCCGTTTCTGGGGCTGCGAAGCATTCGGCTGTCGCTGCGTAATTTGCCGCTATTCCGCACGCAGTTGCGGGCGCTCCTCCGCGCCAGCGTGCTCGGCGAGCTGCGCATCATGTTCCCACTGATCTCCACGGTGATGGAGCTGCGCCAGGCACGCATGGTGCTGGCGGATGTGATGGAAGACCTGGAGGAGGCCCAGATCCCCTTCCGGCGCCAGTTGCAGGTCGGCATGATGGTCGAGGTGCCCGCCGCCGTGATCATGATTGATCAATTCGTGGAGGAGGTCGACTTTCTCTCCATCGGCACCAACGACTTGATCCAGTACGCCCTGGCGGTGGACCGCAGCAACAAGGAAGTGGCCGGACTCTATTCCGCCGCCGACCCCGCCGTGCTCCGCCTGATCCAGCTTGCTGTGCGCGGCGCCCGCCAGGGCAACCGCCCCATCAGCCTCTGCGGCCAGATGAGCGGCTATCCCATGTACACCATGCTGCTGTTGGGGCTGGGAATCCGGCAGCTCAGCGTGCCGCCAGCCGCCATCCCCGAGATCAAGCAGGTGTGCCGCAGCGTCTCGCTGGCCCAGTGCGAGGAGGTGGCCGCGCGGGCCATGGCGCTGGAGCATGCGCGCGATGTGGCCGCCTACCTCCGTGAGGCAACACGCAAGGCCGTTCCGGAACTGGTGGTCTGATGAGCGCTTTAGGCTTGGGCAAACTGGCCCTTCCGGCATCCGCCCGCAGCGCGGCCGCCTGCTCGTCGCCGGAGGATGGGACGGCGGCTGAGGCGGCGCATCAGCAAAGCGGCGCGGCCCATGAGCCGGCCTGCCAGCTCGGCGCCCGTCAGCCGCCTGCCTCGGCCCCTTCCACACGCACGCGGCTGCGGCTCCGCTTCCGCAAGCTGGGGCTGCTGCGCCTGATCGGCCACCATGACCTGGTGCGATGCTGGGAACGGGCCTTCCGCCGCGCGCGCCTGCCCCTACGCATGAGCCAGGGATTTCATCCCAAGCCGCGGTTGAGTTTCCCCGCGGCGCTGGCCCTGGGCGTGGCCGGCCTGGATGAGGTCCTGGAAGCCGAACTGGATGCCGCGCTGGCGCCGCAAGAGGTCTGGCAACGTCTGGCCGGCGAGCTGCCGCCCGGACTCGAATTGGCCGCCATCGAACCGCTGCCGCCGCGCGGAACCGCCGCACGTGTGGTACGTGCCCATTATTTCTTTCCCCTGCCGCCCCCGCGCCGGGCAAGCGCTGCGGGGGCCGCTGCACGCCTGCTGGGGGTTGATGGTCCGCTGCTTGTCCCTCGTCTTGGCAGGCCGCCGGCCGATCTGCGGGCTACGCTGGCAGACCTGGAAATCTGCGGAGGCATCTTGCGTTTCACCATCGCCGCGCCTCCGACGCAGGCAAAGGCTGCCGCGGCCGCTGCCCCCCCCCTTGCCGAGGCGGCGGCCGCTGCCACAGACGCCAGCGCCATTCCCGCCGCAGAGGCCGCCCCTGCCGGCACCCCCCGGCCGCGCGACGTGCTGGCGGCCCTGGGCCTGGACGATTTGCTGGACAGCGGCGCCTACCTCACCCGCACGCGCGTGGAGCTGGCCCCCCCAACCCCTTGACCACGAAAGCGAGGACCATGAAACAGGAGATGCTGATCAACGTCTCGCAGCCGGAAGAATGCCGGATTGCCATCGTTGAGGATGGCGTGCTGGAAGAACTCTACATCGAGCGAGCCAGCCAAGACAACTACGTGGGGAACATTTACAAGGGTCGTGTGGTCAACCTCGAGCCCAGCATCCAGGCGGCCTTCGTCGATTTTGGCGTGGGGCGCAACGGCTTCTTGCACGTGAGCGACCTGGAACCTCAGTACTTTCGGCAGGGAGGCTACGATCCATCGCAGCCGATCGAGCTGGGCTCGCGCACCCCTCGCAACGGGGAAGCAGGGGGCGAGGCAAGCGGCCGCCGCCGCCGCGGCCGCCGTCCCCGCCCCGGCGCGCGGCCGCGGGTTAAACCCCCCATCCAGGATGTGCTCCGCCGGGGAGATGAGGTGTTGGTCCAGGTCATCAAGGAGGGGATGGGCACCAAGGGCCCCACGCTTTCGACATACATCAGCATTCCGGGGCGGTACCTGGTGCTGATGCCGGCCCTGGGCCGTGTGGGCGTCTCGCGGAAGATTGAGGACGAAGACGTGCGCCGCAAGCTGCGTGACGTGCTGTTGGAACTCAATCCGCCCAAGGGACTGGGATTCATCATCCGCACGGCCGGCGTCGATCGCACGCGTAAGGAACTCTCGCGCGACCTGGCCTACCTGCTGCGTCTCTGGAAGGTGATCGTGCGGCGGATCAAGAAGCATCCCGCCCCCATCGACATCTACCAGGAAAGCGACATGATCATCCGCACGATCCGCGACATCTTCACCAGTGATGTGGATGCCATCCTGATCGACGAGCCGCAGGCCTACGAGCGTGCCAAGGAATTCTTGCAGATGGTCATGCCGCGCTATGCCGACCGCCTGCACCTGTACCAGGGCAAGGAGCCGCTGTTTTACAAATACGGGCTGGAGGAAGAGATCGCCCGCATCCACCAGCGCGAAGTGCCCCTCAAGCAGGGGGGCGGCATTGTCATCGACCAGACCGAAGCCCTGGTGGCCATCGACGTGAACAGCGGCAACTTCCGGGCCGATGACAATGCCGAGGAAACCGCCTACCAGATGAACCTGCTGGCCGCCAAGGAGATCGCCCGGCAGTTACGACTCCGCGACCTCGGCGGCGTGATCGTCAACGACTTCATCGACATGCGCAAGGAGAAGCACCGCCGCGGCGTGGAGCGCGCCCTGCGCGACGCCGTGAAGCGCGACCGCGCCCGAACGAAGATCCTGCGCACCAGTCCCTTCGGCCTGATCGAAATGACCCGCCAGCGCATCCGCCCCAGCCTGAAGCGCAGCCTGTTTCGAGACTGCCCCGGCTGCCGCGGCACGGGGGTGGTCAAGACCGCCGAGAGCATGGCCATCGAGGCCGTGCGCGCACTCATCCTCGCCTGCCAAACCGAAGGCGTGGCGCGCGTCTCGCTCAGCGTCGCCGACGACGTGGCCAACTACCTCAACAACAAGAAACGCCGCGACCTCGCCCGGCTGGAAGAGGAGCACAAGGTCGTGATTCAGGTGCTCGGACTGGAACACGTCTCTCCCGAACACATGAGCCTTGAACTGCAAGATGCTCAAGGTCGGGAGTTGAAGCCCGCCTTCCTGCGTTCCTCCTGAGACGCTCGCCTGCTGCCTCCCCACCAGCGGTGCCGCTTTACCCCTACCAACCGCCAGCATGTATCCGCCACCCGTTCCTCTGCTGGACTTTCGTTACCCAGACTCCACTTCGTCTCAAACCGCCGCGTGCCGCGCCCGGACCGCCCGGCTTGCCGCGCATCACCCCCCACAGCTAACATGTCTCCCCCCCCACGTCACGTAGTGCTGGCACTTGTTCAAATGCGGTGCGAGGCGGCTCGGCAGCCCAACCTGGAGAAAGCACGGGCCCGCATCGCCGAAGCCGCGGCTGCCGGCGCCCACGTGGTTGTGCTGCCCGAACTCTTCGCCATGCATTACCCCTGCCAGGATGAGGATCACGCTCGCTTCGCTGAGGCCGAACCCATCCCCGGCCCTACCACCGACATGCTCCAACAGACCGCCCGCGACCACGGCGTGGTCGTGCTCGGCTCCGTCTTCGAACGCCGCGCCGCCGGCGTCTACCACAATACCGCAGTCGTCTACGACGCGGACGGCCGCCTGGCAGGCCTCTACCGCAAAATGCACATCCCGGACGACCCACGCTACTACGAGAAGTTCTACTTCGCCCCAGGAGATCTGGGCTTCATCTCCGTGCCCACACGGTTTGCCCATCTCGGCCCCTGCGTCTGCTGGGACCAATGGTATCCCGAGGCGGCACGGCTGACGGCACTGGCAGGGGCCGAGATTCTCTGCTATCCCACCGCCATCGGGTGGCACCCCCACGAGAAGGCAGAGTTCGGCACCACCCAGCACGCCGCCTGGGAGACCATCATGCGCAGCCACGCCATCGCCAACGGCCTGTTTGTCGCCGCCGTCAACCGCGTGGGCCACGAAGGCGAATTGGAATTCTGGGGCGCCTCCTTCGCCGCCGATCCCAATGGCAACGTGCTGGCCCGCGCCAGCCACACCGAGGAAGAAACGCTCTTGGTCGAGTGCCACCTGGAGCAGATCGAGGCCGTGCGCACCCACTGGCCCTTCTTGCGCGACCGCCGCATCGACGCCTATGGCGACCTCACCCGCCGCTGGCGCGATTAGAGCCCATGCTTGAGATAGCCTGATCGGATTTCAGCTGAGACACGAAACGGTCTGGCAGTGCGGGCTCGGACCTGATGTACAAGGTAGCCCTGCCGGTGCATCGGTTGGCTAGGGCTCCAACTGCCGACGGTCGAGTTCTTCTCTGTACGCTTTGTCGGCTTCGGACTTGATTGCCTGAAACTGCTGTTCAGGGAGCATTCGCTTTGCCACATGGTAAAAGTGGTGATTGAACGTGGGGACCCTCAGCTCCTGCGCTTCTCTTACGGTCAAGCAACATAGCTTACGGAGTCTTCGTGCCTCCGAGCGAACAGCATGCAGGTGCTGGCGCGTCGCCTTGGCGTAGATCATGGCAACTCGATACTCAAGAGAATTGGTTTGCTCTGAGGCCTGCAACTGGGCGATCTGTTGATAGAACTGTTCGGCCTTGCGTTCCAGTTCACGCGCTTCACGTTCAAGCTGGTCGAGTTTCTCGAGGCGTTCAGCGTTGTCCATGACCTTGTGACTTTGCCAGTGACTAGGCGGACCCTTGCCAACCGCATCGCCTCCAGCAACGTCGCCACTTGCCAAGCAGGCGGGGCAGCTCCTCCGCACCGAGGCGTGCCGGCACAAGAGGGCGGCACACGCTCAAGCGATACGCCGTGGCCGAGCAGCGCATACCTCGCCAAGCTGACTGCGTTGGGCTGGCAGCGGTTACGATTCAGCGGGCCTGGGAGGCTCGGCACGCTCGATCACGCGGTCTACGAGGCGGTATTCCAGCGCCTCCTGGGCCGACATGAAGCGGTCGCGGTCGGTGTCTTGCTCGATTTTTTCCAGCGGGTGGCCGGTGTGCTTGATGAGGATGTTGTTCAGCCGGTGCTTGACGCGCGTGAACTCTCGGGCATGGATCATGATCTCCTCGGCAGTACCTTCCACACCGGCCATGGGCTGGTGGATCATGATCCGCGAGTTGGGCAGCGCATGCCGCTTGCCGGCGGTGCCGGCGGCCAGCAGCACAGCGCCCATGGAGGCTGCCTGGCCGATGCAGTAGGTGGCCACATCGCAGGCCACGAACTGCATGGTGTCGTAGATGGCCAGGCCGGCCGAGACGCTTCCGCCGGGGGAGTTGATGTACAGGTGGATGTCTGCCCGCGGATCCTCGGACTGCAAGAACAGGAGCTGGGCGACGACGGCATTGGCGACCTCGTCATTGATGGCGGTGCCCAGGAACACAATCCGGTCCTTGAGGAGCCGGCTGTAGATGTCCATCGCCCGCTCTTCGCGGCCGCTCTTCTCGATGACAAAGGGGATCAGGGGCATGGCAGCCTCACTCTTCTTCCGCCGGGGAGGGTGGGCGGGTGAGAATTTCGTCCACCAGCCCGTACTCCTTGGCTTCCTGTGCGTTCATGTAGAAGTCGCGGTCGGTGTCCTTGGCGATCCGCTCGATGGGCTGCCCGGTATGCTGGGCGAGAATCTGGTTCAGCATTTCTCGGGTCTTGAGGATCTCCTTGGCCTGGATTTCGATGTCGGAAACCTGGCCGCCCACCTGGCCGTAGGGCTGGTGGATCATCATCTTGGCGTGGGGCAGGGCATAGCGCTTGCCCTTGGTGCCGCCGGCCAGCAACACCGCTGCGCCGCTGGCACACAGGCCCACACAATAGGTGGCCACGGGGCAGGAGAGGATCTGCATGGTGTCGTAGATGGCCAGCGTGGCGGTGACGCTGCCGCCGGGCGAGTTGAGATAGAAGTGGATGTCCTTGCGGCGATTCTCGCTCTGCAAGTAGAGCAGCTTCATCACAACTTCGTTGGCGTTGCCGTCGTGAATCTCGCCTTGCAAGAGGATGATGCGGTTTTCCAGCAGCAGGTCGCCGAGGGTGAGCTGGCGCTGCCGCTGGTACTCGCGGTAGTTGGCCTGGGGTGCGGGTGGGAATGGGCTCATCGCTGCGGCTCGCTGGCAGGGGGTGGAGGAGATGTCTCGGGCGGGCCGGCTGTAGGAGAATCGGACGGGCTGGCTGCGGCCTGCGCCGGGGGAAGCTCGGCGGATGGCGGCGCCGACTCGGGGGCTGCTTCGCCGCACACGCTTTCGTCCAGCGCCGTGGCGGAGACTTCCGCCTTCTTGCGTTCGACCTTGGTGAAGGTGGCGTGATCCAGAATCCTTTGCAGCACATGCCGCTCGATGGCCAGGTTGTAGAGGGCGTCCATCTGGTTGGATTTCTCCAGCCGGGCCCGCACCCGGCGCGGGCTTTCCTGCTGCTGGGCGGCGATCAGAGCCACTTCCAGGTCGATATCTTCTTCCGTGAGCTTGATGCCCTCCTCTTCGGCGATGCGTTCCAGCAAGAAGTGCTCTTGCAAGGCGCACCGGGTGTTTGCCAGGATATCCAACCGCACTTCGTTGACCCGGGCCAGGATGGTGTCCTCGTCATATCCGCTGGCGCGCAGTTCCAGCATGAACCGTTCGATCTCGCGCTGGGCCTGACTGCGCAGCAGGCCTGGCGGCAGGTCCCAGTTGGCCTGGGCCAGCAGCTTCTGGCGGATCTGGTTGCGGAGATGACGACGGGCCTCAAACTCGTAGCGCAACGTCAGGCTGCGACGGACGGCCTGGCGCAATTCCTGCTCGTCCTGGAAGCCGCCCACGCGCTGCAACAGGGACTCGTTAATAGGGGCAGGCTGGGGCCGCTTCACGTCAAGCACTTCCAGCTCGACCTCGACCTGCTGACCGCGCAAGGCGGGGTCGGCCACGTCGGAGGAGAGGGTGAGCGTGCCGGTGCGGCGCTCGCCGGGCCGTGCGCCGGCCAGCAGGGCATCGAAGCCTTCCAGGATGGCATCGCGGAACAGCAGCCGCGGCGCCAGGGCGAGTTCCTGTTCCCGCAGCTCGCGGAGCAGCCGCTCGCCATAACGGAACGTCAGATTGACCGTGACGTGGTCCCCCTTCGCGGCTGGCTCTAACGTGGGTTCCAGCGTGCCGTACCGCAGCAGCATGGCCCGTAGCGCTTCCTCGACATCCTGGTCCGTCACCTGCTCGTCCAGCGACTCCAGCTCCAGACCCTTCCACTGCGGCAGCTCGAACTCGGGCCGCACCTCCAGATGGAACTCGTAGACCATCGGGCCCGTCTCGGGCAGCAGCACATGCTCTTCTTCCAGCTCCGGCTCGGAGATCGGCACCAGGTCATAATCGTCGATCAGTTGCGCCACGCTATCGTTGAGCAAGCTGGACTTCACCTGCTGCAACACTTCCTTGCGAAAACGGCGTTCCACCAGCTTGCGCGGCGCACGCCCGGGCCGAAAGCCGGGCACGACCGCATCCAGCGCCAATTTGCCGACCGTCTCCTCCACGTATCGATCGATTTCCTCGCGCGGGATGCTCACCCGTACGTGCCGCTGGCAGGCGCCCAGCACATGGATCTGTACCTCCTGGACGAGCTTGCGCGCTACCTCCTCCCCGCTGTCTAGGTGCTCATCCCCTCCCGCCAGTTCTTCCTCGGCTGGTTGCTGTTCTAACAAGTCATCCTGCATCCCGCTGCTCTCCGTGTGCCTTATTTCTTGAGCCCGCGGCCCAGGCCCGTGCGACTCGGCCGCCAACAGGCTCAAGGGGCAGGCTTGCCTGATGCCCCGTCGATCACGCTGGTTGTTGGTTCATCCGCTCGTCCGCCGGCCGACGCCGCCAAAAAAACAAAAAGCGGGTGATGGGACTCGAACCCACGACAACGACGTTGGCAACGTCGTGCTCTACCAACTGAGCTACACCCGCGACAGCCGTGGCGCAGCAAATTATAGGCTAGCCCCGCAGGCCTGCAAGCCCAGCCGGACCGAGCCGGCGGTTTCGGCGTCGCTGCCGTGGCACCCCCGCGGGACAGGAGCGTGGCTGGCCCCTCTCTCGAGGCTGCGGTACACTAGCAGAGAGCCGGCCAGCCGTGCCATCCCCAGGCGGCGTGCCTGACCGGGGCGCGGCGTCGGCCTCTCCGCCGCAAGTGCCATCCAGCGCGGCCTGATTTCGCCCCCAGGTGAGGTAACGCTCGTGGACGAAGGGGATCAAAAACTGGTGGATTGCCTGGCGCGCTGGCGCCAGGGAGACAGCCAGGCCCGCGACGAGCTGCTTGCCCACTCTTGCGAACGGCTCCGCAAGCTGGCCAGCCAGATGCTGCGGGGCTATCCGAACTTGCAGCGCTGGGAGCAGACCGGAGACGTGTTGCAGAACGCCATGCTTCGCCTGCACCGCTCGCTGGCGGAGGTGAAGCCGGAGAGCACGGCCCACTTCTTCCGCCTGGCGGCGTTGCAGATCCGCCGGGAGCTGATCGACCTGGTGCGCCACCACTTCGGCCCGCAGGGCGCCGGCGGTCTGCACGAGACCAACCTGCCCGACTCCCACCGTTCCGATCCGCAGGTTCCCTACGACCGCCCCGACACCACCAATGAGCCTGCCAACTTGCTGGAGTGGGCCGAGTTTCACGAGCAGTATGTGAAGTCGCTGCCGGACGACGAACGCGAGGTATTCAATCTGGTCTACTACCAGGGTCTAAGCCACCGCGAGGCCGCCGAGGTGCTGCACGTCTCGGTCCGCACGGTGGACCGCCGCTGGTTGTCTGCCTGTCTCAGTCTCCAGGCCATGCTGCAGGGCCGTCGTGCCGGCTAGGTCCCCCTCCAGCCGAAATTGCATGAGCGACGATACGGATCTGTTGGATTTGCTGAACCAGTGGCAGCAAGCCTACCAGCAAGGACGGGACCTGCCCCCCTCACAACTGTGTGCAGGCCGGCCCCATCTAGAGCAGCGGCTGGCCGAACAGATTGCCCGGCTGAAGGCGATGGGTTGGCTGGTCCGGCCGCCGGCGGAGGAAGATGTGGCCACCACCCCGCCGCCTGCGCCGCACGGCGGCTCGGCGCGTAGTGCCTGGCCCAGCCTTTCCGGCGACGAGCTGGGCGCCCTGCTCACCCAAAGCGGGCTGCTGCCGGCAGAGGAGCTGAAGGCCGTGCAGTCGCAGCTTGCCTCCTCCGGCCGCACGGCCGATGCGCAGGCGCTGGCCGAGGAGCTGGTTCGGCAGCAAAAGCTCACTGCTTACCAGGCCCGCGCCCTGATGCACCGGCTGTTGCCCACGCTGATCTTGGGCGAGTATGTGATTGTCGACGAACTCGGCGCCGGCGGCGTGGGGCGGGTGTTCAAGGCGGTGCATCGCCGGCTGCAGAAGCTATTTGCCCTGAAGATCCTGCACGAGCGGGCTGTCCATTCGCCGGCGGCGGTCCGCCGCTTCCACCAGGAGGTGAAGGCCGCTGCCCGCCTGGAGCATCCCAACGTGGTGCGCACAGTCTATGCGGGAGAGCAGGACGGCGTGCACTACCTGGTGATGGAGTACGTGGAGGGGAAAGACCTACACCATCTGGTCAAGCAGCAAGGCCCTCTGGCGCCAGAGCGTGCCCTCGACTGCATCATCCAGGCGGCTGGGGGGCTGGAATATGCGCACAGCCAGGGCGTGATCCACCGGGACATCAAGCCCGGCAACCTGCTGGTAGATGCGCGGGGCACGGTCAAGATTCTGGACCTGGGTCTGGCACGGATCGCCGATCCTGCCGGCGAGGAGGCCACGGCTCTTACCCGCACGGGGATGGTGCTGGGCACGGCCCACTTCATGTCTCCGGAGCAGGCGGCCAACACCAAGGCGGCCGATGCGCGCAGCGACCTGTACAGCCTGGGCTGCACGCTGTACTACCTGCTGACGGGCCGCACGCCGTATCAGGGGTCGTCGCCCGTGGAGGTGATTCTGGCGCACCGGGACGAGCCGATTCCGTCGCTCGTCGCCCAGGTGCGGGGCCTACCGGCGGCGGTGGACGATGTGTTCCGCCGGTTGGTGGCCAAGAAGCCCGAAGACCGCTATGCCTCGGCGACGGAGCTGTTGGCGGACCTGGAGCCGCTGCGGCGTTTGCTGGCGGTGCAGGGTCGGCCGCGGCTCGGCGGCGAGGAGGCGGCATCGCGGAAAGGGGCTTGCGCCCCCTCTGCGTCCACGGAGTCGCGTGCGGGTGGAACGCTCATGCTGGAGTCGCTGGGGGAGGCGGCCGATGTGCTGGCGCACACGCCCGCCGGCGAGCCGCAACAGCGGCGACTTGCCGTCCAGATCGTTGCTGGTGGCTACACCGTCCTTGATCGTGAAGCTCGCGGTGAGTTCCGAGAAGTCGGTCTTTTCGGCGCTGCTGGCGCGCGCGCTGCCGCAGTGACGATGGGCAAGGCCGGGCCGTTCGAGCCGCAGTTCGTCGAACTGCTGCGCGCGATGTTCGAGGAGCGCATCGTCTTCAACCGCGTGCTCGGCCTGAGAATCACGGCCTTCGATCCGCAGCGCGCGCGCGCACGCATCGACATGCGCGAAGACCTGATCGGGCACTTCCTGCACCGGCGCCTGCACGGCGGCGTGATCAGCGCCACGCTGGACGCGATGGGAGGACTGGCGGTGATGCTGGCCATCGGCGCCCGCCACCTGGACGAGCCGGTGGAGGCGCGGCTGGCGCGCTTCTCCAAGCTCGGCACGATCGATCTGCGCGTCGATTACCTGCGGCCGGCCACGGGCCCGCACTTCGAGGCCAGCGCCGAGACGATCCGGCTCGGCAGCCGCGTGGCGACCACGCGCATGGAAATGCAC
>JAIMBC010000060.1 GCA_023511675.1 Pirellulales bacterium
GCCGTGTACGGCGGCACGCCGCTGCGCAAGCAGCTCGAAAAGCTGCGGCGCGGCGTGGACGTGGTGGTGGGCACGCCGGGACGCGTGCTCGACCACCTGGCACGCGGTTCCCTCAAGCTGGACCATCTGCGATTTGCCGTGCTGGACGAGGCCGACCGGATGCTGGACATCGGCTTCCGCCCGGACATCGAGAAAATCCTCCGCCGCGCTCCTGCCTCCAGGCAGACCTTGCTGTTAAGCGCTACCGTGCCGCCGCCTGTTGAGCGCCTGGCGCGCCGCTACATGCGCGAGCCGGAGAGCATGAATTTCTCGCCGCGCGAACTGGCCGTCGAGACCATCGCCCAGTTTTATTTCACGGTGATCAGCGAGCGCAAGTTCGATCTGCTGCTCAAGCTGCTGGCGCGCGAGCAGCCCCAGCAGGCGATCGTCTTCTGCCGCACCAAGCGCGGCACCGAGAAGGTGTTCGCCCGCCTCTCTCGCAAGCTCGAGGGCGTGGCCTGCATCCACGGCGATTTGCCGCAAAAGACCCGGGACCGGGTGATGGCCGACTTCCGCGCCGGCAAGGTCCGGCTGTTGATTGCCACCGACGTGGTGGGCCGCGGCATCGACGTCACCGCCATTTCCCACATCATCAACTACGATATCCCCACCTTCTGCGACGACTATGTACACCGCGTCGGCCGCACCGGCCGCATGGGACGCCAGGGAGTGGCCTACACCTTCGTGACGCCTGAGGAAGGCCCCGAACTCACACGCATCGAAATGCGGATTAACCGCCTCCTCGAACGCGACGAAATCCCCGGCTTCGATGCCGTGGGAGCACGCCCGGGGCCCCCCCCCATGATGGTAGCCGCCTCGCATGCCCCCACGGCGGGAGAAGGCCAGCCCTCGCCGCTCCCCATCGCCGCCAGCACGGCGGCGCCGGCGGCCCCTGCTGCGCCAGCCGCCGCGCGGGCCACCCCCTTTGGCCGGCCAACGCGTCGCATCCGCCGGGCACTTTAGCCTTCTGGAGAGACACGCCGCAGCCAAACCCAGCACCAGCAGCATGGGGAGACGCCGTGAGCAATCTTACCGCAGCGGAACTTGTCGGCTGCCGGCGGCCCTTGCTCGTGGGCCGGCTGCCGGAAGATCGGCTGGTGCAGGTCTGGACAGGCTGTGTCTCGCGCGTGGTGAAGCATGGCTTTCGCCTGGCCTATGCAGCTCTGGAGCCGCCGCGCACCGGCATCTTCGATGGCCTGGAGATTGTGATCGACCCCGACGTCGCCTTCGAAATGCAGTGCTTCATCCTGCTGCATCTCTTCGGCCACTCGGTCCAGTGGGTAGCGCCCTCGCTGGCCGACGCGGTGGCGGCACTGCAAACCACCACAGAGATGCCGGAATTCATGCGGGTACTTCACCGCTACGAACTGCAAGCAGGCCGGCTAGGCATGCAGCTCCTTCATGAGGCCGGCGTGCAGGATCTCGACCACTGGTACAGCGACTTCGTGGCCACCGACTGGCGCTACGTGGAACGCTTCTATCAGACGGGAACCATCCCCCCGTGGGAAGAATGCCTCACCCAGGCCACGGAGACGCTCACCCCCCTGGCCATCCCGCCGCTGGTACACCGGCAGGTGGAGGTCCGCTACGCCTTCTGACCATCGGCAGGCCTGCCGGGCCCGAATCTGCCGCCCCTCGCCGCCGGACCTAGTTGAAAGATACCAACGTCGGCGGCACGCACACGAGCGGCAACACCAGCGACGCCATGCCCAGGCACGTGCGATACCACCCGAGCGGCACCGTGTCATCGGCCGTGGGCGGATGCTGCGGCCCAAACAGCACGGCCAGCACCAGCATCACCGAAAACGCGTACTGCCTGGAATAGGCAATGTACACGGCCGCCACCGCCAGCGTGGTCCAGGCAAGCATGTACGATCTCCGGCCGAACAAGGCATAGCTCACGTGCCCGCCGTCAAGCTGGCCGATCGGCAGCATGTTCAGGCCCGTCATGAACATGCCCACCCAGCTTGCCTGCAAGAAGGGGTTGAACCAAAGCTCCGCGTCCGCGGGCAATTCCGGCCGTACCAGCCGCATGGCCAGCCGCAGCAGCAGCGGATCGCCGATCGACAGCGTGCCCGGCAGGGTTTGCTGCACCACTTCCGCCGTTGCCACGCCGTACACCAGCAGCGTCACCAGCAATCCCGCCACGGGGCCGCTGATGCCTATGTCGAACAGCGCGCGACGATGAGCACGGCCCGCCCCCATCACAATCACCGCTCCCATCGTCCCTATCAAACTCAGCGGCATGGGGATGAAGTAGGGCCACGATGCAGGGACGCGGTTTCTGAGGCATTGCAAGAAATGCCCCATCTCGTGGGCCACCAGGATGGCCGTCACCGCTGTCATGTACAAAAGCCCGTTGCGCACCAGTGTGTCTGGCTTGCCCGACGCCATGCCTGCCCAGAACGTCGAGGCGAGCGTGCACAGAAAGAGCACCAGCGGCACCAGTCCGCGCCGCCTGCGGCCCGAGTCGGGCCTGGGGGGGAGAGGATCGCCCGCTTGCGCGGGCGGGAGCGGTTGATCCGTTGCAAGGTCGGGCTGCGGTGGCGGTTCTTGGGTCATCGTCTGCGGAACGGCCCCGTGGCAATGGCCCCGAATACGAACGACGCGGGGCGTCGTATCACCAACTTATCTCGCCGACCGTCGTTCCAGCAAGGCGTAATGGTGCATTGGGGTGATGCGCGGGGATTGCCATCCATCATGGCATGGCGCCAAACCGCTGGTGTTTCGCTGGCGGCAGCACCGGCTTCGAGTTGTTGCGGCCGACAGCGCAGCGCCTTCTGCGAACGTGCCATACCACAGGCTCGGCTGCTTGTGCAGCGCGCGACCCGGGGCCACAATGCACCCAGCGGCAAGCCGTTCGCCGGTCGTGCTGCGGCCGCCTGGGCCATGCACCAGTAGTCCCCGCTCGAGCTGGCTCACGCCCTGGCCCCACCCACGTTTCAGAATCTTTGACCAGAGATCCAAACCGTGATCTGCTCTCGCCTCGCACACCCTGTTCTGCGTTGGCAGCGGCGGTTGACAGCCGCAGCGCTCGTGCCTGCCGTACTGGTCTCAGCGTGCGTGGCACCCAGACACCTGGCCGCGGACGAAGGCGCCGGTAGCCAGAGTCGGTTTGTGGATCACTCACTCGTGATTGCCCCGGAGTATCCCTGTACCTGGCCGGCATATCCCTTCCCGCGATTCCAGCTTGTGCATCAGCGGACCATTGGGCCCGACTCGCCCTACAACGTGGACGTGCTGCTGATCGACGGTAACACGGCGACGCAGCTCGACGTGCCGCCCCACTCGGTTGCCCGGCCGGACCTCAAGCGAGAAAAGTCCGGGCCGCTGGGCCTGGCATATACAGACAAGATCGAGCCCTGGCAGTTCGGCGGCGAAGCGTGCGTGGTTGACGTGCGTGACTTGCTCGATCAGGCCCCTCCCGGCATCAGCCCCCTGGTGCGGCCGGAACATGTGGAGCGGTTTGAACGAGAGCATCGTCCCGTGCGTTTCGGCGATGTGGTGCTGTTCCGCAGCGACTACTCGGACCGCTATTACCGCCCCTTTCCCGAGGGCCGCCGCTTTGTGGCCGATGTGCTCGAACGCAAGGTGCCCGGCTATCCCGACCCCGATCCTACCTGCATGGAACTGCTCGCCTCTCGCGGCGTGATGGCCCTGGGAACCGACAGTCCCAGCATGGGGCCTCTGCCCGACTTGGCCGAGCCCACCCACTACGCCGGGCTGAAATACGGCATGATCTGGACCGAGGGCGCCACGAATCTGGGTGCGTTGCCGCCCACGGGCGCGTTTTATTGCATGCTGGGTCCCAAGCACGCGGGCGGCCCGTATGGAGAGGGTCGGGCATTCTCCATCGTGGGAGGAGCGTTGCCCCAGCGGCTGATCGAGGCCTGCCGTCACAAGCGGGCGGTTGATCTGTCTCCCACGCTTTCACCGGAGTATCCGCTCACCTCTCCCGGTGCGTTGGCGGGCGAACACCGCCAGGTTTACTTGAGGGTCGATTTCCTCTACTCCGAGTATCTGGACCTGTGGCATCATGGGCATTTGATGGACGCCATGGCCGGCACGCACCTGGTACCGCCTGCGTATGCCTTGCCTCCCGCGGGCAGCTACCCCGAATATGCCCCGCAGGTGCGCGTCTGGCTGCAGGAGTTTGAAAAGCGGTTCGGGCCGATCGGCACCAGCGACATGACGGCAGAGAAGGTGCCCCTCGAGTGGACCTGCGGCGAGCTGCGAATCATCGACGTGCGCTCTCTGGTGGGCAGCACGCGGCCGGCAGACTGGCCTGCCTCGCCGGAGATTACCCCGCAGCAGGTACAGGCGTATGAGCGGGAGAATGGCCCCCTGAAGCCGGGCGAGATCGTGCTCTTTTACACAGGGCACCTCGACCGCCACTTGCGGCCCAAGCCCCACGATGGCGGCGTCTGGTCCGACCCGCTGTTGGGCAAGAGCGAAGGGTGGCCCGCACCGCAGGCGGAAACCATCGTGTACCTGAAAGAGCGGGGCATCCGCTGCGTGGCCACGGACGCGCCCGATCTGGGCGGCGTGGACCCCAGGCGTGCCCTGATGACTTACTGGGCGCTGGGCAGCCGCCAGATGGTGGGTGTGGAGTTCCTCCACAACGTGGGCAGCGTTCCGCAGGATCGGCAACCGTATTTTCTCTTCGCCGCCCTGCGAATTCGAGACTGCCACGGCGGCCCCGGCCGTGCAATTGTGCTCTACTCCGGCCCTGCCGAGTGAGGGTGGGGTGACGCGCGGCACGTGTTGCGACCCGTCTTGTGGCAGCAGATCACGGGACCGCGTTCTACATGTAGCGGCCGGTCTGAGTCATAATGGGCGCCGTAAGCTAGGCAGCCCGGCGCGCAGGGCGACATTTGCCTCTGCCGCGGACGTGCGGGCCTGGAATGATACTTTATAGAGGAGACTGCTGTGCCGAATCCATTGCGTCGTCGCTTCTTGCAAGCATCTTTGGGGGCGACTGCGGCTGCCATGGCCGGGCCCTTGGCACATGGAGCTGCCGAAGATCTGCCCGGCAAGACGCCGCACACGCGTTTTGCGGTCAACATCGAGATGTGGTGGCGAGACCGCCCGTTTCTGGAGCGAATCCGTCTGGCGGCCTCGCTGGGCTTTCCCGCGGTCGAATTCTGGCCATGGCAGGGCAAGGATCTCGATGCAGTGGCAGGGTTGATGGAGGAACTGGGCATCGAGCTAGCGCAGTTCACGGCCTGGGGCTTCGAGCCCGGCCTGAACGATCCGGCGAATCACAAGGACTTTGTGGAGGCGGTCCGCAAGGGCTGCGAGGTGGCCAAGCGGCTGCGCTGCACCAAGATGACCGTGGTGGGCGGCAACGATCAGCCAGGCATGACGCAGGCGGAGATGCACGACCACATCATCCAGGGTCTGAAACGGGCCGCTCCCATTGCCGAGGAGCAGGAGGTGATGCTGATCCTCGAGCCTATGAACATCCGCGTCGATCACAAGGGGCACTGCCTGTACGGCAGCGAACCGGCCGTGCGCATTTGCCGAGAGGTGGGCTCGAGCCATGTGAAGATCAACTGGGACCTGTATCACATGCAGATCAGCGAGGGAGACCTGTGCGGCCACCTGGCAGACGGCTTCGACCAGCTCGGCTACGTGCAGATCGCCGATCATCCCGGCCGCCATGAGCCGGGCACGGGCGAGATTCACTACAATCGAGTGCTGCGCCAGCTCTACGAGCTGGGCTATCGCGGCTACGTCGGGCTGGAGCTGGTGCCGCAAACGACCGAGCTGGCAGCAGCCCAGGCCGTCGCCCGCGCCGATGTGTGGTAAACACGGCCGCTTCGCTCGGCCAAGCGGGGCCGGCTCCAGCAGCGGGCGTCGCAGCCTCCACCACTCGAAGTGGCGGCCATGCTGCTAGCGCTTTCGCCGCCGTTTGCTGCACGGCAAATGAACGTGCGGCATGCCGACGCGGTCAAGTGTTGTTGGCCGGCACGTAATACGGCGCCGCGCGGATGGCAAGCTGTTTTCCCCGGCGGAGCTAAGCAGGAAGGATGCCCTGCGCGGCTCGCTGCAACAGCTCCGGCACCTCAGCACAGAACTCTTTCTGGCCTGACACCTGGCGCACCAGGGAGTTCAGCCGGATCGTCATTCGCCTGCCGTCCCGGCTCTCCAGCGTGAGCTTGCGCTGATTGAGTATGCCGCCCACGTGGACGGCCGACAAGGAATCGAGGGGAAACTCGCTGACCCCACGACTCAGCGGCTTCAGCCCAAAAAGGCCCATCGAACTGCGGATGAACACCAAGCGCCGGTTCGTCAGCACGGCATAGTAGTGCTTGATGAGCAGGGCATGGCCCACCACACCAAACAGCGAGGCCAGTACGAGCGGCCCCGTGAAAGCAGTCGCCGTGTGCAGAACCTTCTCTCCCGGCATCAGCATCTAAGCCATTTCAGACTTCAAGAATTCGTCGCGCTTGTTCATTGTTCTCCTCATCTCCCGGCAACATGCCGGAATTGTGCGTCACCCAACCGGCCGGAGTGGCCTTCACGCTTGTCAACCGCCGGCGAGCATTCGCCAGGGCATCGACAGCACGTCTCCCTTACTCCCCATCTCCCCGCCTGTGACAGGCTCGCCCGCACATTCGTGGGCCCAACCTTGTCGTGCTCGTCCCATCGCCCGCTCAATGCAGCTCGCCCGCACATTCGTGGCCTCAACAGGCGGTCTGCAAGCAGTGCCGCGTGGAACCGCCCAACCCCTCGCCGCAGCCCTGTCGACCGGCGGCACGTTGCCGCTGCGTTCTCCCCTGCCGGCATCTCGCCTGCTCTGGTGCCCGTGGGCACGTCGCCACGTCCCGCCGCTGGGCATCCCCGCCCCAGTGCTTGCTTGGAGCCACGGCACGAGAGCGGCCCCCTGCACACCACGGCTGCAAGCTGGCACGTTCTCCAGATCGTCGCCTCTGGGGGACCCAGGGGATGAGCACCGTTGGAACCTGCCACACTGGGGTGATCTGCGAGCGGGCGTGTGCATGGAGGAGATGGCAGCGCCGGAAATTGGCACCCTGGGGTGATCTTGGGGCGACAAACCCCCGCCCTCCCCGCGCGAGAAACGGCGGCACCCGATATCCTGGAAGGGGGCTTTGCCGCATTCCATACCGGAGAACCGCCATGAACCGCAGCCGCGCCGCGGAGGTCGAGGCGATCAAGCCCACGATCGACTTCTCTGCATTCAAGTACCAGGTCGAGCTGGACACGAGCCTGGGGACCATCATACTCGACCTGCTGCCCGATGTGGCCCCCGAGCATTGCCGCAACTTGATCGCGCTTGTTAAGATCGGCTTCTACGACGGGATCGTATTCCATCGCGTGATCAAAGACTTTGTCATCCAGGCAGGTTGCCCGCGGGGGGATGGTACAGGCGGTCCGGGCTACACGATTGCCGCCGAGTTCAATGCGGTGCCGCATGAGGCGGGCGTGCTGTCGATGGCCCGCACGCAGGATCCCAACTCGGCGGGTTCCCAGTTCTTCATCTGCCTGGGGCGGATTCCCCACCTGGATCGTAAGTACACGGCCTTCGGCCGCACCGCGGACGCCGGCAGCCTGCGAGTGGTACAAGAGATTGGCAGAGTCAAGACGGGCGCGCAAGACCGTCCCGTGACGCCTGTGGTGATCAAGAAGGCCCGCGTGCTGGAACATCCGCTGGCCTAGGGTGAGCGATGGTTGACGCGGTGCGCATTCAGAGCTGGCCGGCCGCCGCCAGCAGGCGGATGTAGGCCCAGTGCGTATCGTAGCGGGCATGATGATAATCGACGTAGGCCTGGCGGCGTGCCGCCTCGGCGTCAAGTACGTCCGCGTGGGTGGCGAGCAGGTCGCGGAAGCGTTCCGCCGTAACGCGGTAGTGCTCTTCGGCCTGGGCGATGGCCTGCTGGCAAACGGCCACGTACCGCTGCGAAGTCTCGCACTGCAACCGGGCTAGCCGCACCTCTAAGACGATCTGCCGCTCCAGGTCGCGGCGGAGACGGCAGAGCGATTCAGCATCTGCCTGAAGCGCCGCGGTCTGGTGGTACCTTTGCCCGCCCTGAAAGAGGGACCAGTCGGCACCCACGGCGGCCGAGCTAATGCCCTGCGGATCGACAAAGCGGTTTTCCAGATAGTCATGGCGGGCGACAAGCCCTATCTGGGGCAAGGCATGGGCCTTTACGGCCGCCGCCTGATGCCGCAGCGCCGCAGCGCGGCAGGCCAACTCTGCCAGTTCAGGCCGGCATTGCAGCGCAAGCGCCGTCAGGCCAGACTCGTTCAGCTCCGTTGGGGGAGGGGGAGGTTCGGCCAAGGTCAGGGGGGCATCGAGCGGCCGTGCCAGCAGCCGATTGAGCTGGGCACTCGCCGCGGCCAGCGCTTGCTCGGCCGCCAGCAGGCGTTGGCGTGCCTCGTTGCACGCGAGCTGGGCACCCAACAAGGCAGTGCGGTGAGAGGCGCCCAGCTCCGCGTGGTAAGAGACCTCGACCTCGTGCGCACACAGGGCAGCCACGTTGGCGCGAGCCACCACCACGTCTGCCTCGGCCTGCAAGACGCCCAAAAAGGCCGCCGCCGCTTGCAACTTGACCTCTAGCTCGGTTCGACGCACCGCGTGCTGCGCTGCGCCCCAAACCGCCTCCGCCGCCTCCACGCCGTGCCGAATACGCCCAAATGTGTACAGCGGCTGTGCCACCCGCAGCGAGAACCCCAGCCCCTCTCGCTGGGCAAAGGGAAATGCCACCCCCGGCAATCCCAGCACAGTGCCAAAATCGTATGCGGGGGCATCGCTCAGCACGGCATAGCGGCTTTCCAGCCGCACGTCCGGCCAGTAGTGCCCCTCCGAGGCGCGTATGCGCTGGCCGGCAGCACGGGCAGCGGCATGCATGGCGGCCAGCCGCTCGTCGCAGGCCAGGGCCGCGGCCCATACCTCTTGCAGCGTCTCCGTGGCGCCGGCTTGGGCGGCCAGGTCTGGACCGCGTTGCGGCGCCGGGAGCGTGTCCGCGGCAGCCGGTTCGGCGGCCAGGGCGGCCGCAAGCAGCATCGCGTAGCAGCCCCCAACCATAAGTTCCCTGCCGCTGCGGGCCGTCGGATCCTCCTCCCTCTACACTTCGGCAGCGGGGCGAAGCAACATAAGCCCAGTTGCCAGACGCAGCCGGGCCTCAGCACCCGAGCCGAACCCGACCGGGCGCGGCCTTGAGCCGGCGAACGATGCCCACCTCTCAAGGCGGAGTGGCCCCCGTCACGCCGCCCCTGCGCACTCAGGTCGAGCAAGCCGTGCGCCTCTCCCCGAAGACCTGGCGGCAGCGCAGATCGGGCAGAGCCTGGACGCCCCTGGTGCCCCCGCCCTGCAAAGATACAAACGTCCAGGCATCCAACGTGCCGCCACTCCCCTGGGCAAGCTACGCAGGCCGGCCCGCGGCCACCTCGGCCAGCGGACGACGAACCTTGCTTCGAGATGCCTGCGGCGTCGTACGCAGGCATCCCACGGCACCCTATGTGTTTTGGGCCCCCAGCCTGCTAGCACGGGCCAAAACGCTGCTAGTTTGCTGACGGTTTTGGCCTGATTGGCTAGAATGTGGCGGGGGTCGCAGACAGAGTCAGGATGGCCCACATGGACGGAACCAACGGTACGGAGACTTGCGGGCCCCAGCCCGCACGCAGCAGGTCGAGGGAGGGGAATGAGCCTGGCTGGTACTGTGCCCCCAGCGATGAGAATTGGGGGCACTCCAGTGAGGAAAGTGTGAGCGTTGCACAGAATTCAGTTCGGCTCTCGACGAGTGTATCTCAAGCGCAAGCTGCTGGGGCTTTGGGCCCAACGCAGAATGACGATGGGGCCGAATCGGTGATGCGCCGCCTGCTCAGGGCACTGGCAGAACGCAACCAGGCGCTGGTGGCCCATCGCCACCTCTTCGAACGACTTGTGGAGCGGGATCGGCAACTTGCCCAGATCGAGCAAAAGCTAGCGGAGGCCCTGCATGAACTGGAGGAGTCGCAGCAGCACATCGCTAAGCTGCACAGCGAATTGCGCGCTGCTCAAGACGAACGAGATCAGGCCTTGTCGGCCGAGCGGCTGCTTTGGGAGCGGCTAGCCGAGAATCAGGAAGAGGCGGCGCGGGCCCGCGATGAATGCCGCCGCATGCGGCAAAGCTGGCAACGCCTCGACACCGAACTGGCCCAGTTGCGGCAGCAAGCAGCGCAGCGTCAGCAGCAGGTCGACGCCGAGCGCGAGGCGTGGTTTCAACAACAGCGCGAGTCTGCTGCACGCGCGGCCGAGCTGCGCAGCGCCTGCGATAACTACGCACGTTCGCTCAGCCTGGCCGAGATGCACCAGCAGCAACAAGCCGCGGAATGCGCTCGCTTGAGTGAGATCACCGAAGAACAGGCAGTGCGCCTTGCCGAGCACCAGCAACAACTGGCAGACCAGCAACGCCGCCTGCTGGAGCTAGAGCAGCTCATCGACGAACGCGACCGCCGCCTGGCAGAACGCGAGCAACAACTAGCTGACCAGCAACGCCGCCTGCTGGAGCTAGAGCAGTTCATCGACGAACGCGACCGCCGCCTGGCAGAACGCGAGCAACAACTGGCAGACCAGCAGCGCCGCCTGCTGGAGCTAGAGCAGCTCATCGACGAACGCGACCGCCGCCTGGCAGAACAATGTGAAGTGTTGGCGAAGCAGGGCCGTCGCTTGGCGCACCAGGGGACCCTGCTCGACGCGGCAGCCAAGGCGCGGGCGGACATGGAATTGCGGCTCCAGGGCGCAGAGCAACAGGTAGCCGCGCTGCAAGCAACACGAGACCAGGTTGCAGCAGAGGCGGCTGCCCAACGCCACGCCCTGACCGTGGCCCGCGCTGCTGTAGAACGTCTACATGGGCAACTTCGCCGCGCGCGACGCCGAGCAGCCGCCAAGAACGGGCCGCACACGCGGCTGGGCCGCAAGCGGCGGGCTTTGCGGCAGGCCTATGCCATCTTACTTGAACGCGTAAGTCAGACCGCCCGGCGACTCCGTGTGGCGCAGCACCGCCTCGACCGCCAAGCCCAGCAGTTGCAGCAACTGCTCCACGAACGCGATGCCGCCGCGGCGGAGCTGGGAGAGCAGGCTGGGGCTTTGGCAGCGGCCCAAGCAGCACAGCTCGCGGCCGAGGCACAGGGGCAACAGTTGCAGCAAGAGCTGGAGTCTCTCTCAACCCGTCTTCAAGTACTCGAATCTGAGCGGGATGCTTCCATCCGCCGCGCAGCCGATTCGGAAAGCCGAGCCGCCATGGCCGAGTCCGCCATCCAGGACCTCAGGCAGCAACTGGCGGAACGCCAGGCGCAACTGACCGAGTGCCGCCACGACCTCCAGCTACTTCAAGAACGTACCCTTGCTGCCGAACAGCTTGCCCAACAGGCCGAACAGCGTCTGGCCCAGCTCGGCTCCGCATACGCGGAGGCCATGCAGCAGGCCGCGGGACTTGCCCAGGAATTGACGCAAGCCCTCGCCGTCGATGAGGAACGGCTCCACCCGCCAAACGGGGACGGCCAACAACATGCAAAAAGCACGGCTCGCCGGCACGCCCTCGCCGCCGCTGGGGAACGGTCCCTCCTCGTCCAGGAGTTCAGCCAACTGGCGCAGATCTGGAAGGACCGCGATCAGGAAGAGGCACAGCGCTACCAGGCCCTGCGCGCCAGACTCGACGATCTCGACCAGCGGCTAGCCGCAGCGGCCACAGCAGCAAACACGCCCGCCATACCGCCATTGGGCTTCGTGCCGGACCCCGCCGTCATTCTCGACCTGCAACAGCAGGACACGGCCGAGGCGCAACAGCAACAGCAGCCGCCGCCCCCGAGCACGGCGGATGTTGAGCCACAGCCTCTCCTGCGTTTTCCACCGGCACCTCACACACCCGGTGTTCCCACGGAGCTGCGCGAATGGCTGCTAGGCCGCTGCCGCGATCTACCACGCCTGGCAGCACGCCTCGAGCGGCTGCTGGACGAATTGGATTCATCAACACAAGTTTGGCAGCCCTGGCAGCACGAAAAGCCGGGTAGTGATGCTCGACCCGCCCGCGAAAGAGAGGGGGCAATCTCGGGTCTATCTGAATGCGACTCCTACCGTGGCGCAAACCCTCCCTTCCTGCCCGGCCAGCCCGTAGCAAACGCTGGATCGACCGAAACCGGCGCAGACAGCTCCAGCCCCAGGCTGTTGACACGCTTCATGAGCATGTTCACCCCCCGTGCACGCTAGGGCAACCCAGGGTGGAGGGGATGGGTTCGGTGCGTTGGGCGGTGGGGGGGGATGGATTTGGTGCATCCGTCGGGCGGCGGATGGGTTTGGTGCGTCCGGGCGGGGGATGGGTGATGGGTTTGGTGCGCGCGGCAACCTAGGGTGCGCGGTGCGACCCTGGGCTAGGATGTGCAACCCCTACGCGGTTGGGGGCGGGGGCACGCGTTGGGCGGTGGGATGGACGCCGGTTTGGTGCGTACGGCGGGCGGATGGGTTTGGCGATTCGGGCGGTGGAGTGGGGGATCGGTTTCGGACGTTGGGCGGGGGATGTGGGATGGGTTTGGTACGTCCGGCGACCCAGGCGGTTGGGGGCGGGGGCCGCGCAAGGAGTGTTCCAGTCCGCCGCCGCGGGGCTGGCGAGTGAAGCGCCGTCGGCCTAACGTCGGGCCCCAAGCCCAGGGTGCACGTGCGCATATTCGGTTCGGGATCGGCAACGAGCGACTGGCGGGCTCTAGAACCGCATAAATGCGGTCACTACGAACGGGGTGGTTTGTGCGCGAGAGAGGCGCGTGGGGTGGCTGCATCTCCCGGTCACGGGGGCGACCGACGCAGAGCCTGGCAGACAGGGCGTTCCCAGGGCAGGAGCCTGGGCACGAGGGTACGAGAGAAGGGCGACCGGTTCAGGCCTCGCCGCAGGCCTCTGCCAGCTCGCGGAGGTAATGCAGTGCCTCGGAGAGTTCAGGGACGCGTGCGCCCACAGCTCGGCCGTGCCGGTCGCACTCCGCCAGCATGGTGAGTTCTTCGAAGTATTCGGATTCCTCGAGGCGGCGGCGGGCGCGCAGTCCCAGCATGCCGTCGCGCAGTTCGTGGGCTTGCTGCAAGTGCGAGATCAACCAGTGTGTGCGGCGGGTGATGTGTTCGCCGAGGGCCTCCAGCCCTGCCCCAACCGGATCCTGTGGGTCGATGGCCTTGCCTACATCGTGCAGCAGGGCGGCAAGCAAAAACTCTTCGTCGTAGGGCAGGGCTTCACGTGCCAGCATGAACACCTGGAGGCTGTGGTAGAGGGCGTCTCCCTCCGGGTGCAGGTGTCTGGGCAGTTGGACTTGCTCTAGCGGCAAGAGGAGCTGCTCGTACACGCGAAAGCGATCCTGGCCCCCAGCGGCCCCGCCAGACGAGCCATACCCCTGCACGGACACGTCGGGCGCCTTTGCGGGGCCCTCGGTAGCCATGCCTTCGGCCAGCGCGGCGAGTTCAGCCTGGATCTCGCGGTTGGTGGGAAGTTGATGGGGTGCGAACTGACCGGGCAGAAGGCGGCGCGCGGCCCGCAGGCGGGCACGGTACAACTCGCTTTCTTTGTGGTCGTAAAGCAGGCGTGCCGCCTCGGCCGCGATCTGCCGACGGAGTCTCGAGTTGATCATGTGTGACTGGCCTGTTGTGGCCCCGGGAGCAGGTCGTACCGCAAGCTATTATAGTTGCCGCCTTCCGGCGGGGCGATGCCATGCGGCCCGCAGCAGGCGGGAGCGACCACGCGGCAGCATGCACTGAAGTCATGGCGAGTGGCCCCGAGACGGGGGCGCGCCTAGGGTAGCCCTCCACGCACCTCGGCTCAGCCTGGTGGCGAGTACCACCCACCTCTGTGCCGGGGCCTGCCGTTCAGCCGTACAGAAGGTGCGCTAATTTTCCCTTACAAGAGGGGCTAGGGGGGCGGCCGCGAGGGACCGATGCCCCGCGACACTGCCGGTCCTCCGCATCTCCCCTCTTGCTGGGGGCGGGGGGCTGTGGGAGAAGCTTGCTCTCGGGCAGGACGCTTCCCTCACCCCCTCACTAATACTCCAGCGCCAATCCGGGCTAATCGATCTTGCCACAAGCTGAGAAGTGCGTTGAACCCGCCCGCCGAAAAGCGTTGTGGAGCCCACGGCGTCGGTGCCGGGACGGTTCACACGCTGGAGCCCCGATTGGGGAGGTACCTGCGGCGGTTTCGGGACTGCTTTCACCGGTCGAGCACGTGGAGGCACTTGCCGGACCATATCGGAGGCCAACTCTCGGACTTGCCGCGCAAGAGCGTGGGAACGGTGGCGCTGGCGGCAGGCAAACCGGTACGCACGCTCCAGGAGTTTCTGACCGATTCGGTCTGGGACGTGGATGGGGCGCGGCGGGTGGCCGAGATCGTGGTTAACGCCCATGCCCAGCCCAAGTCGATCGCTGTGATGGACGAGACGAGCTGGGAGGGAGACAAAACGGTAGGCGTGCAGCGTCAGTATTGCGGGTCCGTGAGGAGGCGGAGATGAGCAGCGAAAAGGGGGCCAGGGTGGGCGTCGAGACGCCCAGGCCCGCCGCCACCGTCAGCAATGCACGAATCGTACACTGAACCGGCGCGGCATGCTCCCCCGCGGCGAAAAGCATACTAGCACGCCCAGTAGTACTAAGGGGGGGAAGGGAGGGATGCCTCACTTGTTAATCGGGCTTTCTCGGCCTGCCAGGCTTGGGCGTCGTCGGGGCGGTTGAGCGCGGTGTACAGGGCGATCAGCCGATCGACGGCCTTGATCAACCACTGTGCTCGGACGGGCTGGGGGATCTGCTCTCGCCGGGCCTTGAGGCCCTCGTAGGCGGAGACGAGCAGCGGCTCGGCCTTAGCGTATTTTTCCTGGCCCAGCAGCGCCTCACCCAACATGGACTGGGTATGGAACGTGGTCCAGACCTCCGGCTGCTGTTGGCGGATGGTCAGGCACTCGCGCAGGGCTGTTTCTGCCTCGGCCCACTTTTTTTGTTGCAGCAGGTTCAGGCCCAGAGCGGCCAGCTCGGCGGCGTAGGGGAGCGAGTCGCTGCCGATCAGCTCTTTCACGTGCGCCGCCCACTTGCGCCGCCAGGCCTCGGCCTGTTCGAGCTGCATGGCTGCCTCGTAGGCAGCAATGGTGTTGGCCAGAATGCGGCTGGCATGCTCGTGCTGGAACCGGCGCTTCTCGATGCCCGTCGCGGCCTGGTCGAACAGCGGCAGGGCCTGGTCCAGCCGCCCAGCGGCTCGGTAGGCAGTAGCCAGGTTGTTCATGCTGGTGAGCGTGTGGGGATGGTCGGGGCCCAACCTGGCGTGGCACAGCCCGAGCGCCTCCTCGTAGAGCGGCACGGCCCGCTCCAGCCGGCCGGCGGCTCGGTAGGCCAGAGCCAGGTTGTTGATGCTGGTGAGCGTGTCCGGATGGTCTGGGCCCAGCCTGGTCTTGCGCAGCACAAGCGTCTCCTCGTGCAAGCGAACGGCCTCGGCGAGGCGGCCGGCGGACTGGTAGGTGAAAGCCAGGTTGTTCATGCTGGTGAGCGTGTCCGGATGGTCTGGGCCCAGCCTGGTCCTGCGCAGCGCAAGCGTCTCCTCGTGCAAGCGAAGGGCCTCCTCCAGCCGGCCGGCGGCCTGGTAGGCCAGAGCCAGATTATTCATGCTCTGGAGCGTGTCCGGATGGTCTGGGCCCAGCCTGGTCTTGCGCAGCGCAAGCGTCTCTTCGTCCAGGCGAAGAGCCTCCTCCAGCCGGCCGGCAGCCTGGTAGGCCAGAGCCAGGTTGCTCATGCTGTGGAGTGTGTCCGGATGGTCTGGGCCCAGCTTGTTCCTCCGCAGCGCAAGCGTCTCCTCGTGCAGGCGAAGGGCCTCCTCCAGGCGGCCGGCGGTCTGGTAGCAGACTGCCAGACTGTTGGCCGCGTTGAGCGTCTCCTCGTGATCGGCGCCGAGTCCTTCACGGCGCAGTTCCCACGCTCGCTCTAGAAATGGTACGCCCTTTTTCGCACCGCCAGCCCCGCGGTAGTTCACCCCTATAATCCAGCACAGCTCTGCCTCAATGCGCGGATCCAGGTCCTTCCGTTGCGTGAGCTTGGCTGCCGCCCGATCCAGCAACTCTTCCAGACTCGTGTCCCGACGCAGGCCTTCCCCGCCAAAGCGCTCCTGGCCCTCGACGCTTGTCAGGGCAAAAAAGTCTTCCTTGACAAAGGTTGCAATCGCCTCAGCGTACTTGCGTTGGCGTTCCTCTTGCCGCCGCGCCTCCTCCGCCTCCACGCGCCGCTTGTCTGCCAACCGCCGGGCCTGTTCTTCGGCTTTCAGTGCGGCAGCCTTGGCGTCGCGTTCGCGGAGTGCGGCGGCGGCATGCCTCCGAGCCAGTTTCTCTGCCTGTCGGGCTTTCTGGGCGTTGCGTTCCGCTCTGGCCGCGCTAGCCTTGGCCAGCGCCTCGGCATTCAACGCCCGCCGCATCTGCCACAGGCTCGCGCACAGGCCCGCCAGCAGCACCAAGGCGATGGCCGCTGCCGCCCGCTGCACCACCCGCCGCCGCTTGCGGCCCTCTACCTCGCGCACCAGCGCCTGCTGCTGCTCCAGCTCCGCCTGCCGCGCACGTGCCTCAGCCCCCTGCCGGATCTCCGCCACCTGCTGGGCCACCGCTGTGGCGTCCCCCGGCCGATCCTCCTGCTTGAAGGCCAGGCACCGCTTGCACAGGGCCACCAGCTCCGGCTCTGCCCCGCAGCCATCGAGGCGAGCGAAGGCATCAGCCGTCTCCCAGCTCATGGCCTGCAAAGGCACAGAGTTCCCGTCCTGGCCTCGATAGGGCGGTGCCCCGGTGAGGATCTCGCACAGCATGGCCCCCAGGCCGAACACGTCGGTGCGTGCATCCAGCTTGTGGATCTCCCCGGCCGCCTGCTCAGGCGCCATGTACGAGGGCGTACCCAGCACCGACCCCATTCGCGTTTCTGAGCCGCCTGCCTCGGGCGTGCCAACCTGCCCGTGCCAATGGAGCGTTGCGTCGGGGTCCATGTCATTGCTGGGCAAGAGATCGGGGTTGACCCGGCGATTAGGGCTGCCCGCGTCTTGCAGCCGCTTGGCAAGGCCCCAGTCCATCACCTGTACCTCGCCATGTGCGCCCACCATCACGTTCGAAGGCTTCAGATCGCGATGCACGACACCCTGCGCATGTGCGTAGCCCACGGCGTGGCACACCTGCTCAAAGATGGCGATAAAGCGGCCCAGCCCCTCGGCCGCCGATTGCCGCTGGTGGAGCAGGTCGCGCAGCGTCTCGCCCTTGACAAGCTTCATCGCCAGGAATGGCTGGCCATTTGAGGCCGTGCCCAGTTCGTAGGCGGGCGGAATGCCCGGGTGTTGCAACTGGCCGGTGATCGTGGCCTCGAAGTGAAAGCGCGTGGCGGCGGGCGCATCGGCCGGCACCTCGGGCTTGAGCAGCTTCACGGCCACGTCTCGGTTGAAGAGCATGTCGCGTGCGCGGCGGACCACGCCCATGCCGCCTGCGCCGAGTTGTTCGGCCAGTTCGTAGCGGCCAGCCAGCAGCTTGCCCTGGGCCGCGGCAGAAAGGGAACTCGCGCACTCGCTGGGGCGCGGAGCCGAATCGTCCGAAGCCATGTGATGGCGCTCCAGAAGCAGAACGGCTATGATTCTACCGCGCCGCCGGCCGAGCACCAGGCGTTTGTTTCTGGGAAGGGGGGCTATGACCCCCATGGAAAACTACCGGCATTTTGGCAGTTTTTCTGATCCCCAGGCCCCCGCATGGGAAGGCGTGCCAATCTCGCTCCCTTGGCAGGCAAGGAGGAGAGGGATTGGATGGGGCGTGCGAGAAGTAGAATTCCAGGCCAGACGGCCGTCCTTTAGCCCCTTTTTGCCGGCAGGGGGGCGAGCGGGCGTTTCCTAGTTGAGGGGGAGCGAGGAAGGGGCGTTGCGCCTTTCGGTTGTATCTCTTCTCAACAGGTTTGCGCGTGCTAGCGAGGGGCAATCGCCACAACGCTCCGCTGGCGTATCCCACGTTGCTCGACCGATCGGCCCATGCCTGCGTGGGCTGCTCGTTGCCCAGCGCTATGCGCATGATCACGAGCTGCACTTTCGTGGCCGACGCTCGGAGACGTGTTGTGCGAGTCGGCTTATACGTGGGGCTCCGAGGCGATGCAACGGGCCTGCGGGCGGCCTACCAGCTTTCGCCGTGGGGGCCCACCGTGAGCGGCTGGGGGCCCTGGGGCGTCATGGCGATGGTGTGTTCGAAGTGGGCGCTGGGTTTGCCGTCCTGGGTGACTTGCGTCCAGTGGTCCTGGAGCAGGCGGACGCGTTTTGTGCCCATGTTGACCATGGGTTCCACGGCGATCACCAGGCCGGGTACCAGCTCGAAGTCTCCCATGCGGCGGAAGCTATCGGAGACGAAGTTGGGGACCTGCGGCTCTTCGTGCATTTCTCGGCCGATGCCATGTCCCACGAACGACTCCACGGTACTGAAGCCGTGGCGGCGCACGAAGGCATCCATTTCGGCGGCGACCTCGCTCCAGTAGCGTTTTTCTCCCATGAGGCGGATGGCAAGTTCCAAGGTTTGGCGGGTGACGTCGATGAGCCGCTGGACATCGGGGGCGACTCGGCCGACGGGGACGGTGACCGCGGCATCGGCACACCAGCCATCGAGCCGGCAACCCGTATCGATGCTGACGATATCTCCCTCGCGCAGTTGGCGTGGGCCGGGGATGCCGTGCACGATTTCTTCATTGACGGAGATGCAGCACACGGCAGGGAAGGGAACCTTGCCTGGTACGCCCTTGAACAGGGGTTGGGCGCCGTGCTCGGCGAAGAAGGCTTCCACTGCGGCATCGAGTTCAGCGGTCGCGGCGCCTGGGACGGCCATGCGGCAGGCGCGTTGCAGGGCTTCCCAAACCAGCAGGCCGGCCTGGCGGATGTGTGCGATTTCTCGGGGAGAGCGCAGGGTTATCACGCGTTAGCGGCTCCGCAGCAAGTCTGGCCAGTGCCGGTGAGCGGCAGGAAGGACTCCAACGAGGGGACGGCAACAGACAGGGAACAGGCCCTCACGAACAATGAGGCGAAGATCGCCCCAGGGCCCGCAGCAAGCGCGCAAACACCTCGTCCATGGTGCCCAGGCCATCCACGCTGCGCAACAAGCCGCGCTGGCGGTAGTAGTCCAGCAGCGGTCGGGTGGCGGTCCAGTAGGCGTGCAGCCGCTGGGCCACGACCTGGGGGCGATCGTCGTCTCGGCCCCGCTTGTCGAGGCGTCTGACCACTTCATCGTCGGGCACGGCCAGTTCGAGCGCCACGTCCAGCGGCGTGCCGCGGCCATGCAGGTAAGCATCTAGGGCCTCGGCCTGACGCACCGTGCGGGGGAAGCCATCGAGCAGCATGCCGGCATGGCAATCCGGCTGGGTAATGCGCTGGCAGACCATGTTGAGCACCAACTCATCGGGCACGAGCTGGCCACGCTCGATGTAGGCGCGTGCCTGGTCGCCCAGGGGGGTGTGTGCGGCCATGGCCTCGCGCAGCATGTCGCCCGTGGAGAGATGGGGCACGCCCAGATGCGCTGCCAGCCGGGAGGATTGGGTTCCCTTACCTGCTCCGGGCGGTCCGATCAACACCAGGCGCATGACATTCTTACGACCCGGTGTGGGGCCGCGTTCCGCCGCGTGCCGGGGCGGCGAACCGCAGAAGGGCGACACCAGGGCCACGCTCAAGTTCTTTCCAACAAGCCTTTATAGTTCCGCATTACCAGGTGGCTGTCGATCTTCTGGACCAGATCGAAGGCCACGCTCACCGAGATCAGCACGCCGGTACCGCCGTACAGGCTGGCAATACCGTACTCGATGTGCGTCCAATCGGCTACCAGCGTGGGCATGATGGCCACCAGCGAGAGGAAGCCTGCGCCGACATAGGTGATGCGTACCATCACCTTCTCCAGATAGTCCGCCGTGCGTTTGCCCGGCCGATAGCCCGGGATGAACGACCCGAAGTTCTTGAGGTTCTCGGCCATGTCCTTGGGATTGAAGGTGATGGCCGTCCAGAAGTAACAGAAGAAGTAGATCAGCAGCACGTAGAACACGTTGTGGACGTAGCTGCTGGAGTCGGAGAAGGCCGAGTCCAGCTCGGCCATCAGCTCCGACCAGAAGCCGCCGCCCGGCCCGCTGTTGCGCACGGCCACGTCCGCCAGCCAGTGGAAAAACATGGCGGGAAACATCAACAGGCTGCTGGCGAAGATGATCGGCATCACGCCCGCCTGATTCACACGCAGCGGCAAGAAGGTCCGCGTACCCCCGTAGACGCGCCGCCCACGAACGTGCTTGGCGCTTTGCGTAGGTATCCGCCGTTGCCCCATGGTCATGAACACCACGCCGAAAATCACCCCCACAAACAACGCCGCCAGCACCAGCAGCGTCTCCACACCCATCTGTCCGCTGGAGCTGCCGAGCTGCAGCTCGCCCTCGAAGACCGGGGCCAGAAACTCGAAGCCCGCCTTGGGAATCCGCGCCAGAATGCCCGCCATGATCAACAGGCTGATGCCGTTGCCGATGCCGAACTCGTCGATTTGCTCGCCCAGCCACATCAGAAAGATTGTGCCGGCGGTCATGGTCAGCACCGAGATCAGATGCCAGTTGAAGGGCAGATACCTGCCGGCCACCAGGTACTCTTCGCGGATCAGCCCCTGGCCGGCAAGGATGGAGACGTAGAACCAACTTTGTGCTAGGCAGAGCACCACGGTGGCATAGCGGGTGTACTCGTTGATTTTCTTGCGGCCGCTCTCGCCCTCTTTTTGCAATTCTTCCAGCGGCTTATAGACACTGGCCAGAAGCTGGAAGATGATGGAGGCGGAGATGTAGGGCATGATGCCCAGGCCGAAGATGGTGGTCTGGTCCAGGTTGCTGGCGGCGAAGGTGGCCACCGACTCCATGATGGTCCGCCAGCCGGTGCCGTCTTGCGCGGTGAACAGGCCCTTGGACTGGTCGATGATGGGGAGGGGAATCCAGGAGCCGACGCGATAGATGGCCAGCAAGAGCAGGGTCAAGCCAATCTTGGTCCGCAGCTCGGGGATGGTGAAGATGATCCGCAGCTTTTCCCACATGGCTTGCTCCGTGCCTTGCTCATGAGGTTGGTTGGGCCTGGTTGCCGGCCTGTTTCTGCCGGCGGCGCTTGTTGGCCACGGGGGCGGGGCCTGGCAGCACCACCACCTGGCCGCCGCGAGCCTGAATCTTCTCTGCCGCCGTGCGGCTGAAGCGGTGTGCCGAGACGATCAGCCGCCGCTGGAGTTCGCCGTCTCCCAGGATCTTCACGGCATCGCAGCGGCCGGAGATCAAGCCGACCTCGCGCAAGCGCTGGGGCGTGACCTCTTCTCCGTCCTGGAACAGGGCGGAAAGCGCTCCTACATTCACCGCCTGGACCACCGCCGCCCAACGGTTATGAAAGCCGCGCTTGGGGACGCGCCGAGACAACGGCATCTGGCCCCCCTCAAAGGCGGGGTGCGTGGTCCAGCCGGCAAGCTGGCCCTGCCCCTTGTGACCGCGTCCGGCCGTCTTGCCGCGGCCAGACCCGGGCCCCCGCCCCACCCGCCGAGGCTTGCGGTGCTTGTGGATCCCCTGGTGAACGTCATGCAATCTCATGAGAGCGAAACTCCTCGCAACCGCTCCACCTCGCTGCGAGAGCGCAGACTGCGGAGGGCACTGATGGCTGCCTTGACCAGATTGGCGGGATTGGTCGAACCAAAAGCCTTGGTGAGCACGTCCTGGATGCCTGCCGCCTCGCACACAGCCCGCACGCTAGCCCCTGCCTTCACCCCCGTGCCCGGCGCCGCTGGTATCATGACCACGCGCGCCGTGCCGAACTTGCCGATCACAGGGTGAGGGATGGTGCGCCCTTCCAGCACCACCTCCTGCATGTTGCGCGTACCATCCTTGGTCGCCTTCTCCACGGCCGGCGGCACCTCGTTGGCCTTGCCGTATCCCCAGCCCACACGGCCGCGGCCATCTCCCACCACCACCATGGCCGTGAAGCTGAAGCGCCGGCCCCCCTTCACCACCGCGGCACAACGGCGGATCTTCACCACTTTGTCGATCAGTTCGCTGCGGGTACTGTCGGTTGACACGTTGCGGACTCGCTCGCTGGATGGAAAAGCTGCTGGGCTAGAACTTCAGGCCGGCCTCGCGTGCAGCCGTGGCCAGGGCCGCCACGCGGCCGTGATACTTATATCGACGCCGATCGAAGGCTACCTCGCTGATCCCCGCGGCCAGGGCCCGCTGCGCCACCACCCGGCCCACCTTAGCGGCCGCTTCCACGTTTCCCCCGTAGCGGATCTCCCCCCGCAACTCGGGGTCCTGCGTGCTGGCTGCCGCCAGGGTCCGGCCCGCCAGATCGTCGATCACCTGCGCGTAGATGTGCTTGTGGCTGCGGAACACACACAGCCGCGGCCGCTTCGAACCGGCCTTCACACGATTGCTCACCCGCCAGCACCGCCGCTGGCGCTGCACATTGATGCGTTTGCGTTCTCTCATCGCTGGCTCTCGCCGAACATTACTTGGTGACCGCCTTGCCCGCCTTGCGGCGCACCACCTCTCCCTCGTAGCGAATGCCCTTGCCCTGGTACGGCTCCGGAGGCCGCACCGCACGCACCTCCGCCGCAAACTGGCCCACCTGCTGCTTGTCGCAGCCGCGAATCACAATGTGGGTCTGATCCGGACAGGCCACCTTCAACCCGGCCGGAATGAGCAAATGCACCTCGTGCGCCAGTCCCACGCGCAGCTCCAACCGGTTCCCCTGCACCGCCGCCAGGTAGCCCACGCCTTGCAGCTCCAACCGCCGCTCGTAGCCCTCCGTCACGCCCCGCACCATGTTCTGCACCAGCGCCCGCGTCAAGCCGTGCAGGGCACGCGCCTGCCGCGTTTCGAGACGGCGCGTGCAGCGCAGCTCTCGGGCCTGGCTGTCGTACTCCACCTGGATCTCGGGGCGGAAGGTGAGCTGCAACGTGCCTTGCGGGCCCTGGACCTCCAGCCGCCGATCCGCGAGCTGGACGGTCACTCCGGCGGGCACTTTCACGGGTTTTTTGCCGATGCGGGACATGGTGGGTAAGGCGGTTGCAAGAGGGGATCTACCAGAGTTCACACAGCACTTCGCCGCCCACGCGTTGCTGGCGGGCTTCCCGATCGCTGACCACGCCATGGCTGGTGCTGAGGATCGAGATGCCCAGGCCGTTGAGCACGGGGCGCAGCGAGTCGGCGCCGGCGTACACGCGCCGCCCTGGCTTGCTGACGCGGCGGATGTGGCGGATCACGCGTTCGCCATTGGGACCGTACTTTAGATGCAGGCGGAGCTGGGGGCAGGGCCGCACGTCGATGATTTCCCAGTCCCAGATGTAGCCTTCGCGCTTGAGCACCTCGGCCAGCCCGCGCTTCACCTTGGAGGCCGGCACCTCCACGCTGGGGCGTTCCACCCGCACGGCGTTGCGGATGCGGGTCAACATGTCGGCAATGGGATCGGTCATCATGTTCGTGGCACCCCCCTTACCAGCTTGCTTTCTTCAGCCCAGGGATCATGCCGCCGTCGGCGAGTTTGCGGAGGCAGATGCGGCAGATGCCGAATTTGCGAAAGTACCCGCGCGGACGGCCGCACAGCCGGCAACGATGGCGGATACGCGTGCGGAACTTCGGTTTTTTCAGGGCTTTGGCGATTTTGGACTTGCTTGCCATGCGTTACCTGTCGGGCTGCTGGGGGAGGGGCTCCTAGGCTGCCGGAGCGGACAGGGAGCCTTCGGTCTTGAAGGGCATGCCCAAGTGCCGCAACAGCTCGCGGGCCTCGTCGTCCGAATCGACGGAGGTGACGAGCGTGATGTTCATTCCCTGGATGCGATTGAACTTGTCTGGGTTCAGCTCGGGGAACACGAGCTGCTCGGTCAGCCCGAGGCTGTAATTGCCATGGCCATCGAAGGCCTGGGGATCCAGGCCCCGGAAATCGCGCACGCGGGGCAGGGCCAGAGAGATCAGGCGGTCGAGAAACTCGTACATCCGCCTGCCGCGAAGGGTCACCTTGCAGCCGATTTCCATCCCCTTGCGGAGGCGGAAATTGGCGATCGACTTGCGGCTGCGCGTGATCAGCGGCTTCTGGCCCGAAAGCTGCGTGAGGGCCTGCACCGCCTCTTCCAGGTGCTTTTTCTCGCTGGTGGCCGAGCCGACGCCCATGTTGATCACGATCTTCACCAGTTTCGGCAGAGACATGGGGTTGTCTCGGCCCAATTGCTTGGCGAGCGCGGGGAGCACCTGCTCTCGGTAGTGTGCCAGTAAGCGCGGGGTGGGGGTCATGGGG
>JAIMBC010000061.1 GCA_023511675.1 Pirellulales bacterium
GTAGGCAGGTGCCAGCGCTGGGGGCGTCTCGCTTCAAGCCGGTGCTGGAAGCCTCCCCGCCAGATGGGCGGGTGTTGCCCACTGCCTCGGTCAACGCGGTGCGGATTTGGAACCGGTTGATGCGGGCAGCTCGCTGGGAGGCGGGCTGCCTGGCGTGCATCGCACAAGACGACGCGAGGAAGGAGTTGCTGGAGGTCGACCAATTGCTCCAGACCTGCGAGCTGTCGCCACGGGGTTCGTCCCAGTTGACCCGCGCAGTTCGGGGCAAGGCAGCGCGCGCTGGCGTGAAGCTGGCCAGGCTGTACGCCGCCGTACCTCGTTCGGCCCGTAAATTGCTTGACCAGGCCACGCCCGACGCCGATCGCGCCGCGGAGTTGTGGTTTTTCCTGGCCGATGACCGCCAGGCCGAGAATCTGGAACGGGAGGTGGTGGCGCGGCATCCGGTGACGCATCCGCCGGAGTTGCCGCTGCCTCGAGAGTTCCGCCTCGAGTTGGCCCGAGATCTGCTGATGGCAAGCGGTTTGGAGGCGGACGACAGGCTGATCCGCGGCCGGCCTGTTCAATTCCACGAGACGGCGCTGGCCTGGAGGCTGATCTCCCGTGGAGGCCGCGCCAGGGCCGGCGACCTGTTGCAGTTTCGCGTGCAGTTCGATCCCGAAAGCTTTGAGATCTCGCACCAAGGCCAAACGCTGGCGAGCCAACAGCCTCGCGTCTGGCCCGGCACGGCAGAACAGCCTGTGCCCTTGACGTTGCAGATCACGCCGCGCTTTAGCCCGGGCCAGTCCGGCTCCATCGCCCTCGAAGCCCTGCTGAACGGCGAGCAGGTGGCCCGCACGGTCCACCGCATCGAAATCCCGCCGCGCCGCCCCCCCCGGCTGGTCGTCCAGGGTGGCGCCGGCAGCCAGCCTGCGGAAGTGATGCTCCATAGCCAGCAACTGTCCGCGCCCGGGTACGTGCTCGAACTCTACCCCTTCGCCAGTGGCGAAACCGAGTTTGCCTTGTTCCTCGATCCCAACGGTGCCGACCAGCAGCTCGCGTACCGCCTCGTGCTGCTTCCGCCAGCCCGCATCAGCGAATTCCGCCCGGAACATTGGGTCTGGCAGGCCAGCGACGCGGAGCTGGGCCTCTCTCAACCGCACGTGGGCCCGCTGGCCATCGAACTCCAGGCGGCCGACGGTCCCTACCCCCTGCGCTTCTGGCCCGCTCCCCCCCCTGTGCCAGACGGCGCGCCGCCTGCTGCGCCCGCAGAACCCCAACCCCGCCAGATCGGCGGCCTGCTGGCCCTGTTCTACGACAAACTGTGGCAAGACGAAGTCCGCGTCTGGATCCGCTTCGACCCCCATCCGGGCCGCTACCTGAACGATCCCGACGTGCAGTTCGACGCCCCCAGCGCGCGAAACCTCCTCCGCGTGGAAGCCCGGCTCAGAGACCACGCTCTGCTTGAACAAAGGGATGCGGCCGCCAAGCAAATTGTGGTCGAACTGCTCTGCGACGACCCACGCGCCCGCCGAGAAGACGTCGTCAAGCAGCTCAAGGACGCCATTGGTCCCAATCGCCCAGCCGCCGTGCTGCAGCTTGCCCTGGGCTGGCTCTCCAGCAACACCGAGGAGACGCCGCTCTTTCTCTCCGTGGACGGCTACCCGCGGGCCTACGCCTACCGCGTGCAGCGCCGAGCAGGGCCTTTTCAGAAGCTGCGAGAAGATTTCCGCGATGTGCGGCTGCTCGAAGTCGGTCCTCCGGCCGCCTTTGCCGCGCCGGCAGGGTCCCCCTCGCCCGATGCCGGTCCAGCCCCTCAACCCGCCAGCCTGGCCCTGGAAATGCCCAATGGTCAGTCCTACCTGCCTCAATACTTCAAGAACACCAATCTGCAAGTACGCGTCCTGGCCGATGCCCCTCCCGATGACTTCCGCAGCGGCCGCCTGCGCTTGCAGGTCGGCCTCGCCCCAGGTTGGGCTGATGCCGAACCTGCCTCGCCCCAATACTTCTTTGCAGACCGCCGGGTCCAAATCAGCCTGCTGCCGAAGACCCCCGAGCGGCTGCGCGTGGCGGTCACCGTGGACGACCTGCTGGTCACGCTCGATCACACGGCCTTTCGCAACGGCCGGGCCAGCATTGTAGCCCGCCTGGTAGCCCGCGATGGCACCCCGCAGATCAGCAAGTGGGCCCCCGTTACCTTCGACGAACAAGCCCCCTCCGGCCGGGAAATCCAGGTTACCCTCCGTGCAGAGGAGGTGCGTCGCGGCCGAGACGTGCGGATCGCCGCTGTGGATGTGGCAGACATCAGCGGCCGTGCGGCGTGGTGGGCAGGCATCGACAAGAATGGCAATGGCATTCTGGATCCGGATGAGGAGCAAGAAGGCGGGCAGGACGGCACGCTCAACCTTGCCACCGGAGAGCTGCCCAACCGCAACGCATCGTACAACGTCCTGGTGCGGGTCCGAGACGGCGCCGGCAACGAAACCCCGCGAGACAACTGCGGCGCGGCACGCTTTCGCCTCATGCGAGCCAGCGAGAAATAACCGCCGGCGGCCAGCCGTGGCGGGCAACAGGGCATGGCGCGTGGCAGCCGCAAGGGCGGCACGGTGTAGCGCCGCGGTAGTCCCTGCACGCGGTGCCTGCGAGGCATGCCCATGTGGTGCCTGTCGGCCGCGTGCCCCTCAGGTTGCTTGGCGAGTCGATGGCATGCGTCGCGGGCATGGCACGGTGCAGGCTGATCGCGTACGCCTTACCACGAGCTGGACTTGCTTCTCGCGGTGCGCAAACCGATCGGCACGGCGGTGAGGCCATACCGCCAGCGCGGCCCCTTCCCTGGCGGTATGCCTGGCGCGCTAGACGGCTGGCACGAGCAGCAGCCAGAGGGTGGCAGCCACTCCCACGGGGATGCACCACCAGGCGAAATAGTGCAGGCGGCCCCCTTGCAGCCAGCGCAACAACCAACGCAGGGAGATCACCCCTACCAGGCAAGACGCGGCCATGCCGGCCAGCAATGGCCCCGCGCTCAGCGTGCTGGTCGAACCCAGCACCATCTGCCGCGCCTCCAGCAGCACGGCGCCGCAAATGGCCGGAATGGCGAGCAAGAACGAGAACGTTGCCGCCGTGTCTCGCCGCAGGCCTACGGCCAGTCCCGCTGCAATGGTGGCGCCGGAGCGCGAGATCCCCGGCAAGATGGCTGCGGCCTGGAACAGGCCCACCACCAGAGCCTGCCACGGCCGCAGCGCGGCTAACTCGACATGGCCGCTAGCCCGCCGTGCCCCCCACAATAGCAGCAAGCCCGTCACGGGCAGCAGGCTTGCCGCCAGCAGCGGGTTGCCCAAAGCATTCCTCAAGGCAGCAATTTCGTGCAAAGGCAGGCCCACCGCCAGCGCCGGCAGCGAGCCTATCAGCAGACTGATGATCGCGCGGCGGTCTTCTCCCAGGACCCGGCACACCTGCCGCCAGTACACGACCAACACGGCCAGCAGCGTGCCGGCGTGCAGGACGATGTTCAGCTCGAGCATGTCCGGCATGGTGGGCAGGCTGAGGGCCTCCAGCAGTTCGTTGGCCAGCACGAGGTGGCCGGACGAGCTGACGGGGAGGAACTCCGTTACCCCTTGCACCACAGCCAGCACGATGATGTGCAGATATTGCATAGATGCTCCGGGCCGGGCAGGTAAGCGCGTGCGGCCGGCCGGTCCTACTAATCTAGCTTGGGGCGTGGCCGGCGGCCCTCTTGGGTCAATGATTCCTGAGCGAACCGCGCGCGGCAACGGCCGCCCCGACCGGTCGGCAGCCTGGCGCCTCGCCAGCGGTGGCCTGCCGACATGCGTCTTCTCGGAAGTGCACCCCTGCCACCACATCGCTGCAACGGGCTGCCGTGGCCCTCGGGCGGCCTGGACGGGCACAGCCCGCAAGGCGGGAGGGGGCGGCCGATTCTTGACCACGCGCCAGGGCATTGCTAGGCTTTTGTGTTTCCACGAAGGAGGCCCCCTGCGCGGCTGGCCGAGTTCGTGTAGCCATTCATCCCATACGGCAAGCTGCGGCCGGGCGGCGGCAGCTCCGATGGGTACATCTATTTTGAGGTACGAGCATCTCATGGCCACTGCTGTGCAGACCGCTGTGAAATACGTTTATGCGTTTGGAAAGCTGGGCACGGACGGCCACGCCGGCATGCGCGACCTGCTTGGCGGCAAGGGCGCGAACCTGGCGGAAATGACCCGCATCGGCCTTCCCGTGCCGGCAGGCTTTACCATCGCTACCAACGTGTGCACGTACTACTATGCGCACGACCATACCTACCCGCCCGAGCTGCGCGATATGGTCGCCGAGGCGCTGGCACGCGTTGAGGAAGAGATGGGGGCCAAATTCGGCTCCACGACCAACCCGCTGTTGCTCTCTTGCCGGTCCGGCGCACGGGATTCGATGCCCGGCATGATGGATACGGTGCTGAACATCGGTCTGAACGATCAGACCGTACAGGCGCTGGCGCGGCAATCGCGCAACGAGCGTTTTGCGTGGGACAGCTACCGTCGCTTCGTGCAGATGTACGGAGACGTGGTCCTGGACATGAAGCCGAAGAGCAAGGAGGAGCACGATCCCTTCGAGGAGTTGTTGCAGCGGAAGAAGGCGAAGGCGGGGGTGAAGCACGACCATGAGCTGAGCGCCCAGCAGCTCCAGGAGCTGGTGCGGGAGTTCAAGCAGGCCATTCAGGAGGGGACGGGCAAGGACTTTCCGGACGATCCGCTGGAGCAGTTGTGGGGGGCCATCGGTGCGGTGTTCCGAAGCTGGATGAACGACCGTGCGGTGGTCTACCGGCGCACCTACGGCATTCCGCACGAGTGGGGCACGGCCGTGAACGTGCAGGCGATGGTGTTCGGCAATCTGGGAGAGGATTGCGCCACGGGCGTGGCACTGACGCGCGACGTGGCACTGGGCACGCCGGGAATCAACGGAGACTATCTGATCAACGCGCAGGGCGAGGATGTGGTGGCCGGGATTCGCACACCCAAGCGGATCGAGGAGACACTCGAGCAAGACATGCCCAGCGCCTACCGCGAGCTGGTGGAAATCGGCCAGAAACTGGAGCGGCACTACAAGGACGTGCAAGACATCGAGTTCACGGTGCAAAAGGGACACGTCTGGATGTTGCAGACGCGCAACGCCAAGCGCACCGGTTTTGCCGCCGTGCGGATTGCGGTGGATCTGGTCAACGAGGGCCTGATCACCAAGGAGGAGGCCCTGGAGGCGCGGCGGATTCCCGCCGACGATCTGAACCAGTTGTTGCAGCCGGTGTTTGACCGGGCATCGAAGCAGCAGGCCGTCAAGGCGGGGCGCTTGCTGGCCAAGGGGGTGAACGCGGGGCCCGGCGCCGCGGTGGGGCGGATCTGCTTCCATGCCTCCGACGCGGAAGTCCTCTGGCACAAGGACAACCACGTGCAATTGATCCTGGTGCGGCGGGAGACCAGCCCCGAGGATCTGCGCGGCATGAAGATCGCCAAGGGCATCCTCACCGCGTTTGGCGGCGCCAGCTCGCATGCGGCGCTGGTCAGCCGGCAGATGGGCAAGCCCTGCGTGGTCGGCTGCAGCGACCTGGAGATCGACTATCGGGCCGGGACGGTGACGGTCAACGGCAAGGTGCTCTGCGCCGGCGATGTGATCTCCATCGACGGCTTCACGGGAGAAGTGTTCGAGGGCGCCGTGCAGGACCGGCCCAGCGAGATCGTCGAGGTGCTGTTGCACAAGAGCTTGGCGCCGGAGAAATCTGAACTCTACCAGCGGTATGCCCAGCTCATGACGTGGGTCGATGAATTCCGCCGCCTGCGCGTCCGCACGAATGCGGACGAGCCGGGACAGGCCGCCGAGGCGATCGCCTTTGGCGCCGAGGGGATCGGCCTCTGCCGCACGGAGCATATGTTCTTCGAGCGGATCGACGATTTCCGCGAGATGATCCTGGCCGCCACGGTGGAGGCGCGCGAACGGGCACTGGCCAAGCTGCTGCCCTATCAGCGGGCAGACTTTGCGGGGATTTTCCGCGTCATGCAGGGCCGCCCGGTTACCATCCGGCTGCTTGATCCGCCGCTGCACGAGTTCCTGCCGCACCACGCCCCGGAGCAGCAGGCGCTGGCAGAGCGGCTGGGCACCACCGCGGAGGCGATTGCCCGCCGCGTGCAGGAGCTGCACGAGTTCAACCCCATGCTCGGCCACCGCGGCTGCCGGCTGGGAATCGTTTTCCCCGAGATCACCCGCATGCAGGCGCGGGCCATCTTTGAGGCGGCCTGCGAGGTAGCGCGAGAAGGCGTGCCCGTCGTCCCCGAGGTGATGATCCCCCTGGTGGCCTTCCCCACCGAGTTCGCCAACCAGGAGCAAATCGTCCGCCAGACGGCGGCAGAGGTGTTCGCCGCACAGGGCATGGAAGTACCTTACCTGGTAGGCACCATGATCGAGGTGCCCAGGGCCTGCGTCTGTGCGGGGCAGATTGCCGCACGTGCCGAGTTCTTCAGCTTCGGCACCAACGACTTGACGCAAACCACGCTGGGCATGAGTCGGGACGACTACGCCAGCTATATCAACTACTACCGCGAGCATGACATTGTGCCCAACGATCCGTTTCAGACGATCGACCGCCTGGGCGTGGGCGGGCTAATGCAGCAGGCGGTGACGAGCGGGCGGCAAGCACGTGCCGATCTGAAGCTGGGCATCTGCGGCGAACACGGGGGCGATCCGGCCAGCGTCGCCTTCTGCCACGAGATCGGGCTGGATTACGTGAGCTGTTCGCCATTCCGCGTGCCTGTGGCCCGGCTGGCCGCGGCGCAGGCGGCGGTGGCCCAAAAGGCCCGCAAGTAGCGTGCGTGAAGTATGGCTTAGATCCAATCGCCGCGTATTTGGGCTGGGGGTGTGCCTGTTCCTGGGCATGGGAGCGGCCGGCGGCTCGTCTGCGGCGGGTTGGTGGGGAAGCGCCGCGCGCCTTCCCGGCTATGTGGTTCTGGTACTGGCGATGATGGGGGCGGCGGTCTGCTTGGCAGGTTATGCGCAGCCTCGGCTGGCGGTGGATGGGAAGCACTTGCTGGTCTATGCCCGCCTGGGTTCTCCCATTCGCGTGCCGCTGGAACTGGTGGAGGGATTCTTGCTGGAAAAGTCCGGTTCGGGGCTTCCAGGCTCCCTGGGGCGGCAGCAGGCGTGGGCCCTGGTCATCCGCATCGCGGAGCGTGCGCAGGAATGGGAACGGGTGAGCGTGCATCCGGCACTGGCGGCATGGTGCCGCCATTACATCACGCTGCGCGGCACGTGGTGCGAACCGCTCTCTGTTGCGCTGGTGCGCAATCTGAACGAGCGGCTGGCGGCCGCCCGCCGCGAGGCGCAAGCTGCCGGCACATGACCAGTCTCTTGCCTTGAGGGAAGGTCGACGGAGTGACCCGTCTTCTCGTCAGCGTCCGTTCGCCCGAAGAAGCATCGCTGGCCTTGGAGGCCGGCGTGCACCTGATCGATGTAAAAGAACCAGGGCATGGTTCGCTGGGCGCCGCATCGCCCCGCGTGTGGAGAGAGGTGGCAGACTGCGTGGCAGGGTTGGCGCCCTTGAGCCTGGCCCTGGGCGAGCTGCGCGAGTTTCATCCGCCACAGAGCGCAAGCGTGCCGCCTCAGTACGGCTACGCCAAGCTAGGACTGGCCGGCTGTGCACAGCACGCCTGGCAGGATCGGCTGCTTGAGGCCTGGCAGTCTCTGCCGCCGGCCGTGCAGCCCGTGGCGGTGATCTATGCCGACTGGCAGCGTGCCGCTGCGCCGCCGCCGCAAGATGTGCTGGCTGTAGCCGCCGCGAGCGGTTGCCGTGCCATCCTGCTGGATACCGCGGAAAAAGACGGCTCCACACTGCTGGCCCACTGCCCTCTGGAGGAACTGGCCCGCCTCGTGGAGACAGCACGAGGGCTGGCCGCCATGGTGGTCCTGGGAGGCAGCTTGTCCGCTGTCGAGATCGCCGCCGTGCTGCCGCTGGCTCCCGACTACATCGCTGTGCGGGGCGCGGCGTGCGCGGGAGGACGCTCCGGCCGCCTCGACCCCCAACGCATCCAGGAGCTGCTAGCACGACTGCCCCAGCCAGCCCGCCGTTGACGCAGCGAACCTTGCCTGTCAGGCTATGCCTCGAATGTCGCTCGGCCCCATCCGGCCATCCTGGACTGTGATGCAATGAGAAACGCCATGCGCCTCTGGACCGTCTTGCTCGTCATGGTGGCTTTGTCCGTGCCGGCGTGGTCCCAAACGAGTACCAAGCTACAGCAGAATGGAACCCCCCAGGCGAAAAAAAAGCAGCAGCCCTCCCAAGCGCGAGGGGGCCTCGCCGAGCAGCAGTCCGATGCTGCGCCACAGGCTGCACCCCAGCAGGGGATGCCCAGGCGGGTAGGTACAGACCGGGCCACGCCCGCGTCGGAGGCTGGCGGCGGCAAGCGGCAAGCAGCACCTCCCGAGGACGGCCTCGTGCCCGTGGACCACCAGCCGCTGGAGGGGGCCGAGGGCTTGATGGCTCGTGCGGCGGTGTTGCCGCAGCAGTCGCCAATCGAAGGGCAGCCGCTGCAACTGCTGCAACTGGCCACACGGACGGCCTCGCGCGCCCAGCAGCAGCAAGCGATCGAGGCCTACTGGCAGCTCGCTGCTGCCGTGGCCCGCTACACCTTTCGCTGGGACGACTATGCACAGCTTGAACAACTGCTGCCGCCCGCGGTCGAACTCGACCGCCACACCCGCCGCGGCGTGGATCCGGCGCTCGAATCTCAGTTGAGCGCGGCACAGGCCCGGCTGCGCGAGGCTGAGGCAGCCGTGCTCGCAGCGCAGTACCATCTGATCGAAGCGGCAGGCTTGCCTCCTCGCCCGCTGCCGTTGCCGGCCGACATTCCCCATGTCGGACCCTACAACACCAAGTTCCAGACGCTGTTTGCCGCCCGCCCGGCCCCGGCCCAGGTTCGCATGTTGGACCGAGTGCTCCCGCTGCGCCGCCGAGCCATCGAAGTACGTGCCGCCGCCGTGCAGGCAGCCCTGGACGCCGTGGATGCCGCCTTCGAAAGCCCCGATGGCTCGGCGGACCTGCTCGTGGTGCTGCGCACCCTCGACGACCTGGCGCGGCAGCGGCAGGCGTTCGTGGATTCCGTCCTGGCCTATAACCGCGAGATTGCCGCCTATGCCCTGGCCGTCGCGCCGCCGCAAACCTCCCCGCAGCAGCTCGTCGGCATGCTCATTAAATTGCCCGGCCAGGGCCGGCGCCCCGCCTCTGTCGCTCATCAGCCGGGAGACATCAACCGTACCAACTTCGAGCAGCCTCTGGATTCTGCGGGACCGGCCCTCACCCCCCCCGGCGAACCCACGCCCGCCGATCCCTCGGCCCAGGGCATACCAGCCCAGGGCGAACCCACGCCCGCAGACCCGGCCACGCGCCCCCCTGACGACGGGCAACCCGAGCCCGCCGACGAATCGAGCCGCCTGCACAGAGACGGCACGCCATGGTTGGCCTCCCTCAGGGCTGGCCGCTGCTATGCCGCTCACCCACACTCCGGCCCGTACCATCACGTTGCCCTCCGACAGCAGGCAGACGAGGCCCTCTATCCCGGCCTGCGCGGCGTTCCGCCCGCACGCCGCGCACAACAACTGGCCGAAGCACTCCACTGGCTAGCCAGCCATAGTCAGAGCAGCGCAAAACCGCTGCCCCTGCTGGTGTGCCTGCGCCAGGCGGCCGAAAGCGGCCGCGCGCGTGCCATGCACGATGCGTTGGCCGCCTACTGGTCTGCCCAGCAGCACGCAGCCCGCCTGGCCGTCTTGGGCCAGCAGGCGGAGCAACTCGCCTCCTTGCGGCACGAGGTTACCCGCCTTCTGACCAGCGGCCAAGTTCCGGCCGTCGCCGGCGACCCGGTACTCTCGCTGTGGGCGGCTGAACAGGGGGCCAGGGCGGACGTGTGCGATGCCGAGGCCGAGTGGGCCAAGGCACAGCTTGCCCTCGCACAGCAACTGTTCCGAGCGCAGGGGTCTGAGGAATATGTGCCTTCCACGGCCCCCCACGCGGGGAGCTATCGCCTCAAGCTGGAAGCGCAGCGGGACTCCGTCGCCCAGCGGAGCGACGTGCAGCGTCTGGCACAGGAGATTCCCGCCACCCACTCCACGCTGGTGCAACAAGCTGCCGCCGTGGTGGCCGCCGACGCACACCGCGCCGCTGTCTCGCCCGAGGCGATCGAAGAAGCTCTTGCCGCCACCAGGCGATTGACGACGGAGACGCTAGCATTCCTGCAAAGCGTGACCGAGTATAATCTACGCATCGGCGATTACGCCCTGGCCGTGCTAGGTGAGGCCGCCCCCCCCGAGCGGCTAGAGGCCGCACTCGTGTTGCCAAGGGCCGATGCCGCAAGCAAGTGAGTTACCGTCACCTGGCAGCCTGATAGTTCCCCAGCCGGGTCCTGATCCTCTGAAATCTGCCACGGCGGCCATGGGACGCGGGTCCAAGCGGCCGCGGCCAACGTGCCCGCCGTTGAACAAGGTACGCGGGTCCAGAGATGGAGAGGATCGAGAGAAGCTATCCCCAGCACGGCCCCTTACGACAACAGGCCCTGTCCATCGGTCGCTTTCACGGTCCACGTCGCTCGATCTAGACATGAAAACAGCGATCTGCCAGCCGCCCGCAGACATGTCCCCCTCTCCGCTGCCGCGTGTGCCACCGCTGAAGATCGGCAACGTGGTGGTCGATCCGCCAATCTTGCAGGCCCCCATGGCGGGCTTCACGAACTACGCCTATCGCCAGATTGTGCGCGAGTTCGGCGGCGTTGGCTTGCAGGCGACGGAGATGGTAAGCGCCCGGGGCTTCCTGGCCATCGAAGAAAGAGATCAGAGCTTTCCCGACCGGCTGTGGGGCGTGCGAGATGAGCCGCGCCCGCTCGCCGTGCAGATTTGGGACAACGACCCTGAGAAGCTGGCGGCCGTCGGTGCCCGCCTGGCACACGAGTTCCAGGTGAGCGTGGTCGATATCAACTTTGGCTGTCCGGTCAAGCAGATCACGCAAGAGGCGCACAGCGGGTCCTACCTGCTGCGCTACCCGGAGCGCGTGGGAGAAATCGTCCGCCGCGTGGCCGAGGCGTGCCACCCCGTACCGGTAACGGCCAAGATCCGACTGGGATGCACGCGCAATCGGATTGTGGCCTGTGAGGTGGCCCAAAACGTGGAAGAGGCTGGCGCCGCCGCCCTCACGGTCCACGGCCGTACCGCACAGGATTATTTCCAGGGTACTGCTAACTGGGAACGCATCGCGGAGGTCAAATCGGTCTTGCGGCGCATCCCGCTCATCGGCAATGGCGATCTCGACTCGCCCGCCAAGGTGGTGGAAGCCTTTCGTCGCTGGCCCGTGGATGGCGTGATGATTGCCCGCGCAGCCCTGGCCAGGCCCTGGATCTTCAGACAGGCCGCCGCTGCCCTCCGCGGAGAGCCCATTCCCCCCGATCTCACGCTGCCTGAAGAGCGCGAGCTGCTCATGCACCACTACGATCTGGTGGTCCGCCGCTTCGGTCCCGAGAAAGGCACGCTGCTGATGCGCAAGTTCGCCTGCTGCTACGCACAAGGCCGTCCTGGCGCCCGCGAGTTTCGCACCCGCGTCAGCCGCGTGAGCACCCCAGCCGAGTTCTACGAAGTGGTGCACAGCAGCTTCCCTCGCGTGGAATCGGCACCGTACGATCGCGCCGCCCCGCCGGGAGCGAACCCCACCGCCTGACTACCAGTGCAGGGCTCCGCTGGCGTCGCGCCTCCCCGGCGGACAGGGCTGCGCAGCCCCCGCGGCACAACAGCCGCCGCAGCCCGCACAGCCCTGCGCACACCCACAGGCCCATCCAGACACACAGCCCGATGCAGCCCAACAGCCCGGGGCAGCGAAACTATGGCCTGCGTCGTAGGGCCAACCAGCATACGGCCCGGTGTCGTACGGCAGCGGCCCACATGCTCCCACGCCTGGCCAATCCGAGCACGCGCACGAGAGACAGCCTCCCCCGCCGCCTGCGCCGCATGCCGCACAACAAGCTGGCCCGACTGCCACATGCGGCCGCACGGCCCCGCAGCATGGCCGCCACCCATACCAGGGATCGTACTGGCCATAACCCCACCAGCCGCCAGCGGCCCAAACAGGCGGCCAGCCAAGGGGACGATAGAAGCGGTAGGGGCTGTAAAAATAATAGGGGCTGTACACTGAATACGACCACCTCAGCGGGTAATAACGATAGGGATAGACCCAACGCGGTCGGTACAGCCAGGGATGGCCAGGCCCCCAGGCCACAGGCATGGCCACGAATCTCGGCCGAATCGCGGCGCTCTTCGGGTCCTTGCCACACAGGCCGCCACCACCCACCGCCGAGCCAAAAATCCGCTCGTCAGGCAAGGGAAGCGTCTCGCTCGCCCCACCTGTCTGCTGTCGCTCGTGGCAACTTGTAGTACAGGCCTGCCGCCCGCAGGATTCGTTCGACTGCCAATCCGCGGCCGACCCCGCGCTGCCGCCGGAGGCTGCCTGCTGGCCGTCTGGCCATAGCCGGCACTCGCCTGCCCACGAATGCCCCGGCCCCGCCCAGGCAAATGCCGCTAATAACCACAGTGCACACCGGCCCGCCGTGCCTCCCCTCCCTGTGCCCATGTGCTGATTCCGGCGGGCTGTCTCACTCATACTGCAACACACTGTAGGTCTGGTACTTGGAGAGGCGCCGTGCACCGCCCAGTCCGCACAGCTCGATCAGGAAGGCGCAGCCGGCAACCACCGCCCCTGCCTTCTCCACTAGCCGGCAACAGGCCTCCACGGTACCACCTGTCGCCAACAGGTCATCCACAATCAACACACGCTGGCCGGCCGCAAAACCATCAACATGCACCTCCAGCGTATCCTGCCCGTACTCCAGCTCATAGTGGAAGGCGTGCGTATCGAAGGGCAGCTTGCCGGGCTTGCGCACGGGTACAAACCCCACTTCCAGCGACAAGGCTAGCGGAGCGGCAAAAATGAATCCCCGTGCCTCGGCTGCTGCGACTACATCGATCGCCTCGCCACGAAAACGAGCGGCCATCGCGTCAACGGCCTGACGGAAGGCACGTGGGTTTGCCAACAGCGGCGTGATGTCGCGAAACAAGATCCCCGGCCTGGGAAAGTGGGGGACGCTGCGGATGTAATCGTACAGGTTGAGCGAGCTGCCGTTCATGTCGCTGGTGCCTCTGCCGCCCCGGCCTCCTTCTGGCAGTATAGGCAGACCTTGAGGCGCCTCGCCAGAGCATGGTTCACGCTGTGCCTACCGCACTGGGCCCTCGCGGGCCCCGGGCTCAGGCTGCTCGCCAAGAGACGGGCCGCACGACTGCTGTGCAGAGTATCCCCCACCCTTGGGTGGCGCAGCGCACCATCAGCGCACGCCCTTAACACCCTCGCGGTCCGACTTTGCGTGTCTTCACGGTGAAGTACAAGCGCCCCCATCCCCCCGCCACCGATTCCAGCAAGCGGTTCACAATGATGGCGGCGACTTGCAGCAATCGGGAAAACCTGAAGGAGTACGGATCAGCGTATCGCGTGATCATCGGATCGCTCAGCCCTGACCGGCGACACACTCGCCTGATCTGGCCGAGGCGGTTCAACCGGTAATGGGTAGGAAATGTGTCCTCTTCGCGGCGGCCGTAGAGAGTCCGCACCAACCACTGGTTTGCGCGGTGCGGCAGCACTCCCAGGCAGCGGCGTATCCAAGTCACATCGTGGCTGGCGCTGATCGTGTGGCCCACAAAGTAGCCGCCGGTGCGCAGCACTCGGGCCACTTCCCGAAAAAACCGGTCCGGGTCAGACACGTGTTCCATCACCATGATGGCTGCCACCAGATCGAAGTGCTCGTTGGGGAAAGGGATCTCTCCCTCCCGGCCCAAAGGCCGGAACCACTCTGGGCGGCAGAGTTGCGTGTGGACTTGGAAATCGGTTCCCCAGACCTCCCGATCCGAGGAACGGTACGGCGCCAGCGCGGAGTTGACCCCGCAGCTTCGGTCCAGACCCCGACGCCGATCGGGCATGCGGCGGCCGCGGATGAGGTGTAGCCCCTGGAGGTGGTGCTAATCGGCCGGGAAACAGCGCTCCAGCGCTCTCTGGGTCAGATCCCGGCGACAGGGGCCCACCGTCATCACACCAGTTCTTTGATAGGCTCGCGCTCGACCAGGTATTGCGGCCGGCCGGTAGGATCGACGATGGTGGTCGCTGACGTGTCGATGCCCAGGTTGTGGTAGAGCGTGGCCACGATCTCCTGGATGTGCACGGGCCGGTCCTTCGCGTACTCGCCCAGACGATTGGTCGAGCCGATGGCCTGGCCTGTGCGCATGCCGCCCCCGGCAAGCAGGGCGCAACTGACCTGCGGCCAGTGGTCGCGGCCGGCACTGGAGTTGATCCGCGGCGTGCGGCCGAACTCGCCCCAGGCAATCACCGTGACGTCGTTGAGCAGCCCGCGTTCGTCAAGATCCTGCACCAGGGCGCTGAAGGCCTGGTCGAGCTTGCCGCCATGGTCGCGCACCAGGTTGAAGTTATCTCCGTGGCTATCCCAGCGCCCGAAGGTGAGCGTCACGCAGCGCACCCCCGCCTCCACAAGGCGGCGTGCCATGAGGAACTGGTCGTTGCAGGTGGGCGCGCCATCGTACTGGAAGTTGTACGGCTTGCCGTCGCCGTAGCGTGCCACGATCTCCGGATCTTCCTTGCTGAGATCCAGCGCGTCGATCAGCTTGCTGGAGGTGAGCACATCCAGGGCGCGCTGGCCAAAGGCATCCATCCCCGCCATCACGCCGCTGGCATCCAGTTCGCTGCGAAAGCGGTCGAAGCACGTGAGGAGCTGCCGCCGGTCGGCCAGCCGTTCCAGCGAGATGCCTTGCAGCCGCATGTTGGCCATGCCTTCGCCATCAGGGCGGAAGGGGGCATACGCGGCACCCAGGAAGCCCGGCTTGCCTGCATCGGACCAGGGTCGATGCTGCGTGGGAGCCGCCAGCCCTACAAACGGTGGCACCGAAGGATCGACCGGCCCTTGCAGACGGCTGATTGCCGAACCCACGCTCGGCCGGCCGCCCAAAGGTGCCAGCGACTCGTGGTTCCAACCCGTATTCGTCTGGAAGGCGTCGTGATGCCCCGTCGACCCCACTACCGAGCGGATCACCACGCACTTGTCCATGATGGCCGCAATCTTGGGGAATACCTCGCAGATCTGGATGCCCGGCACCGCCGTGTCGATCGGCGAAAACTCCCCCCGAATCTCCACCGGGGCCTCGGTTTTCACATCCCACATATCCTGGTGCGGAGGGCCGCCACCCAGAAAGATGTTGATTACCGCCTTGTGCCGCGACTGACCCGCCGCAGCCTGCGCACGCAACACATCCGCCATCGTCAGGGCAGATGCCCCCACCCCCAATGCGCCGATCCTCAAGAAGCTGCGCCGCGAAATGCCATCGCAGTACCGACTGGAACGCCCATAGATCGTCAGCATGTCACGTTCTCCCTCAAGCTGGCGGGCTGGCCTGCTCCTTTGGAGCAGCCAGGTGGCGTAGGCTTGAAGCACAGCGCTGGCAGCTTGACGCAGGTGGGGACGAAGCGGCACACTACCAGACCATGCATCAAGCTCTTTTTATACGTATCGGCCGGCGGCTGTCAAGGCCGTGCGAGGAAATTTTGCGCCGCACGCGGCCGGTCGGCTCTTCTCCAACGGCTCCATGGAGCCAGGTTCTCAACCGGCCCCGGCGAGCCTATGCTGATGGCAGCCGGGAGCAAACGATGACGGCCGCACAGCAACTTGACTGCCGGACCAGGTGAGCATCGCAGATGGCAGATCGCTATCGCCGATCGCGAGAGCTGTACGAGCGTGCCTGCCGTTCGCTGGCGGGGGGAGTATCCAGCGAGTTTCGCCGCTTCAGCCAGCCTGTGCCGCTGTTCTACGAGCGTGCAGCGGGGGCGCGGCTGTGGGACGTGGACGGCAACGAGTATCTCGACTTCACGCTCAGCCAGGGGCCGCTGCTGTTGGGGCACTCTCACGCTGAGGTGCTGCGGGCAGTGGCCGAGGCGACAGAGCGAGGCCAGTTGTTTGCAGGGCAGTACCAGGCCGAGCTGGAGCTGGCCGAGGCGATCTGCGGGCTGGTGCCATGTGCGGAGTTGGTGCGATTCAGCCTGTCGGGCTCCGAGGCGGTGCATGCGGCGTTGCGTCTGGCGCGGGCCTACACAGGCCGGCAGCGTTGGCTGCGTTTCGAGGGGCATTACCACGGCTGGTTTGACGAGGTGGCCTGGAGCATTTCTGCTCCCTCGGTGGAGGCGTTGGGGCCGGTCGAAGCGCCGCGGCCCGTGCCGTGGAGCGAGGGCCTGGGGCCCTGCCCTCCGCTCGTGGTATTGCCCTGGAACAACGAGCCGCTGCTGCGAGAGGCGTTCGCCCGCTGGGGCCACGAGCTGGCGGCAGTGATTACCGAGCCGGTGATGTGCAACCATGGCTGCATCGAGCCGCAGCCGGGCTACTTGCAGCTCTTGCGAGAGTTGTGCAGCCAGTACGGCAGCCTGCTCATCTTCGACGAAGTGATCACGGGTTTCCGTCTCGGGCTGGGCGGAGCACAAGCCTACTACGGCGTTACTCCCGATCTGGCCGTGTTCGGCAAGGCCCTGGCCAGCGGTTTTCCGTTGAGCGTGTTGGCAGGCCGGCGGGAGGTGATGCGGCTTGTGGCGGAGGGCCGCGTGATCCACGCCGGAACCATGAACTCGGGCCAGCCCGGCGTGGCTGCTGCGCTGGCCACCCTGCGGATCATGCAAGGCGAGGCGATACACACTCAACTCTTCGAGCGCGGTCGCCGGTTGATGCAGCAACTTCAAGAAGCGGCTGCCAGCCTGGCCCTACCCGTGCGCGTGATGGGGCCGGGCCCCATGTTCCACGTCGGGTTCACCCCGCTGGCAGTCGTGCGAGATTACCGAGATACCCTGCACTACGACCGTGCTCGATACGCCGCCTTTGTCCAGGCCATGCAAGAGCGGGGGATTCGCTTGATCGGCCGCGGCTTGTGGTATATCTCGGCCGCCCATACCGAGGCCGATGTTGAACAGGCAGCCCAGGCCGCTGCGGAGGTGTGGCGCGCAGCCTGAGGCCGCAACGGTCCCATGGGCGATGCGCACGCTCGCACCAGATTTCGGTACCGCGGCTTTTCCGGACTTGGCGTCTCGTTCGCAGGCTCCTGCCGGGGAACGCACTGGGCGGAGGCACCTTCCTACTCCGTCCCTCCCTCTGCGCCTGTGCGGCTCCGTGCCGGCCACGCTGTGCCGTCGCTTTCCCCATCCCCCCTCCCCTTCCCAGGTCCCTGCCCGGGAACGCCATGCGGTGCTGGTGCCTCGACGCCGATGGCGTGGGCGCGCACAAGCCGGGGGCGTGGACGCCACACACTTCGGCAAACGGAGCGAGACATTGCCGCAACCCCGCAGGGGCTGAGCACACGCTACGGTTGGAGACCTTTCCCGCCGGCCACCGCTTGCGAGCCGCCGACACAAGGAACAGGAGAACACCGCCGCTGCGCCAAGCGGAGAATCGCCGCCTTCGCTCGCCAGTTGCTCATGCTGGTAGCGTGAGCTGGACCTGCTGCGTCAGGTGCGTTACGGCCTGTTAGGCACCCCGTAACGCAATCAGGTAGGCGACCAGCAGTAACAGAGCGATGAGTCCGGCGGTCGTCAGGCTGATCACCAGCCAGGGAATGCGCTGGGGGCTTGCGGGCCGCTTGCCGCCCGCAGCGGACGAGTCGCTCGTGCGAATGACAATGGCGGGTGCAGGCTCGAGCGGCCTGGCTACAGGCAACCGCTTGCTGCGCGGCTTATCGCTATCGCTACTGGCGGGAATAACGAGGGACTGGGGCGTGCCCGAGGCGCTGACCACAGCCGGAGCCATGCCCTTCAGGGTGGGGCGGCCCAGGTTGTCCGCCGTGTCGACCAGCGCAGGGTTCTTAGGTGGAGTGCGTTCCGCGGCCTTTGCCGCGATCGAGGGAGCTTCAGGAGCACCGCTTCCCGCCAGCGGTATCACTGCCGGCACTCCCCGAGGCAGCGTGCCTTCCATCTGGCCGCTGGCTGCCACAGCCTGGAGCACCGCCGCCGACGCAGCCGCGCTTGTGCCTCGCGCTGACGCCTGCCTGCTGTCGGCCAGCCAGCGCGCGAGCGCCTCAGCTACCTCTGCCGCGGATTGAAAACGGAGCTGCGGCAGCTTGGCCATCATCCGCTTGCAGATCTGGACCAGTTCTTCCGGGGCATCGGGCCGATCGAGATAGATGCTGGGCGGTTCTTCCGTTTGGTGCTTCAGCAGCCGCTGGGCCAGCGTGCCTTCTGGAAAAGGCGGGTGGCCTGTCAGGGCAAAATAGAGGGTGCAGCCCAGGCTATAAATGTCCACACGCCAGTCCACGTTGTGGCTATTGAGCGCCTGCTCGGGTGCCAGATAGTCTGCGGTCCCCAGCACGTTCTCGTCGTGCTGTACGGTGAGAGAGGCCTGCTCATCGTCCGCGAAACGGGCCAGGCCCAAATCCAACAGGCGGACATTGCCCTTGCCGTCGATCAACAGGTTGGCCGGCTTGATGTCTCGGTGGATCAGCCCCACTTCATGTGCATGAGCCAGGCCGAGCGCCGCCTGCCGAATGTATTCCGCAGCCAGCTCGTACGGCAGCACCCCTCCTTCTCGTACCAGACGTTGCAAGTCCCTGCCCTCTACGTACTCCATCACGAGGTAGTGGACGTTGCCTTCGTGGTCCACGTCATAGGCACGGACAATGTTTGGATGATCGAGGGCAGCCGCTGCTTTGGCCTCGCGGTAGAAACGGTCAAGATACGACGAATCGTTGACCCGATTCTGCGGCAGCACCTTGATGGCCACGCGCCGCCCCATGTGCTTGTGCTCAGCCAGATAGACGGCACTCATCCCCCCGGAGCCCAGATGGTCGAGCAGCCGGTACTTGCCCAGCAAGAAACCCTTGTAGCGGCCCTCGGCCAGGCGATCACACTGCCAGCGTGTGAGCACGCCTTGCTCGATCAACACGCGGGCAATGGGCTGCGCATCGTCCCCCGCCAGCGGGACGCCAGCCGCCTTCGCCTCCGCCAGCAGGCGGTCGAGGCGCTGCTCCTCAACCAGGCCGCTGCGGCGCAAAAAATCAAGAAACTTCTCTGCTGCCAAACGGGCCATGCCGCGTGCCGCCCTATCGCCCACCGCCTACCTTCATACATGAACCATCCTTTGGGACCAAGCGGCCTGGCCGCGGAGCAGACCCTCCGCCGCAGACCATACCGCCAGCCGCTCGACCATGGTGCATCGCGTTGGCACCGGCCGCCTCTGCCGCACACGGCTGCACGCCCACCCCGGCCGTGCAGCGACGGCGCTGGCTAGGCGACTCGCTGCGCTCGTGCTTCCCGAAAAACATTGTAACGGAGTCCTGCATTGCTACAACCAAATTGTCGCTCGCCGCACTGATTTTAGCGCCTATCCCTGTTCCTGCATGGCACACAAGCCGCTCGCACGTGCTTGCCGCCAGGCAACGCGCAATCCCCAAACCCCACACGGGGCGCATCCTCGACACATGCCGTGCCTGCGGCCAGACAAACTCCTGGCCTGCGGCGAGCCGCCGTGCAAGAAAAAGGGGGCTGATGCGGCCCATTCAGAACCTGCCCTAGCCTTCGCTCGCCACGCCGGCACCGCCGGCATGCCCCTGCCCGCATCTCACTTGGCCAGATGCGTTGCACGACGCCATAAGGTAGCATAACACACGCCGCCTTACCGGCTGACGCAACCGCTCACGGCGGCACACGCAGGCGGCATGGTACCGACTTTCCGGCGGGCACGGATCCATGCCGCCGCCCCATCCCTTGCGAGGGACGCCCATGCCAAATGTGATTCTCTACACTCGCAGCGGCTGCCACCTGTGCCACGAGGCGCTCGAAGTGCTGCAACGCCACGGCCTGGCCCCCCAGCAGATCGACATTGACGCCAACCCCGACCTGCTAGCACGCTACGACGCCTGCGTGCCCGTGGTGGTGATCGACGGCCGCGAACGTTTTCGCGGCCGGCTGGACGAGCGCCTGCTGGTGCGGTGGTTGCGGCGCACGCAGGGGGCAGACGTGCAACGCTATCACTGTGGCGACACGCAGCAGATGAAATGACGAGGCCCGCTGCACATCGCCAATTGGCCGCCGGACCGGCCCCTGTTTTGGCTGTTGGCCACCATCCCGTCCACCGGCACAGCCCCACCCCCAGCTAATGCTCCTGGCACTGTTCGCCAAGTACTGGCAGCCCGGATTCGTCAAGACCAGGTTGGCGCGAGCCGTGGGTAGCGAGGCCGCTGCTCAGTTCCACCGCCTGTGCGTGGAGGCGCTGGTGGACCGTCTGGCCGAACTCCAGATCACACGGGTGCTGGCCTATACCCCAGACGAAAAACAACAGGCCTTTACGTTCGCGGTGAAGCAGGGTTGGGAGCTTCTGCCGCAGGGTGAAGGCGACCTGGGGTTGCGATTGGAGCGGTTCTTCCATTGGGCCTTTGACCGGGGTGCCACTCGGGCGGCCGTGATCGGGGCGGACAGCCCCACGTTGCCGCTCGACTATATCATGCTGGCCTTGGATCGGCTGGCCCAGCAGCCGGTAGTGCTGGGGCCGACCGCCGACGGCGGCTATTACCTGGTGGCAGCTCGTCCACCTGTGCCTCCCATTTTTCGACAGATTGCCTGGGGCAGCGCGCAGGTTTGGCACCAAACCCTCGAAAGGCTCCAGTCCGCCGGGCTGGCCGCTGCGATCTTGCCGGGTTGGTACGACGTGGACGAGCCGCAGGATCTGATCCGTCTGGCCGATGAGCTGGCCGGAGACCAACCTGCGCATTCTCAGGCACTTGCCTCGCTCGCGACCCGATTGGCGGCGTCACTTCGCCGCCCTGGAGGCGGGGCTTGACGGCCGGCAGCCCAGCCGTGTTCGGCCCACCCGCCGAAGAGGAGAGCTGCCAGGGGACTCTGCCGCGGCTGCCGCGGCGAGGTCCCCGCTCGCCCTGAAGTGCGAGGGACCAAGCGCGCCGAGCAGGTTGAAGTGGGCCGTGCGATCTGCCGCGGAGCGTGTACACTACGGGCATGGAAGACGTGCTCATCATTGGCGGCGGTGTCATTGGCCTCTCGCTGGCATACGAGTTGGCTGGAGAGGGGTTGAGCGTACGCGTGCTGGAGCGGGCGGAGCCGGGTCGAGAGGCTTCGTGGGCAGGCGCGGGCATTTTGCCGCCTCCCGCATCGATCGAGCCGCCATCGCTTGCGCGGTTGATGGACATGAGCTGGCGGCTCCATGCAGTATGGCATGAGCAGCTTCGCGGCCTGTGTGGAATCGACAATGGCTACCGCCGCACAGGTGGCCTGTACCTTGCCTCGGAATCTGCCGAGGTGCCGGACGTGCTGGCACAGGCGGCGGCTTGGCAGCGGTCCGGCACGGCCGCCGAGGTGCTGGACCCTGCCGAACTGCTTCGCAAAGAGCCAGGCTTGCAAGGCGGCTGGGCTTCGCAGGCGCCCGCGGCACTCTGGGTGCCGGACGAGGCCCAGCTCCGCAATCCCTGGCACATGAAGGCACTCCGCGCCGCCTGCCAGGCTCGGGGCGTGCTGCTCAGCCCCTGGCTTGCTGCCGAAGGCTTTCTCGTGCGTCGCGGCCGTGTGCAAGGCGTGGACACGCCTGCCGGACGCATCAACACCGGGGCCGTGTGCATCGCCGGCGGAGCCTGGAGCCAGGGCATTGCCGCGCGGCTGGGTTTGGAGTTGCGTGTCAGGCCCGTGCGCGGGCAAATCGTGCTGCTCGACCCGGGCCAGCCCCTGCTGCGGCGGATTGTGAATGTCGGCCGCCGCTACCTTGTGCCCAGGGCCGAAGGCCGAGTGCTCGTCGGTTCAACGGAGGAAGAGGCCGGATTCGACAATCGCACAACCGCAGCCGGCATCAGCGGACTGTTGGAGTTTGCCCTGCGACTGGTACCGCAACTCGCTCAGGCCCGCGTGGAAGCAAGCTGGGCCGGCCTTCGCCCCGCCAGTGCTGACGGCCTGCCCTACCTGGGAGCCGTACCCGAGCTGCAAAACGCCTACGTCGCGGCGGGACACCACCGCAATGGCCTGCTGCTTTCGCCCGCCACCGCCGTGGTGATGAGCCGCATCATCCGCGGCGTTCCGCCAGAGGTGGATCTGACACCCTTCAGAGTTGATCGGTAAGCGGGCCGCGCGGCACCCGGCGCGGCGGCTCCGCCAGCAATCTCTTCGCTGGCGGCGCCCCTCAGCTTCCTGCTGCCGGCGGCGCCAGCCGCGCGTATCCCAGCGTCGAACCGTGACAGGGCCACACCGGTCCCAGATTGCGGCCCCGCTCCGCCCCCATCCCCCGTTTACACCTGATCGCACGGCGTGCGCTGGTATAACGGCCGCTTTGGCTTACAGGGCAGTTCAGGCTTCAGCGTGATTGCCGGTGGTGGGTAACCGTACGTCAACACCAGGCCTGCCGCGCAGCCCTCCGTGCCCGGCGTGACACGGCAGGGTTTGCTTCCTCGACAAGAGCGGCCGCTGTTCCCGCCCCTTAAAGAAGGTTGGATGCGATGAGTCGTGGAGAAGCCTGTGCCACGCGCCGGTCCCAAAGGTGTTCTGCCATGAATATCAGTCTCCGGACGCACGGAGAATCAAGGAGCGCCAGGACATAAAGACGCCAAGCCGCAAAGTAGAAGAGCACGCGCTCTTTGCGTCCTGGCGACCTTGCGTTTCCTACATCCGCATTCGAGCAGGCTGATTCGTGCGGACGGACTGCGTCCCGGCACGCCGGAGACCAGCCTGGCCCGTTCCGCCGCAGCAGCCGTACGTGTGTGGCTCCCTCGTGCACGCGCGGCATCTCGGAGGGCCACGCTGCCTGATGAAGGGACGCGCTCCGTCGCGTCCGCATTAGCGCAAACGGTAAGCCGACATTGCGGCCACGACGGAGCGCGTCCCACCAGGGCGCGCGGGCGGGATGGCCACACAACAGAAAGGACGCGGATGGGACACACACAAAACTGAAAAGAGGGGGCACGGGCGGCTGCACTACAGGAAAGAAGCGGGCCGGACGCGCGCCATCCCGGGCAAGCGTCTTGCCCCGCCTATGGCTCTGCCGAGTGCGTTGCTTATGGCGGTGCCAGACGGTCCGTCTCGTCGGGAAGCACTCCGCCTGCGTATCCCGTCTGACGCGTTGTCCGCCAGATGCCGTGGTTCTGGGCAGGCATGCATGGCTGGGGTGCTTCTGCTAGCGTGCGTCTCGGCCGCGCGGTCGGGGGAGCGGCGTCGTTGGCTCCCACAGGCTATTGTGCAAGCTGTAGAATAAGAGCATGTCCCAGCCATTATCAAGCCGCAGGCGATTCCTCACGGGCGCGGCCTCCACTGGCGAGCATCCGTCTGCGCCCGCGGCAGAGCAACTTGATTCAGATGCTCCCGCGAGGGCCGCCCCAGCTTCTCTCCCGGACGCAGGCCCGGAGGCGCACACCGCGCTGCCGTGTCCCCGCCACGCGGAGTGGGTGAGCGTCGCCCGTACGGCCATGGCCTGCCAGTTCGAGGTGCTGCTGCCGGCCGGAGCGCCCTCCCACGTGGCCGCCGCGCTGGAAGCCCTCGACCTGATCGACGAACTCGAAGCACAGCTTACCGTCTATCGCGATACCAGCGAAGTGGCTCAGCTCAACCGCCTGGCTGCGCAGGTTGCCGTTCCGGTCGAGCCGCAACTCTTCGAGCTGTTGTGCCTCGCCAAGCAACTCCACGCCGACACTGCCGGTGCCTTCGACATCACGGCCGGTCCCCTGATCAAGGTGTGGGGATTCTTTCGTCGGGCAGGCAAGGTACCCGAGCCCGCGTCGCTGGCTGCCGCCCGCCACTGTGTGGGCAGCGAGCATCTGCTGCTCGATGTGCCGGCGCGCAGCGTGCGGTTTGCCCGCGCGGGGATGGAGATCAATCTGGGGGCCATCGGCAAGGGATACGCACTCGATCGGGCCCGGAGGCTGCTCGAGGCCCGCGGCGTGCCGGAGTTTCTGCTTCACGGCGGGCGGAGCAGCGTGCTGGCCCGCGTGGCGGGGGACGATGCGCTCGCCGATCGGGCGGGCTGGCTGATCGGCATCAGGCATCCGTTGTTTCCACATCGGCGCCTGGCAGAAATCAGGCTGTGTAATCAGGCCATGGGGACCAGCGGGGCGGGCGTGCAGTTTTTCAGGCACGAGGGGAAGCGCTATGGCCACATCCTGGATCCCCGCACGGGTTGGCCGGCCGGACGGTGACGTTGAAGCAGCGCACCGGCGACTACCGGACGCGCAGCCGCAG
>JAIMBC010000062.1 GCA_023511675.1 Pirellulales bacterium
CCTCTCCGGCAGCGGCCTTCATTACCGGACAGGTGATTGCCGTCAACGGCGGCCTAAGGCAGACATGAGCCGCACGCACATCCACTTTGTTACCGGCAAGCTCGCCCAGCACGCCTTGCGAGACGTGCTGGCACGTCTGGCCCCTGAGGCAGGATTCGACTATTCGGTCGAGGTGTTGCGCATCAGCGTGGCCGCCCTGATGAGCGTCGACTGGCTGCGCGGCAAGCTCCATCCCCCGCCAGGTACCAGTCGCGTGCTGCTGCCCGGCTACTGCCGCGGCGAGCCGGCCGAACTCTCGGCAGCCCTGGGCATACCCGTGGAACGGGGCCCCAAGGATCTCCGAGAACTGCCCGAGTGGTTTGGCCGGCAACAGACCGTAGCTGCCGACTACGGGCTGTACGACATCGAAATCCTTGCCGAGATCAACCATGCCCCCCGCCTCGCCCTCGACGACCTGTTGCGGCAAGCAGCGGAACTGACCGCCGCCGGGGCGGATGTGATCGACGTCGGCTGCGAGCCAGGCCCCCCCTGGCGCGGCGTGGCAGAGGCCGTCCGCGCGCTGCGCGAGGCAGGACATCGCGTCTCCATCGATAGCATGCAGCCCGCCGAAATCGAAGCTGCCGTGGCAGCCGGCGCCGAGCTGGTCCTGTCTGTCAACCGCACCAACCTCCGCTACGCCGCCGGTTGGGGTTGCGAGGTTGTGGCCATTCCCGACCAGCCGGCGACGCTTGCCGGACTCGAAGAAACCGTGGCACACCTGGCCGAAGCCGGCGTACGCTTCCGCATCGATCCCGTACTGGAGCCGATCGGCTTCGGCTTTGCGCAAAGCCTGGGACGCTACCTCGAGGTACGCCGCCGCTGGCCGAATGCCGAAATGCTGATGGGCATCGGCAACCTCACCGAGCTGACCGATGCCGACTCCGCCGCCATCAACGTGCTGCTGTTGGGGTTCTGCCAAGAGCTGGGCATCCGCAGCGTGCTCACCACACAGGTCATCCCCTGGGCTCGTACCAGCGTGCGCGAATGCGACCTGGCACGCAGACTGGTGTATTACGCCGTGCGGCACCAGGTGCTGCCCAAGCACGTGGAACCCCGGCTGGTGATGCTGCGCGACCCTGCCGTGGTCGAACCCACGCCCGAGGAACTCGATCAGCTCGCGCAGTCGCTACGCGACCCCAATTACCGCCTCTTTCTCTCCCAGGGAGTGTTCCATCTGGTGAGCGGCGGGCTGCACCTCTCCAGCACCGACCCGTTCGAGCTGTTTCGTCAACTCCTGGCACGCCAGCCCCGCAACCTCGATCCAAGCCACGCCTTCTACCTCGGCTACGAACTAGCCAAGGCCGCCACTGCCCGCACCCTCGGCAAGACGTACCGCCAGGACCAGAGTCTGGAGTGGGGACTGCTCACCCAGCCCGAAGCCGGCCATCAACTCGCGCAGCAGCAGACGCTGCCCCTCAGGGACGATCCGCGTACACCCTGACTCCCGTTTCCTCCGGCACCGCCCGGCTCGTCATGCGTGGCTGCCGAAGAATCTGCACAGCCTCCGCCTCGATCGAGTCCAGCGTGCGCCGCGCCCCGTGCAACTGGCTCAGCGCATGGGCCGCAAATTGCAGCAAGAACCCCAGCGCGGCAGAGGCCAGGCACGCCAGCGTCAGCAAGAAGAACAGCGCCTTCAGCGAATAGCGCCGCGCCGGCGCCGACCGATAGCGTTCGCCAGCAGCACGCACCTCCTCGCGCCACGCCTCGATGGCCGCAAGCTGCGACACGGTAAGGGCGCCGTCCTGCCCGGCAGGCGAGGAAACGGAGAGAGGAACTCCTCCCGTACCTCCCTCGGCAGGCGTCTGGTCAGGCAGAGCTGCATTCGATTCGGGTTGGGAACTCATAACGCCGGTCCTGCACTACCCCCTCCTGCATTGTAAACAGCCTGCGTGCCAGAGCGTGAGCACAAAACGGAGAAGATCTCACGGCGGCAGGCGGAGGCCAGCGCGAAGCCCACCAGGGGCGGCCACGCCGCTCATCTCGTCGCGGCGGCCGTCCGCGCGCAGGGCGAGGTGGGGGTATCTCGAGCTGGGGAGCCGCCGCGGTGCGGCGGTCGCCCGCAGCCGAGTTGAGGAACGCGCGGAGGCAGGGCCCGGTACACGCTTCGAGGGCTGTGGATGCCATCCCTTGCGCTGGCAGCAACCGCCCGCTGCCTTGACGGCCATGCCAGCATGCGGCGCTTTTGCCTTGCTGATGCGTGTGTTAAGGTGAAGCCATCGCCGCTACAGCAATGGCGTCCGCAGGGAGATTGAATGAGCGATCAGCCTGGCTCGAACGGCTCGACAGGAGAGGTGGCGGCAGGAGCGCTGGCACCCTGGTCGGTGGGCACTTTGGACCCGCCTCCGCGGTGGGGACTGCGGTCCTGGGTGGCCATGCTGGGGCCGGGCGTTCTGCTGGCCGGCGCCTCCATCGGCACGGGAGAGTGGGTGTTCGGTCCCGAGGTCACCGCCCAATACGGCGGCACGCTGTTGTGGCTGGCCACACTCAGCATCATCGCCCAGGTGTTCTGCAACCTGGAGATGATGCGTTACACCCTCTACTGCGGCGAGCCCATCCTGGTAGGCTGCTTCCGTTCCCGCCCCGGCCCCATGCTCTGGCTGTGGGTCTATCTGGCACTTGACTTCGCTGCCATCTGGCCCTTTAACGCGGCGCACGCGGCCGGTCCCCTGGCTGCTGCCATCCTCGGCCATCTGCCTGGCGACGCCACCACGACCATCCTTGGCATCACCCTGCGCGAGGCCACGCTCAGCAAGCTGCTGGGATACGCCATCTTTCTGGGGGCCTTTGTCCCCCTGATCTTCGGCGGCGTGATCTACCGGGTGATCGAGCGAATCATGACCGCCAAGCTCGTGTTCGTGCTGGCGTACCTGCTCGGTGTGGTGCTCTTTCTCTGCTCCTGGCAAAGCGTAAGGGAGGTCGCCGCCGGATTCCTGCGGATTGGCCAGGTGCCGCTGCGAGCGCAGACGGTCATCGTTTACCCGCATTTCTCCTACATGCACCGAGAAGGGAACGTCTGGTATACCGTCAAGGGCACGCTGGAAGGCACCAGCCCCCTGATCACAGAGTTCGCTGTGCTGCGCGAGGGCAAGCGCGAATCCTACCGCCTGGGCAAAAAGGCTCCGCCTCCGGAACTGCTGACCGTGCGAGAACGTCTTACCGCTCAGGCCCTCGCGCTGCTACAGCCAGGCCGCTTTCGCGTGGAACTCTACGAAGACGACCATCGCCTTGTCGTCTCAGGGCAAGCGGCTCCCAACGGCATCTGGCGCACGGAACACACCGAGCTGTTTGCACCAGACGGCCAGTGCTACCAGTCCGTCCCGCCGGCCTGGCAAGCACGTGCCCAGGCCCTCAGTGCCGGCCAGGGCGTCGAGAACGTGGGAGTGCTCGCCTACTACCGCCAGCGCGGCCGACTGCCGCCGCTCGATTGGGCGCTGGTGGCAGGCTTTATCGCCATTGCGGGCGCGGGAGGCATGTCCAATACCCTGTTTTCGAATTATTGCCGAGACAAGGGTTGGGGCATGGGCGCCCGGGTGGGCGCTATCCCCAGTGCTTTTGCCGGACGGCGCATCACGCTCTCGCACGTGGGGCAGGTGTTCCGGCTGGACCAGACAAGCTTGAGCCGCTGGCGTGGGTGGCTGCGCCACGTGACCCGCGAGCAGATCGCCGTCTGGGCGCTGTGCAGCGTGCTGGGCATGGCGCTGCCCTGCGTGGTCTCTCTGGAGTTTATTCGCAATGCGCCGGTCTCAGACATTCGCGTCAGCGCCATGACGGCCGAAGGCATGGCCCGCGGCTATGCGGAATACCGCCCCCTCGTGTGGAGCCTGATGTTGTTGTGCGGCTTTCTGGTGCTGGCGCCGGGACAGATTCTGGCCGGCGATCAGGTGGCGCGCCGCTGGACCGACATCATCTGGAGCGCCACGCCTCTGGCCCGCCGCTTGCAAGGGCATCAGGTCAAATACGTCTACTACGGGCTGCTCGCCGTGTATGGCGTCTGGGGGATGTACGCCCTGACGGCCTTCACCCCCGGCCAGGTGGCCAAGATCGCCACCGTGCTGATGAATGTCTCCCTCGGCTTTGTGGCCCTGCACACGCTGTACGTGAACCAGACGCTGCTGCCTGCGCCATTGCGGCCCGGCTGGATCCGCAAGTGCGGGCTGGTGTTCGCGGGACTGTTCTTCTTCGCGATCACGGCCGTGGTTGTCGCTACGCTGTGAGACAGGCCAGCTCGTAAGACGTGGTGTTTGCGGCCACCGGCGGACGCGCACGATCCCCCCTTGAGACGGCCGCAAGCGAGCCCCGGCCTCGCACCTGCCCAGGCCGCAGACGGGCCCCGGCCGCAGACTGGCCCAGGCCGCGTGGCACGGCTGGCGTGCCGCTAGCCCCCTCGCTGCTGGTTCGGACGAGGGCGATTCCGCAAGCCGGCCAGCCTTCCGGCCAGGGACAGGGCGGACAGAAAGCCGCGCGTCTCGGCCACGCCTTGCCAGGCTACGTCGAATGCCGTGCCATGCGCCACGCTGGTGCGGACAATCGGCAGCCCTAGCGTCACGTTGACCGCGCCATGCATGTCGAGCAGCTTGAGCGCAATGTGCCCCTGGTCGTGGTACATGGCGACGATGGCGTCGAACTCCCCGGTTCGGCCGCGGGCCATGAGCGTGTCGGCCGGCAGGGGCCCGTGTGCATCGATGCCCCTGGCGCGGGCGGCGGCGACCGCGGGGGCGATGGTCTCTTGCTCCTCGCGGCCGAACAGGCCCGCTTCCCCCGCATGGGGGTTGAGGGCACACACGCCAATTCTTGGCCTGGCTTGCAGCAGTTGTGCAAACGCCGCGTCCGCCTGGGCGATCCGCTCCTCGATCAGCTCACCGCACAGGGCAGAGAACACGTCGCGCAGGGCCATGTGCAAGGTGGCATGCACCACCCCCAGCCCGGCCCGGCCCGCCACCTGCGGTCCTGGGCCGAGGTACAACATCATGGCGTAGGAGCGCACGCCGCACAGCTCTGCCAGAATCTCGGTGTGGCCGGGATACTTATGCCCCGCTTCCCACAGCGCGGCCTTGTGCAGGGGGCCGGTACATATGGCCTGCACCTGGCCTGCCAGGGCAAGCCGGGCCGCTCGCACCAATGCCTCGTATGCTGCCTGGCCTCCACGTGGGTCGACCCTGCCCGGCTGTACCAGCAGGGCATCGTCGGTGCCCACCGGCAAGCAGGGCACCAGATGCGGCGACGGATCGGCTTCATCCGTGCTGCCGATCGTCTGCATCCGCAGCCCTGGCGTAAAGCGGGCGATAGCGCGGCACAGCACTTCGGGATGGCCAACCACCAGGGGCCGACAGCATGCATGCACGGCTGGGGCAGACCACGTGCGTACCACCACCTCTGGCCCGACGCCGGCTGGATCCCCCAGCGTGACCGCCACCAGCGGCAGGAAGGTCTCTGGTTGCCTTGGCACAAACTTTCGGTAGGGGTTGATCTGAGCCGGCGAAAACTCGAAAACCACGCGGCTCTAGCTCCATCGTTGCGCGCCGCCCGGCCGGAGACAAGACGCTCGCTGCAAGGAGTCAGGGCAGGCATCCACGGGCGGGAGAGTGTTCGAACGCCCGCCAGCGGCGCCTTTCCGCCGCACAGGGCCTTCGGCAGCGGCACGGCATGTTGCACAACCCTCGGCCGAGAACGCCCCATCTGCAGCCGCCCCACGGCACTTCGCCGCCGCACCCGTCTTGCACATCCCGCGGTGCCATGCGGGCCTTCAAAGGCTCGTGCAGCCGTGCCTGCGAGGGTGTTGCTCGCCCCACCAAGCCCCGTGCTCGTTTGCGGACTGGCTCCTGTGCGGCATGCCAGCCTAGGGAGCCAGGTGGTACCGGTCCGTCGTGTCCACAAAGGGGGTCTCGCCGGGATCGTACTTGAACAGATGTGCGGGAAGCGGGCGGTCCAACTCCACGTCATAAAACTCGAGGTCGAGCATCACCGGCCGGCCCGTAGCGAGGCTGCCGGCGGAACTTGCCGCCTGCTCCAGCACAAGGCGGTAGGGGAACAGGTCGTTGCGGTCCAGCCAGAGGCGGAGGTTTCCCGGCAGTATCGCCAGCCGCCGAGCGCTCTGCCAGGCCTCGGCTTCCCGGCGGACGCGGGCAAACAGTGCCTGCCAGGCCGGCGCACGCGGGGTGCCCTGGATCAGCCACATCGGCCGGCCTGCCAGGGAGACGGCCTGAAGATCCGTGAACTCCCAGTACCGTTCCAGGGAGGACAACAGGCCGGCAAGACTGGCGGGAATGGCTCGCACGCCAAACTCGTCAGCCGCCGCGGCCGCTCCGTCACGCCCCTTACCGCGCCCGGATTCTGCCACCGAAGGCCCTTCTCCCACTGCCGCCCCCACGTCCGCCGCTGAGGGAGCGATTTGCGCCCGCTCCAGCACGCTCTCCTCGCCAAAGCGACGATGCGTCCACAGGTAACTGCCGTCCGCCACCTGCTGCCATGAAAACACCCCGCCCTCGGTGCGAAAGACAAGCTCCAACCGCACACAGCCGCTGGAGGCCGGGCCCTGAAGATAGGTCCCCGTGCCCCTGAGGCCCGTGCCCCACGCGCTGGTGCCCACGCGTAGCCGGGCTGTGATGGAACGATGTCCCAGTACGGCCCGGCGAGACTCGGCCACCAGCTCGCTTGCCCGGAGGCCAGCATCGGGCTGCTGACCGCTTGGACCGTGCAAAGGCGGCTGCCTCGTCTCAGCAGTCGGAAACTCGCCCGTTAGTAAGCCGCGGCCAAGCCGGGCGGCCTCTTTGCAGCCAGTGCATGCCAGCAGCACGGCCCACAGGCAACCCCTCCATGTGAATCTGGGCAAGCCATTGCTCATTGTGGGGTTCTGATGGTTTTGCAAAAGAATCCGTGAAATCCTGGCCGACGATTACACGCGAGAGGCGCGAGCCGCCCGGGCAACCGGAATGGCCGCTACAACCGATCCGCACACGGCTGGCCGCCCCTAGCTAACGTCATGGACGAACGGCCAGCCGTGGCCGGGTGAGGGAATTGCGGCGTCCAGCGCGGTGCGGCCAGCGCGCGTCGCAGGAGCGGATTATAGGCCCAGCCCTGCGGCGGCGGCCACGGCAGTCGGCAGCTTGCCGTGGCCATCCAGGGTCTGGCTTGTCTGACCGCAGGCAGCCGGCCTGAAGCACGACGAAGCAAATCAAGGGGGACACCATGCGAAAACGATTGGCCCTGTTGGGCATGCTGGCGGTACTGGCAGGCTGCCGGCTGCCGTTCTCGAACAATCTTCCGCCGGCGGAAGAGATCATGCATCCTGGCCCAGGAGTCGATGGTCCTGGGCCCGGCGTGATGATGCTGGGAGAGCCGGGCCTGCCGGATCCGTCCTACGCACCCAGCTCGCAGATCTACTTTGTAGGCCCCGAGGGCATGCACGTGAGCTGGGACGTGGGCGGAGCCAACCTGTTCGATTCGGAACCACTGATCTGCCCGGGCCGCTACAACTTTCCGCAGGGGGCCATCTATCGCCTCAAACTGACGGAGATTCCCGGCCGAGCCGGCATTGAACTCTACCCCACTCTGGAAGTGGCCCCCACCACGCCGCGTACGGAAGCCTACCTGGCGCACAATGCCGTGCCCATCCAGTTCACCGAGGAGGATCTCGACCAGGTGCTCTCCGGCAACTTTGTGACCAAGGTGATCTACCTGCCGGACGCCGAGTTCCAGGAACTGGCGCTGGCAGGCGTCGAGACCCTGGTGAGCACGCGTTTGGATCCCGGCATGGACCCAATTGTCGAGGCTGACCGCCGCGGGGCCATCCTGGCGATCGTCCGTATGGGCAACAAGGATCTGGAGATTCCAGGCGGCGAAGAGCTGGTGGGCGACGCGACCCCGGCCTGTTACGTCGAGGGCGGGGGGCCGCCGCCCTTCCTGGCAGGTGTCACCGCGCCGCAGTACGGCCTGACCACGTCTGGCACGCCTATCGGCCTGCCGGGGCCGCCTCACGTACCCCACGGCATCCCCGCCGGATTGCAAAAGCATGTGATGCGCAACCACACGCGCTACCGCATCCCCGATCCGGTCGAGAAGGTCAAGGTGCACGTCAAGCAGACGCCGGGCTTCCAGTATCCGCGGCCGGCCAGGCGGACGTTCATCCACGAGCGCGTACGTGCCCCGTGGATCATCTTCCGCAAGCCGTTTGCCAGCAAGCATCAGCCCATCGGTACGGAGCCCGATCCTGATCGCGAAGAATGCGAGTAAAGCGGCAGCGCCGCCTGCCGACGCCACGGCCCAGGTCCGGCACTCTGTTAGCCGGGCCTGCGGCCGTGTCCCGAGCTATCCGCAACCAAGCACCCCGGCAACGCACAAGGCCATGCCCGTCCGCACACTTCACGCACTCCCCTGCCTGGTCCTGGCCGCTGTGGCCTGCCTGGGCTGGCCTGCATATGCCCAGCGCGGCGTACACTACCCGCATGGCCCCTGGTCTCCGCTGGGGCACATTGGACGATCGGCCCTGGCTCGCGGGGGGCCGCTGGTAGGCTACTTTCAGCCGGTGCAAATCATCTTGCCGGAGGGCGCCGTGGTCTCCCTCGCTTCCGACGGTACTTTCACGGAACCGGCAGCCGCTCCGCTCAAGGCGGGCCTGCTCATTGGCCCCGTGTATCGCCTGAGGATCAGCGAGATTCCAGGCTACCCCGGCGAAGAGCTGTTCCCCACCATCGAACTGGTCGACCGCCTCTACCCGCCGCCCGGCCTCGCCTGGAAGTTCGCCATACCCATCGAAATCACCCAGGCCGATCTGGAGGCAGCCTTCTCCGGCCAGTTCGTGACCCGCGTCGTCTACCTCGAGGATCCAGAAAACGCCCTGCCCGTACAGGGCGATCCCCAGCACCCCGTATGGTGGGACGCCAGCCCGCGCGACAACCCCCTGGAACTGGCCGACCGCCTTGGTCGGCCCATGGCCATCGTGCGCCTCGGTGGCCGCGTCCCGGATGCGGACCTGGAGGCCGATGCGGCCTTTCTCGCCGGCTGCCCCCCCTTCGTCCTACCCACCTACCACAACATGCCGCCCGAGGAAGACGCAGAACACGACCACCCCCAGCCAGGGCTGGAGCAAGATCCAACAAATACAAAAGCAGCAGCTAGCCCGTCTGGTAGCCACGCTGGCGGCATCCAGCAACCTGCTACCGAGGTGGACCCGGCTGTTACCCCCCCCTCCGCCAAGCCACGCCGTGGCGTGGTACGCAACGTGGGGCTGCGGCCCAAACCGAACACCTCGCAACGCTGAGGCCAAGGGAGACGATCGTGCGCCCGCAACATGCATCTCTGTGGGCCCTGCTGGCGTGCAGCGGCGTGGCCTTGTGCTCGTGTACGGCCGCCGGACGGCACGCCGAGCCGGCAGCACCGCACGGCCTGTCCGCCGCGCCGCAACTGCCGCCCGAGGCATACACGGGCATTCAGCCCGCCTCGTATGAGGAGTGCCTGGCTTGCAACCAGCCCCGGCCCCTGGGAAGCTGCGACAATACCTGGCGGCCGCCTGGCATCGCCTGCCCCTGGCCGCCGCAAGAGTACCTGTGTGACGGCGGAGATCAGGCAGCCGGCGTTACCCTCTCTCCCCAGTGGCAGCTTTCAGGCGTCGACCCGCAGGACACCGTGGCCCACTACGACTCCTGGGACGGCCGCACACTGGTCGAGGCATCGAATCAGGTCTGCATCTACGCCCCTAAGTTCGGCGCGGTACGCACGGTGACGGGACTGGGTGCCAGCGAAACCCGCGTGCTGCCCGCAGGCGTGGTCCTTCCAGATTTTCTGGTGCAACAAGACGAGTACGAGCGTGCCGCCACCTCTCTGCAGCGCTACCAGGCGAAAACCGACCTCGGCACGCGGCTGCCCGCGGCATACCACTCCCGCCAGTACGATGGCGTGGTCTCCACCAATCTCCACGGACAGGCCTATCAGGACGCCCTCTTGCCCTATGCCAACTTGCGCGTGCTGCGCGACGGCACCATGGATCAGGCGGAGAAGGCCCGCCTGACAGAGCTGACACGTGCTGCCGCCGTCTGGCAGGCCGAGCAACAGGTGCAGGTCATTCTTGACGGCATGGCCGCGGTGGAAGTGGTGCTCGACCGCCAGGTAGAAGCCGTCTACACGGTGCGCGATCCCCGCAAGAATCCCAAGCTGAGACTGATCAAGATCGCCAGCACCGACCATGCCGCCGTGGGCGAAGAGGTCGAGTTTATCATCCGCTTCGACAACGTCGGCGACCAGGCCATCGGCAACATTGTGATCGTCGATAATCTGGTGACGCGGCTGGAATACATCCCAGGCAGCGCCCAGGCCAGCCGAGACGCCACCTTCACAGTCGAGGAAAACGAGAGCCGCTCTCTGTTGCTGCGATGGGAGTTCGCAGAGCCGCTTGAACCTGGCGAGGGAGGGTTGGTCCACTTCAAATGCCGTGTGCGCTAGCGGCGTGCACCGGTGAACCGTTGCCTGCTGGCAAACGCCATTGGTTGTATCGCCCTGGCAGCGGCGCGCGGGCGAACGAGCAACGGCCTGGGGCTCTAGACCCCGGCGCCGCGCGGCACGCGCCTTCAGCCCGCCTAGCGAGATCCCGCTGCGCCGCCCTTAGACCCCGCTGCGCCACAGCATGCGCCTTGCGCCCCTTGACCACTCCGCACCTCGATCTAGACTGAAAGGGTTTGGGAGCCTGAGCATGTAGCACAGCTCCTCTGGGCCGGCGTGGCTTTTGTCGCAGGCGGCACTGCCTGCTTGGGTGCAAAACCGCGTCTTTTGCGGGAAAGGACCCACAGCCTCCTCTCCGCCAGCGGCCGCAGTGGGAGCAGGGCTGCGCGCGGCTGTCAGCCCATCATTCAGAACACAAGGACTTCATCGTGCCCGGTACCTGCGTCATCGGCCTGCAATGGGGAGACGAAGCCAAGGGCAAGATCGTGGATCTGCTCACCGAACGGCACGACATCGTGGTCCGCTACCAGGGAGGCGCCAACGCGGGCCACACGGTGGTCACCGGCGGCCAAACCTACAAGCTCTCGCTGATCCCCAGCGGCATCCTCAGACCGGCGGTGCAGTGCGTCATCACCGGCGGCGTGGTCGTCAATCCCCCCACGTTGCTGGCTGAAATCGATGACCTTACCAATCGCGGCGTGCCTGTGGCGGAAAACCTGATGATTAGCGACCGCTCCCACGTCATTTTCCCGTGGCATATCGTTCAAGACCGCCTCACCGAAGGCTGCGCCAGCAATGGCGAGGCCATCGGCACTACGATGCGGGGCATCGGCCCCTGCTACAGCGATAAGGTCGGCCGTGCACACGCCGTCCGGCTGGGAGACCTCTATCGCCCAGGACTGGCCGAGCGGCTGACACGCATCGTCGAACACAAGAACGCGCTGCTGGCCGCACTGGCCGGCAACCAGGGCTTTGCCCCCTTCTCCGCAGAGCAAGTCCACCGCGAGTATGCCCACTACGCAGAGCGATTGCGCCCCTACGTGGCAGACACCACCACCTTCCTGCTCGATGCCCTCGAGGCCGGCCGTAACGTGCTGTTTGAAGGCGCCCAGGGCGCCCTGCTCGATGTAGACCACGGCACCTATCCCTACGTCACCAGCAGCAACAGTTCGGGCGTGGGCATCACCGCCGGTGCCGGCGTGCCCGGGCGCTATCTGCACAAGACCATCGGCGTGGTCAAGGCATACTGCACCCGGGTGGGGGGAGGGCCTTTCCCCACCGAACAGAACAACGAGATCGGCTCGCATCTCCGCCAACGCGGCAATGAGTACGGCACGGTCACCCGCCGGCCCCGCCGCTGCGGCTGGTTTGACGCCGTGGCGGCGCGCTACGCCGCGCGCGTCAGCGGCGTGGATACCCTGGCGGTGATGCTGCTCGACGTGCTCAGCGAACTCGACGAGGTGAAGATCTGCACGGCATACGAGCTGAACGGCCGGCGGCTGACCAGCTTCCCCAGCCATGTGGATGACTTGCGGCAGGCCGTTCCCATCTATGAGACCCTGCCCGGCTGGTGCCAGAATATCTCCCACGCCCGCCATCTCGACGAACTGCCCAAGAACGCCCTGCGCTACCTCGCACGCATCAGCGAGGCGGTGGGCCGCCCAGTGGAAATCGTCTCCGTCGGCGCCGACCGCCAGCAAACCATCCTCGCCCAAGACGCCCCTCGTGGCCACGCTGTTGCCCAACCCACAGGCTGAACTGGCGGACGTGCCGCTCGCACAACGCCCGCGCCACGTGGCCATCATCATGGATGGCAACGGCCGCTGGGCCGAACAACGCGGCCTGCCCCGCATCGAGGGCCACCGCCGCGGCGTGGAAAGCGTCCGCCGCGTCACCGAAGAGTCCGCACGCCTCGGCATCACCCAGCTTACCCTCTACTGCCTCTCCAGCGAGAACTGGAAACGCCCCCAAACCGAGCTGGACCTGTTGATGGACCTCCTCGAGCAATACCTGGTCGAGGAACGCACCACCCTCATCCGCCAGCAGATTCGCGTGAGCGTCATCGGCCGCCGCGAGGGCATCCCCGACTCAGTACTGCGAGAAATGGACAAGACCATTTCCCTCTCCAGCCATCACCAGGGCCTCCACCTCTGCCTGGCCATCAACTATGGAGGCCGGGCTGAAATGGTCGACGCCGTCCGCCAGCTTGCCCGCCGCGTCCAACAGGGCAGCCTCGAGCCCGACTCCATCGACGAACAGGCTATCCACGACGCTCTCTACACCGCCGGCATGCCAGACCCTGACCTGCTCATCCGCACCGCCGGCGAGCTGCGGCTCAGCAACTTCCTGCTGTGGCAAATCAGCTATGCCGAGTTGTGGGTCACCGAACGCTGCTGGCCCGAGTTTCGCGAAGCCGACCTGCACGCCGCCCTGCGCAGCTACGCCAGCCGCAAGCGCCGCTTCGGCGGCCTGCCGAGTTAAACCGGCATGCTCCGCTGGCGCCTGCTGCTGGGCAGCCTGTTCATCGCGGCCCTGGCCGGCCTGTGCTGGCTCGACACGGGGCCGCGGCCGGGCAGGTGGCTGGGGCCGCTGGCCGTGCTGCTGGCCGCTGCGGCCACGCAGGAGATGTTCTGGCTGTACCGGTCACGCGGCCTGGCCCCCCTCGCCTGGCCGGCCTATGTCGGCAACGTAGGCATGGTAATCGCCGCCGCCGCCGCAGTGTGGTTGAACTTGCCCCAACATGTGCTGACGTGGCCAGCATGCGTGCTGGCACTGGCGATGGCAAGCGGCTTTGTGGGAGAAATGGCCCGCTACCGCCAGCCCGGCACCACCAGCGAACTTCTGGGCCTGGGCATGATGGCACTGGTGTACGTGGGGCTGTGTCTCGCTTTTCTTGTGGCCTTGCGCGTCGTGGCGCCGGATCCGGCAGGTATTGTGGCCCTGGCATCGCTGATCATTGTGGTCAAGATGTGCGACACCGGCGCGTACACCATGGGCCGCCTGCTGGGCAGGCACAAGCTGGCGCCCTTGTTGAGCCCCGGCAAAACGGTGGAGGAGGCCTGGGGCGGGCTTGTGTGGGGCGTGGGGGCCGCGGTGCTGACGTTTGCATTGCTGGTTCCTGCGCTGGGCGGGTTTGGCACCGCCCCCTGGTGGCGTTGGGCCATCTATGGTGCCCTAGTGGCAATCGCCGGCACGGCGGGCGATCTGGCAGAGTCTTTGCTCAAGCGCGATCTCGGCCGCAAGGACTCCAGCCCCTGGATGCCGGGTTTCGGCGGCGTGCTTGACCTCCTCGACTCGGTGCTGCTGGCAGCGCCCATCGCCTGGCTCTGCTGGAAAACCGGGCTGGTCTGGCTGCGGTAGGCGATGGGGCGGATCGGGGTTTGAGCGTCGGGCTTGCCAGGGGCAGAACAGGGCCTGGGGTCTTGCCCTCGGGGGAGCTGGGACTGGTTCAAGTCGGTAAACGGGGGAAAGCAGGCCTGGTCATCTCCCCAGGATTGCCGCGGCCGTTCCGCGCATGCCCGCAGATTGACGAGGCAGAGCAGGACCAGAAAAGTCCCCGCACGAGCCGCGGTTTGCCGAGCCGGATGACCAGCCCATGGGCACGCTGTAGCCGCGGCGCACGGCAAGCAGCCCTGGCCGAGCACGCGGCGTGGCCTTTCAGCCGAGCCGCGGCCCCCCACCCGGGCTGCGGCCGCCGGGTTGTGGCCTGGTGGAATTGCCTCGCTTGAGCTCGCGTCACAATGCGCTGGCGATGCGCGCGGCTGAGGGCGCGAGCCGCGGGTCCTTGAAGCCCGCTGCCACTCGAGGTGTAAAGACTTCTGTACGCGCGATGTAAACTGAGCAAAGAATCTTTTACGCCGGGATGAGCGCCGCGACTTGGGCACGACGGAAATACTATCGATGATCTGCATAGTGGTAATTGCCACAAGTCCATGTGCTGAAATACCTTGTGTAAAACATCCCTCCTGCAGCCGGTGGATTTGCCGAGGCGATCCAGCCGTTCTTCGCTTCGGCACGGCATGTGCACACAAAGGTCCGAGCGTTCACGACCTCTTGCGAGGGCCGGCGCTATGGGCGGCCCCTTGGGTGCAAGGGATTACAAGCGAGGAACGGCAGACATGCGATTTGGCAACTTGAGCAGACTTTCGTTGCTGCTGCTGGCGGTATTGGGAGTTTCGGCCCCCGCCACGGCCGATACGTTTTTCACTCAGCTCGGCACGCTGAACCCGCCGGCAGCTCCGGCAAGCAACGTGATCCTGGTTACGGGTACGGGTGGTGCAACATACAGCAATGTGGTGGGGACGCCAGGTGTGGGTGCGTCCGTGTTTGCGGTTGGCGCAGTCCCCATTTCGTCAGCCAATTTGGCCTTCGGGCCGCCGTTCACGTCGCTCCAAGCTGGGTTTTGGACTGCGTCCGGTGGCAATACAGGCATCGCCGTGTTCGCAGTGCAGGGATCGATCACGGCCATCTCTGGCAATAACGCCACGGTGGCCTTTACGGCTGGTCAAATTGATGTCTATGCCGTCAACGGGGGAAACTTCAACTTCAAGGATCCAGGTACGTGGGGTACGAGCGGGACTAGCCTGGGCCAGTGGACGCTGGCCACACCAGCCAACATTGTCCAGGGCAACGCGAATGCCGATAGCGGTACGTTCGCGTCGACGCAGGTAAACGTGATCTCCGGCGCTATTGCCGCCGGAAACCTCCTATCTGGACCCACGCTCTGGGATAAGGCCGCCTCCAACACGCTCCTTGTAGCGTCGACGTTCGACCCCTTTGGCCTCGCGTCGGTCGTGAAGGAGCAGCTTGAGGTTCGGATCAAGGAAACGATCGAGGCAAACTATGGTAGCAGTGGGTCCATCCCATTGGCAAACCTGGTAGCCCTTCTCAACAGCATTTTGAGTAACGCAGGGCTAGGCAACAGTGGCTTTAGCGATTTCGACCCGAACAATCTTGCCACCAGCTTTGACTTCTTTGCCACGCTGCAAACGGAGGCAGCCCCTGGCGTGCAGTTTTTCATCATCCCCGAGCCGGCGTCTGTCCTCTTGTGGGGCTCGCTGGGCATGGGCGCACTTGTGGTTGGTCGCCACCGTCGGCGCAGCAAGAGCGGCCTGCTGTCCGCATGATGCTAGCCTGAAACTAAAGCTAGCTGCATTTGACTGAACCTGTTTAACAGGTCCGCGTGTCTAGTCTGCCCTCCTGTTCTCCCACGCCCAGCCACCATGGCTGGGCGTGGGTGTTTAACCGCGCCCTCACGCCACGTTTCCCGGCCGGGCCAATCTCATTCCCCACCCCGCACGGCATCCCGCCGCCCGACCGCGTCCCCGCGGCGGGCGGCGGTGTGGAGACGTGGTTGACGCGTCCAGCAACCGGTTGGGTCGTGCGTCGGTACGTCGGCCGGCGGGTTGGGGGATGGATTCCCGCCGCGGGCGGCGGTGTAGGGACGCGGTTGGCGCGTCGGCGGGCGTGGGCAGAGGTTACGACGCGCGGCGGAGGTATGCGCACTGGCAAAAGAGAGATTCGCCCAGCTTACATCTGCAACCGGCCTCGGCGGCGGCGCGATCCCATTCAATGCGTGTCCATTGCCGCAGGCAGCTCACGATCCCGTCCCAGCAGAAAAGCAGGGGCGCCACGGGCAATAACCAGCACCACAGCACGCGCCGCAGCCTGCCCGCTCGCCCTGCAAAGCGCAATGGCACCACCAGCGCCGGCACAATCGACAGCAGCACGTATAGCATCGACCAGATCGTGCGCCGCAATGGCTCGAACACAAGTACTCCGTTGCCGGAGTGGCACAAGTTGCGCAGAACCTCGCTGCGAGCAGAGTGAGGAATGTGGTGCAGCGTGGCAGACAGCACAAGCAGGCTGTCCGGGCCCCACTGACGCGGCTCTGCCAGGTCTATCGGCTCATAGATCGGCCTCACATGCGGGCCAAAGCGGCGCGCCAGTGCCTCATACGCCGGCACATCCGGGTTGTTGTCGCAGCAGACAAACACCATACTTCCGGTACCAAGCCCGTTAGGCGCATCCTCACCGCGGCTTGCCATGGCCGCCATCGTGGCGGTGATGCGTGCCGTACCGGCGCCCAGCTCGACCACCTGCGTCACGCCCACCCGCCTTGCTTGTTGAAGCGTTTCGCGGGCCACCCAGCGGTAGTACGTGCGAAACGGCGGCGTGCTCACGCACTCCAGAATCTCGCGCAATGTATGCCGCAGGCCCTGCGGCAGCCAGGGCAGGTCCATGAACTCAAACAGGTAGAGCGGCTTCCACCACGTGGTCCTGCTGGCGTGTTCCGTCCCCGTGGCGGCTTGTCCGTCTTGCGCTAGCGCGTCGGCGTGCGGTTCAGCGAGCATCTGCCGCACCTTCAGATGGCGCCGTCCGGTCTAGCCAGTGCAGTACCACCGGGCCAGGGAGAAGGCAGCGCGTCAGCAGGCGCTGCCTCGCACGCAGAAGGCAGCTCGCCGCCGGCTGCCGGCCCCACGCCATAGCGCTGCGGCGCCAGCACGTTGCCGGGGTCGATCGCCCCCTTGATGGCCGCGGCCGTGCGGGCAAACACGGGGTTTGTGGCCAGCAGCCTGTGCATGTGGTGCACGCTGGTGCGGTACTGCTGGTAGCCCGCGGCGGCAATGGTCTGGGCCAGTTCTTCATACAGTGCGCTGGCCCGTGCCGTCTCTTCGGGCGATTCGCGATCGTACAGAATGGCCATCAGCATCACCACGCTGCGTGCATTGGCCATGATGAAAGACATGGCGAAATCGAATCCATGCCGCTCATAGCAGGCCTCGCACAGGCTGCGCACCTGCTCCACATGGCCGGAGGCCAGGGGCACGACAGGCGCGAACCAGATCAGCCCGCAGCCGTCCCGGGCAGGATCGATCTGGGCCGCCGGCCGCCGCCGACGCGAACGGAAGTACGCGCAGCCCAGAACGTGTTCGCTCGGGATCCCTCGCAGAATATCGAAGATGGCGGGCACCAGCCGCAACACCTCCGGTGCGGCAGGCGAGACACACGCTTGCTTGACCGCAGTCAGAAACGCGTGCCGCAGGCTGCCCGCAGGACTGCGTTCCAGGGTCGACAGCAGCCGCACCAGCCACGCCAGATGCCGCGGCGACAGCACGGTGAGCTTGCCCAGGCGGCCAAGCTGGCAGCGTACCAGGCTGCGCTGGGCGGCCACCTGCGCACGCGTGCCGTAGAAGGCGCCCACCATGGTCCAGTGCGGCAGGCCATAGCGTGCACGCAGGGCCGCCCGCCCTGCCGCTCCGAGGTAGCCGTCTCGTTCCGCCAGCTCGTGAGGGAATTGCGTCACCACCGCGCCCAGCAACACATCGTTGACCATGTGGAAGTTGCTACGTATGGCCCCGGCCAGTGCCAGGCGGCGTGCAGCGTCGATGACATGGGGCAGTCGTGTCGGGTCCCTTAGCTCGAACACAAACATCTGCATGCATTCGGGTGCGGGCATCAGCCAGATGCCGCCTGCCGTGACAATGCCGAGGTTGCTCTGGCTGAACAGCCCATCGAGCACGGGGCCTGTACCCCATTTAAAGGTGTGGTGCGTGGCACAGTTGGGCGGCCCGCCACCCGTGTACAGCAACTCACCGTCGGGCAAGACCACCTCCAGACCGCACAGTTGACCGAAATGGTCTCCGTACGGCGTGTATCCCAGCCCCCGCTCGAGGGCGTTGCCCAGTACGCTGCCGTGGGGAGAGCTGTCGGTGCAGTCTGCCCACAGGCGTCCGCCGCGTGCGGCAAGCTGGTCGGCAAGCTGCTGCTGGGTGACTCCCGGCTCGACGACGGCATAGGCGAGTTCTTCGTCAACCTCGCGGACGCAATTCAGCCGATCGAGCAGCAGCACGACGGCCTGAGGGTGGGCGGCGGTTTTGGTGCCGTAGCCCCAGTTGTGTCCTCGGCCAAAGGTCCAGACGTGCAGCCCGTGGCTGGCGGCAATGCGCACCGCGGCTTGCACCTCGGCCACGCTGCCGGGCCGTAGCACACAGGCGCACTGGTGCGCGTGGGGGATGGTCACCTGTGAGTGGCGGCGGCAATCATCGGGCGAGGCGAGCACATGCTCCGCTCCGAGCGCGGCGCGCCACTGGGCGATTGCCGTTTGCAACCCGCTTGAGGAGGGGGCGGGGCAGCCGTTGGCTTCCTGCCGAAGGGAGATGGAGTTCATGATGCACCCTTAATGCAGCGCGCCGTGCAGCCGGCCGCCTGCCGCGGCGGCCTGGGCCTGGCGGAAGCAGCCGACCACACGCTCGAGGTACTGTTCAGGCGGCGGGAGATGCAGGCCGCGCCGTTCGAAAAAGTCCCGGCTGTGGGCATTCTCGAACACCTGTACATCTTCAAGATAGGTCAGGAAATACGGCATGCCGGCCAGCAGTTTGCGGAGGCGGCCGCGTGCCAGCGGCCGGGCAACATGCAGCGCGCCGCGGAAGAAGCTCGTGGGCAGCCTCCGCCGCGTGGGCAGCCGCGTGCCGCGCTTGCGTTCCAGCTCTGCCAGGCGGCAGGCAAGATCGTCGAGGGGGATCGCGGCCTCGGGGCCGCTGCACAGGTGGAAGATTTGCCCCGCAGCCTGCGGCTCCCGGCACGCCAGGGCCACGGCACGCGCCACATAATCCACCGGCACCAGGTCCAGCTTGAAGCGGTCTGCACGCGGTACCCAGCCTAGCGTGTAGCGGCCCAGCAAGAAGTCGATCAGATAATAGAACACCTGGTATTGGGAGATGAGCCCGCTGCGCGAGTCTCCCACCACCATGCTGGGGCGGTGAATGGTCGCCGGCAGTCCTGCCTGCATGGCCGCCCACAGCACCTGTTCTGCCTCGGCCTTGGCCTGCTCGTAGGTGTTGTGGAAGCCGGAGGGCTGCAAGGGCGCCTCCGGAATCACACCCTGCATCCGCCCTGCCACGCCCACGGTGCTGAGCACGTCCAGCTTTTCAAACGGCCCAGCCTCGCGGCAGCGTGCAGCCAGCTCGAGCACATGGCGCACGCTGTCCACGGCAGAGCGACGCGCCTCGTGCAGCGGCTGACTCAACCGCACGTTGCCCGCTGCGTGGATCACATGCGTCAGCCTCCGCGTCAGGCGGTCGTAGGCTGAAGGTTCCAGCCCCAACAGCGGCTGGCACACATCGCCCACGAGCGCCTCGACGCGCATCGCATCGACTGCGTGCCCCACCGTTCGCCACCAGGCATGCAGCCGGTCAAGCCGCGCGCCCAGGTCCTGGGCATCTTGGGCACGTAGCAGCAGCACCACGGAGGCGCGCGGATCGCGCAGCAGCTCCGGCACCAGGGCGCTGCCCACCACGCCGGTAGCTCCGGTGACCAGCAGGCAGGCCATCCCACCACCCCTCCTTACCGCAGGGCCGAGGCGCAGGCCTCGCGCACCTTAGGAACAAACCCCAGCTCAGCGAGCCGCACGGCGTGACGCCGGGCGATCTCGGCCCTGCGGGGCTTGAAAAGCAGCGTCAGTTCTCCCGCGGCCACGGAGAGCGGCTCGTCCAGCAGGGCAAAGCGTGCCACACGCTCGTGAGCAGCCAGGTCCGCTTCAAGGCGTTCCAGTTCTGCCGAGATCAGGCTGCGCAGCGCATCCGCCGCTGCGGTCTGGCCGTGCCCAGCGGCTTGCTGCGCCCGTTCGCGGGCGGCCTGGCTGGGGTAAATCAGTGCCACGGGCGGCTCGCGCCCATCGGCAAACACAACCACCTGCTCGATGTAGGGACTGGTGAGGTACCGCTGCTCCATCCTGGCGGGAGAAAGCCAGCGGCCCGTGGAGATCTTGACCAGTTCGTTCAGCCGTCCCTGCAAGTGGAGAAATCCCTGCTCGTCGAACCAGCCGCAGTCGCCCGTACAGAGGAAGCCATCTGGCGTAACGGGCATTTGAGGCGGCTGGGCTGGCTGTAAGGCAGGCATGTGCACGTAGCCCGCGCACATGCCCCCCCCTCGCACTTGAACCTCGCCCTCGGCAGAGATGCGGATTTCGTTTCCCGCCAGCGGAAGGCCCACCGAGCCAAAGCAAAACGCGTCCGGCCGGTTGGCAGCCAGCGGCACGCTGTTCTCGCTGATGCCGTACGCCTCGAGGAGCAAGATGCCGAGCTGCTCGAAGAACTCCAGCAGCCACAACGGCGTGGGGGCGCTACCGGTAATGGCGAAACGCAGCCGCCGTCCCAGGGCGTTTCGCACGGGGGCGAGCGCATGACGGTCAAGCCAGCGATCGATCCATCCGCCTGGCCCGCGGCGTGCTGCCCGCCGAAAGCGCCCCGCGTGCCGGGCCAAAGCCCAAGATACCAGCCTTCGTTGCCACCAGGGCGCGCTGGCCATGCGCTGCTCGAAGGCCGCATGCAGCCGCTCGTAGAACTTCGGCACCCCAATGAAAATGGTGGGCTCGACCTCGTGCACGCTGCGCGCGATCTGGGCCGTCTCGGGCTCAAAGTACACGCTGCCGCCCACCGACACGGCGAGCAGGTTCATCACCCGCTGGAAGAGGTGGGCCATGGGCAGCCAGCACAGGGTGGTATCGTCCGGGCCGAGATCAGGAAAGGCCTGAGCGATCGAGCGGCAGGCCAGCAGAAGCTGCTCGTGACGAAACAGCAGGGCCTTGGGCGGTCCGCTCGTGCCCGAGGTGAACAGCAGTGTGGCCGGAGACTGCGGCGTGGGAATCGGCGGCGGAATGAGCGGCTGCGGTTCGGTGTCACAGGCCTCGGCCGTGGTGTCGCATGCCGTCAGACATGATGCTGTTGGCACGTTTGCGGCGGGGGGGGCGGCCTGTGGCACGGTATCGCCCAGTTGCCAGTCGGCACCAGAGGTTCCGTCGTCAGATAGAATCTCGCGCGCATCGGCACCAGCAGCGTGGGACCAAGGTCGCCCGTTTCCTGCATGCAACACAAGCCAGGCGCGGCTGCCCGTTCTGGGCAGCCAGCGTGGCGCGAGCCTGTGATAGGCGAAGTGCAGGTCCAGCGTGTCCCTGAGCCGTTCATCGTCGGTGAAGACGGCCAATGGGCAAAGGCCCCGCAGCAGCTTGAGGATCTCGTCGTGTGGCAAGCGGGGGTCGATCCCCGCCACCACGCAGCCGCAGTGGTATGCAGCCAGCTCGATGACCCACCAGGTGTAGGAGGTGCGGCCCGCCACTGCCACCACGGGCCGCCTGAGCGTTTCCCGGCGGCCATGCAATCCCAGCTCGGCCATGCCGGCGGCAGAGAGGGCCACCTGCGAGGCCAGCTCCTCCCACGTGTAAGACCGCCACGCGCCCGAGGTCTCGCGCTCGTGGCAAGCCGGGGCATGCGGAGATTGCCGCGCGCGCCAGGCCAGCAACTCGGGAACCGTTTGGCAGAGAGAATCAACCACGCTGTGCGGCCTCGAGCTGATGGCCCCCCTCGCTCGGCGGCAGGTGCAAGGCTTGCACCGGCACAAAGCCGGGCTGCACCCCTGGGCACTCTCCGGGACCGGCACCTGGCAGACGCGTGATGCGCAAATCCTGCTCACGCAGCCCCAGCCAGGCCAAGGACCGCCGCACCTCGCGGCCCAAAAAGATGCGCCGCCGAATCATCCAGTCGGCCAGCCTGCCTGCCCACCGCCAGTAGCTGCGACTGGCCTTGCCCTCCCGGATCAGGCGAGAAAACTCCGGTGCGTAGGGGTTATAGCCCAGGTGCTTCAGGTCGGAGTACATCAACAGCCAGTTGACCGGGCAATTGGAATGCACGGGACTCGCCGTGCGCCGCGTGGCGGCCAGGCCCAGCTCCACTACACGCCGCATGATCTCTGCCTGGTCGTACGGCCAGGCATGAAAGGGAGCTAGATAGCGCGGGAACGGCGTCCCCACGGGATACTCCAGCGGGTTCCAGAACAGGGCCAGCTCCTGCCGCGAAAACAGGCCGCTGGCACGCAGCTCCGGCGGCGTCCAGTCTGTGCGGCAGATGAGTTCTCGCGAGAACTCGTACATCATCCGCTCCGGCTCCGGCTGACCCGGCGAGTATCCCGCCACCACCAACGGAATGCGCTTCTCCACCGCTACACGCAGCGCGTAGCCCTCAAACAACGGCGCACACACATAGCACACCGTGCGCACCGCACCACGGCCCTCTTGATTCTGCAACAGGTACCGGTAGAGCTTGCGATAGAACTCCCGCGGCGGCGTGTACACCAGGTGCGGCACGTCCAGCCGCTCGATCGTTCGGCGGATGTTCTCCCATGCCGCCGGCGGCACGTTCATGTTCGTGGTGAACGCCAGGACGTTCAACCCGTACTCTGCCTTCAAGCGATACAGCAGATAGCAACTGTCCTTGCCGCCGCTCAGGTTCACCAGACAGTCGTACTCGCCCTGCCCGCGACAGGCCGCCAGCGCCGCCTCGAGATCGGCAACCCGCCGTCGGCGGGCAAGCTCTTCCGCCTCCAGGTCCGCCTGTTCATACTCGCGGCATGCCTGGCAGATGCCGTGCGCATCCAGCTTGCCGGCCGGCGCGGCCTCCGGCAGCAGACATCGCCTGCAACGCCTCATGATCTGGGCTCTCTGTCAGGGCCGAATGGTCTCAACACCCATGCGGTCGGTGCGGCTCTTGCCCGGCGACACGGCGCGCATGGAAACCGCCACGGTTCCTGTAAACACTAGGTCGGCGCCGGCGTCTGAGGCGTGCTGGAAGGCGGGAAGCATATCGACTGCCAGTCCTGATGATAAGTGCAAACTCCGGCACCCCCCGGCAGCCTGCCCCCGAAGACAAGAACCTCTGGCCCAGCGCCACCGTCTGACATGCGGCTCCTCGTGCAACGCATCCCTGGATCGAGGCAACGGTACCGATTCCCAAACCAACGCCACAATGCACACTGCGTGGCGCCGACCATCGACCATCAAGACCAACGCTGCCGCCGACGCGAGTTGAGAAACGGCGGCCATCGCACGACCTGTGGGAATAGAGAAGATAGCAAACTTATGCGGGATGTGAAACAGGTATCGAAGCAATCGAAGGTGCCTATTCTTCGCAGTGAAAGGCTGAGGCGCACCGGAAGTGCCACCAGCGACGCTCCGCAATGCGTTGGCCCTGTGTGGGCGGATCCTCCGCCCGCGAAGTCGAAAAACAGCACCCCTGCCGCGCGTTGGCCTTGTGTGGGCGGATCCTCCGCCAGTGCGGCTGTGTGATGGGCTCGTCTTGGTTCGGGCAACTCGCGTTCTCCAGCACGGCGGTACTCGCTAAACTCGGGGCAGATGCGCGTAATCTGCCCGCTTTGCTGGGCCGTGCCTGAGACGGAGCATGGAAAGCAGTCGGTCGATTCTGAACCGCCTGTTCGGACTGCAAGGTTCGGTCGCGGTGGTAGCCGGAGGAGGGGGCCGCATTGGCCGGCATCTCTGCCGCGCATTGGGCGAGGCGGGGGCGGCCGTGTGCGTGCTCGACCTGGACGAGGCCGCGGCTACTGCGGCCGCTGAGGAAACGCGGCAGCAATCGGGTGCTGCCACGCTGGCCGTGGCGGCTGATGTGACCGTGCCGAGCCAGCTTGCCCAGACCGCTGCGCGGGTAGCCGACAAGCTGGGCCTGCCAGATATTCTGGTAAACGCGGTACAGTTC
>JAIMBC010000063.1 GCA_023511675.1 Pirellulales bacterium
GTGCGCGCGTTTATGCGGCTTTTGGCGTTGCTGAGAGATGAGAAAGTACGGGAGTTGCCGCTGCTCGGTTGGACATCTGCACTTTCTGAAAACCTAACGGCTTTATGCCGCAAGTTGCAGTAGGCGTTCAAGGAGGAGGCGGATTTTCGAGGAGCGGCGCTGGTTGGCGTGAAGCGACGAATATTCGTTCTGCAGGGTCTGGCGGCGCAAGGCTTTGCGACGATCGGCATGGGACGGCCGCCGGTCGGGATCGTCCCAGGGTGAGTCGTCCCGGTCCCGGATCTCCTCCGCCGGCTTGTTCCAGGCCCAGCATTCCACGAGCGTATGCACCCACAGGTTCAGGTTGAACACGGCGACGTTGGTCCAGATGTTGCGCACCTGTTGCAGTCCTGCGCCCCAGACTTCCTTGAGATCGCGAAAGTTCTGTTCGATCGCCGCGCGGTCGGCGAACGCCTCGATGATCTCGCGGGGCGTGGCGTCGGGATCGGTACAGAAGAAGAACTCGCAGCCGTGATCTTCTTTCACGATCACCACTCGGATCAGGCCGCCGGCCGGCCGGTAGGTGGCCAGGAAGGTCTTGATGGTTTTGGTGGCCAACTGACCATAAACGAAGCAAGCAACCTGCTGCCAGCCCCGTGGGTGGGCGGCGCGGCGGCGCAAGTCAATCCGCTCTTTCCCATACTTCCGGGGCCGGCCGCGCTGCTTGGTCTGGGAGGGCACGGGCACGCTCCGCAAGGCCGCATCCTTCCGCAAGCGGCTGACCACGGTAATCCCCCTCATCCGCAATGGCCCAAGGAACGGCCGCCTGGCATACGCCCCGTCGGCCACAGTCCACAACGTTTTTCCCGCGGTTTTCACCAACTCCGCGAAGCGCAGCACCGCGCCTCCAGCCAATTCGAGCTTGGTGCGGAACTTCCAGCCGTGGTGTTTGGGAATCTTGGTGATGTCCTTAGCCCGGACATAGAGCAAGCCCAACAGCGGCAAGCCGATGGTCTGCCACAGCGGATGCCGCAGCAACAAGGAGAGAGTTACCCAGATGTGCCCATACAAGAACTTCTGGTCGGCTGGGCCGGGCGTGGGATTGTGATGAATGCCAGCACCTTGTACTTTCGGCCCGTAGCGCTTGGTCGGCGAGTCGTCCACTGCCAGCAGCACGCGCTGGCCCTCGATCAACCGCACCAAGAGCAAGGTCAACAGCCGCAAGGCCAGTTTTTTGGACTTGCGTCCCAGGGGCTGGAGGAAGTAATAATAGTTGGCGAAGTCGTGCTTGATCCCCACGGCTCGCAGCCAGGTCGTGACCGTTCGCCGCCCGCGAGCAAACACCATCCCCAGGAGAATCAGCGACAGCCGCCAGCGACTGCGACCATGCAATCCCGCGGCCAACCATGCCACCCACTGTTGCCAATCCTTCGGCGGCTGATAGCGAACCATCCTTGGCTCTCCCGTCGTGCGCTGTTGTTAGTAACCGCAGCATGATGGAAGAGCCTTTTTCATGGAAGATCAGTTTCACGCCGCGTTTTCAGAAAGTGCAGGTGGATAGTCACACGATGTAGATGCGGGGAAGACAAATTGCCAGCAGAATTGGGGGCTGGCGCCGGGCGAGTTGCGGGCGAGAGCTTCGGGCAAAGGCACGTACCCCAGACTGCGGGCCAGGTGGCGCTGGTGCAAGGACAGCAGGCGGGGGTGCAGTCTCGCTGGTGCGCGCGAAAGCTGGGGTTTCTGGCCGGGCCGAGAGGCCAAAGGGCCGGGAGTTCCCAGATTGCTATTGGTGAAAAGGGCGTCCCTTCGCAAACTGGGGTTTTTGTTGGATTACCAAGACCCCAGCAGGAAAGGACGCCCACATGCAATACGGTACTCTGGCTCGCGTCGCCTTGGCAAGTGCCATTTTCAAGCTTCTGCTGGACATCATCCAGGAGATCTGCAAACTTGCCAGCCGTTTCATCCAGGCTGGCCCCACCCCGCAGACAGCCTGGGACTTCGAGCGCGAGCTGGCCCAGCTTCTCCGCGAGGCGGGGCGGCGCGTGCTGGAGCACGTGTACAACCGGATCGAACCGGAGCTGCCGCAAAACGCCCCGCACTACCTGGAGAGTGAAGCGGGACGGTATCGGCGGCTGTTGGCCAAGACGGCCAATCCCCACGTGGCCACACTGTTTGGCAAGATCAAGCTCTGCCGACTGGGCTACCGCTTCGTTCACCGCGAGGCAGGCGAACGGACCCTGTTCCCGCTGGAGATGGCCCTGGGACTGATCAAGAACGCTACGCCCGCGCTGGCTGAGGTGGCTGCCCGGAGCATGGCACGGGCCGGCGCCACCCAGGGCACCGTGCTGGCCAGACTCTGGGAGGAGCACGGCGTGCGCTGGGGAGTGGAGACGCTCCGCGCTGTGACTGCGGAACTGGAAGCGCGGATGAGCCCGTTGCGACGTGCGGCCCAGGTGGAACAGGTGCGGCAGTGGCTGGACTGGGCCTGGAAATCCCCGGGAACACAGCACCCCACACTCTCGGTGGGGCGAGATGGGATCACGCTGGCCACCCGACCACACGGCTTCTTCGAGGTTGCCACGGTAAGCACCGTGACCGTCTACGATCGCCAGGGCCAACGCGTGGGCTCGGTGTACCTGGGGTTTGTGCCGGAGGCCGGTCAGCAGACGATGACGGATGAACTGACGGCGTTGCTCCTGGCCATCCTGGAAGCCTGGCCGGGAAGACTTCCCCGTCTCGTCTACCTCACCGATGCCGGGGAGCAGGAATGCTCTTACTTTAGCCGAGTGCTGCGATGGCTGCAGCACCCACGGACGGGCAAGCGCTTGCCCTGGACGCGGATCCTGGACTACTACCATGCCAGCCAACGGCTGACAGAGATGGCCGAGGCCTTGTTCGGCAGCCATAGCCGTGAGGCGGCTTGCTGGGCACGCCGGATGCGCAAGCTGCTCAAGCAGCGCAATGGCGTGTTTCGGGTACTGCATTCGGCTGCGGCGATCGGGGCACGTCGCAGCATGACCTCCTGCCAGCGGAAACAATACCAGCGGGCCTACAACTACCTTCGCCGGCGGTCACGCTATCTGCGCTACCATGAGTATCGGCGGGCGCAACTGCCCATCGGCAGCGGAGTGACGGAGGCAGCCGCCAAGACATTATTTACACAGCGGTTGAAGCTCTCCGGCATGCGGTGGAGCAAGCCCGGAGCGCAGGTCATCTTGAACCTCCGCGCCATATTTCTTAGCGGCGTCTGGTCACCGCTCTATCGTTCCATGTTAGGGTCGATGTCCAACCGAGCAGCGGCAACTCCCGTACTTTCTCATCTCTCAGCAACGCCAAAAGCCGCATAAACGCGCGCACCAGCCGGACTGCACCCAGTTCCAGCGCGTGGCGGCCGGCATGCAGGCCCCGCGGCAACTGTCGGGGCCCGGGAATGGCGGTCTACCATCCGTACCAGCGTGCTGCGTGAGACCAAGGACAAAGCCTGGGGCACGCCAGGACGTCCGGCCGGCCGCCAGGGCGGCGTTGGGGGCCTGGAACAGGATCGGCGGCGGACGATAGGTTCTGACCGAGGCCCGCAGGCTTATTTTTGTTCTTTCTTGGCTACCCCCAACTCCTCCAGCTTGTCGGCAATGTCCTGGCCGTGGGTATTGACGTTGACCGTCTTTTCAATGTGGAGGATCTTCCCATCGGTTCCGATGAAGAAGGTCCAGCGCTTGGGAAAGCCTTGGTCGTTGTCGACCAGGCCGTACTTCTTGGCCGTTTCGCGTGTGGGATCGCAGAGGATGGGAAAGTCTAGCCCGAGCATTTCGGCAAACTCCTGGTTTTCCTGTTCCTCATCGCAGCTTGCCGCAAAGTAGGCGATGTCGAACTGGCGCAGCACGTCACCGCTCGCACGGAGCGACTGGCACTCGCGCGTACAGCCACTCGTCTTGGCTTTGGGGAACCAAGCGATCACCACCACCTGCTTGTCCCGGTAGTCGGCGAGGGTGTAGGACTTGCCGTCGGATCCCGGCAGGGTGAAGGCGGGAGCCTCGTCGCCCGCCTTGAGTTCGGCGGCATGGCTGCGTGCCATGCCCCAGGCGGCCAAGGCCAGTGCGGCACTGAAGGTCACAAGTCGGCGCATGGGGGGTCCTTTCAACACGTGTGGTACAAACTCGGGAGGCGATTATAGCATCAAGCAGACCCGAGGGCCAGGAAGAACTCCGGCGCCGCCAGCGAAACCTGGCGCCACGGTCCGTCCTTGTCATCAGGTTCATGGCGTTGGGAATGGAGCACGCCCAGCAGGGTGCGTCCCCGCCGTGTGCCGTGGCCGCGCACCTTGCCGCGCCCGCTTGGCGGGGCGATTTGGCGGCCGCTGCGGGCGCCGGTAAGCTGGGGGCATGACCGCCTCGTTCCCAAGCGTCCTGCGTTTGGCTGGCCATCTGCCAGCCGCCAGATTCCGCCGCGCCGCGCCGCAGCGCCCACCGCCGGGACCGCACACGTCGGGCCCGCGGTTGCAGGCTGACCTCAGATCTCTGTGTGTCTGCATCGCCGCGGTCTTGCAACTGGGCTGCCAGCAGCCGAACCCCTGGCAGTTTGGCGGTTATGTTGAGGCCGAGAAGATCGAAGTGGGGTCGCGGGTGGGAGGCCGCGTGGCCAAGGTCTACGTCGAAGAAGGAGACGAGGTTAGTGCGGGCGAGCTGCTGGTCGAGTTCGAGCGGGAGCACCTGGAAGCTCAGCTCGAAGAGGCGCGGCAGCGGGCCAGTCGGCTGGAAACTGCCTGGAAAAAGGCAGTGAGCGGCCCTCGGCCCCAGGAAATCGAACGGGTCCGCCAGGAGTTGGCCGCTGCCGAAGCACGCGAACGCCAGGCACAAGATCAGTACCGGCGCGCCGTGGAAACCGGCAAGGGAGCCGTCACGCAAGAACGCATTGTGGAGCTGAAAGCCCTCAAGGAAGTGGCAGAAAGCCAACGCCGGGCCCTCGAACAGGAACTCTCGCTGCTGGAAGAAGGCACGCGGGCAGAAGACCGCATCATCGCGCAGCGAGAGATGGAAGAGGCCCAGGCCCGCGTGCGCGTGCTGCAAGACCAACTCAACGAGAGCCGCGTGATCAGCCCCGCCCACGCCGTGGTCGAGGTCTGCGACCTCCAGGTAGGAGATCTCGTGGCCGCCGGTCTGCCAGTGGCCACCCTGGTGCGCACAGACCAGATCTGGGTACGCTGCTTCGTGCCAGCCACGCAGATCAGCCACATCGCACCCGGTATGAAGGTGCGAGTCGCCGTCGATGCCCGCCCCAACGAATATTTCGAGGGCGTGGTGCTGAGGATCAACCGTGTGGCGGAATACACCCCCCGCAACGTACAGACCTTCGAGCAGCGGGCTGAGCAGGTGTTCGGGGTGAAGGTCCGAGTCAGGGATCCGCGCGGCGTGCTCCGGCCGGGTATGGCGGCCGTGGTAAGCATACCGGCCCCCGCGACGGCAACCCGCCAAGGCGGCTCGTGAGCTGCGCATGAAGCTGGAGGGGGAGCGCCAGCCAAGCCAGCCGCAACTTCCGCGGTTTCGCGGCTTGCCGCCGCTTGAGACGATGCACTCTGGCGAGGTGCATCAGGCCCACCTGCTGCGGGCGGCCTGCTGCCGAGCGGGTTCTGTCGCCTGTTACTCGCCGCCCAAAGGCTCGAACTCGAAGCCGCGCCACTTCATGGCGCGTCGCAGGGGTTCGATGTGCAGGATGGCCTCGCCATTCTTGAACAACCGCACAGTACCGCTGGATTGGCTCACGGTCACAGCCACGGCGTTGGTGACCTTGCTGATGGCTGCCGCCGTCCAGTGGCGTGCGCCCAGGCCTTTGGCCAACGTGATGCCAGCAGCCGGTGCATCGACATACTGCCCTGCCGCTTCCACGGTGCCGTCGGCGCTTACCAGGATGGCCCCGTCGAGCTGTGCAATCTCCTTGATTGCCTCGCGTACCTTGGCGCTTTTCAAATTGCGTTCCTTGCGGCTGTAGCCCTTGACGGGATCGAAGCCGATGGTGCGGCAATGTTTCCTGACGCGTGCCATATCTCCGACCACGAACAGGGTGCCCACGGGCTTGCCCTCTCTCCCTTCGCGGCCGATCTCGAGAGCGAGATGCAAGACGGTTTGCAGCGTGTCCAGCGGAACCCGTGTTTCAATCTGCTGCAGGTCTCGCACGGTGAGGCGGCCCAGATGCTCCCCCAGGTCGATGACGCTGATCGAGTCGAGCACGTTGGCTTCGAAGCCGCTGTACAGCGTAACTACCCGTGCTCCGGGGGCCAGGATCTCGTCAGCCACGGCCTCCAGCAGCGCCTGAGAGAGCTTGGCATACAGGGGGCTGTCTTTCATTTCCAGCACCACGGTGGAAAGGCCCACCGCTGCCGCGCCCTCCAGTACCTCGATGGTGTCGGCCGCAACGATCACCTGCACCCCCTCTGCCCGCTCGCGCAGTTCGTGCCAGTTCGTCGGCCCGTCCAGCAGAATCAACACGGCGCTGGCCTTGGCGGCATGGGCCAAACGCACGGCGGCCGAGTACATGGTCTCCAACTGCTGGTCGAACTTCAGGGACTCCATGCGTAGCGCCTGCGCAGAAAGCGAGGGGTGGGGGAAAAGACGCCGGCAACCTCAGCCGCGAGCAATGTACGTTCTTTTCGCCCCCCTGCCAAGGCACGCCCCGTACGAGACTTCGACGGTGCCACACGGCGAGGCACATGCGCCGCACGGCGCTGGCGGCAGGCAAGATGCCTCCCTCGGGGGATTGGGGCAGCGAAGATGCCTGCCCGGCAGGACGCACCGCCACAAGCCGGCCGCGCCTCCGCTGAAACCTGGCATCGCCACTGGTAGCAGAGTGGCTGTAGAATCTGGGAGCGGTCTGGCCTTGCAGGCCGAACGGCAAAGCTGGCAGACCACGTACGAGGCGCCCTCGGCCGCCGCCGGGCGGCCTTGCAGCTAGGCGCTGGCCTTGGGACGGCTGGCGCTCAGATGGCGAGACGTCGAGAGCCGAACCGATGGCCATCGGCAAGGGGCCTCCGCTTCCTCAATCCATTTAGATTCCCTGCAAGTCCTGACGTAAAAAGGGACCACCAATGCTGCACGCCGTGATCATGGCAGGTGGATCGGGTACCCGCTTCTGGCCTGCCAGCCGAGACGAGCGTCCAAAGCAGTTCCTCAGCCTGGCGGGCACGCGTTCGATGTTGCAGGCCACGTACGACCGGCTTGCGGGCTTGGTACCGCCGGAACGTGTGCTGGTAGCCACCACCGCACGCCTGGCCGACCTCGTCTCGGCGCAGCTCCCCGAACTGCCGCGGAGCGCCATCCTGGGCGAACCGTGCAAGCGAGACACGGCTCCGTGCATCGGTCTGGCGGCACTGCACGTGTCTCGACTCGATGCGCAGGCGGTGATGGCCGTGATGCCTTCGGACCACGTGATCGAGCCGGCCGAGGTATTTCAACAGGCCCTGCGCCAGGCCGCTGCCCTGGTGGCGCACGATGCCACGCGCATCGTGACCTTTGGCATTCGCCCCAGCTATCCCGCGGAGACGTTTGGATACATCGAGCGCGGCGAGGCGGTCGCAGAGCCCTCCGCCGGCACCGCACCCGTGTTTGCCGTGCGCACCTTCAAAGAAAAACCAAAGGCCGAAGTGGCCCGGGAGTATCTCCGCCAGGGCACGTTCTATTGGAATAGCGGCATCTTCGTGTGGAGCGCCGCCACTATTCTCGCCGCACTCGAACAGTATCAGCCGGAAATGTTCGCGAGACTGCAAACGATCGCCGCTGCCTGGGGCCGCCCAGACTGGCAGCCTACGCTGGAGCGAGAGTTCGCCGCCATCCGCGGCGTTTCCATCGACTATGCAGTGATGGAACATGCCCGCAACGTACTGGTCATCGAGGCCCCCTTCCGCTGGGACGACGTGGGAAGTTGGCAGGCCCTGGCCCGCCTGCGCGGCCTGGATGCCGACGGCAATACATGCCAGGGCCTGCATGCAGGTTTGCGTACCCGCGGCTGCATTATTCGCTCAGAAGGCAACCATCTGCTGGCCACGTTGGGCGTAGAAGATCTGATCGTGGTCCACACGCCCGATGCCACCCTTGTGGCCAGCAAACACGACGAGGAGGCCATCCGCCAGCTTGTCGACTTGATTCGGCAGCGCGGGCTGGGAGAATTCCTCTGATCATACGTGGGGAAAGCTGCCATGAAGTCCGATTGCCGACAAAGGGGGAGGCAGCCAGGATATGCGTTCTGGACGGCCGTCTGGGCGTTTGCCGCGGGCGCGTTGGCACCTGTGTTGGCTGCGGCTGCTGAGGGGCCAGAGAGCCGCATGGCCGCAGCGGCCGACGCGGCTGCCCTGCCCGTTGCGGAGCCGACGACGGCGTCTGCCGAAACAGGAGCCGGCGAGCCGGACCTGCCATCGGGCGGCGAGGGCGTTCCCACGTTGGGGGGCACGCAGCTCTGGACGGACCTGGTGGTGTTTCATGGCTGGCGCATCCAGCGGCATGCCTTCGCCGGCCATTGCCGCCTGCTGGACGAGCAGGATCGCCGGCAGGCCTCCGGTACCTTCTCGGCGTGCCGTGCCAGGCTGGAGGCAGAACGCGAGGCGCGTGGCATGCCGCCGCTGGCGAAGCGGGTGGTGATCGTGACGCATGGGCTGTTTGGCACCCGGCGTTTCCTGCATCGCATGGAAGCATACCTGGCGCAGCACGGAGACTTTGAAGTGTTGACCTGGGGCTACGCCAGCACGCGGGGCACGATCGAAGACCATGCCGAGGCCCTCGCCGGCGTGGTCCGGGCGTTGGAAGGGGTGGAGGAGATCTCCTTCGTGGCACACAGCATGGGAGGGCTGGTGGTACGCTGTTACCTGGCGAGCGGCAGGCAGGGTGAACTGCCGGATCTGCGGATTCGGCGCCTGGTGATGCTGGGCACGCCCAACCAGGGGTCTGCCCTAGCGAGGTTTTGGGCAGAGAGGGGCGGATTATTCAGATTGCTCGCTGGCCCCGCAGCCCAGCAGCTCTCTCACAAGTGGGAAGCGAGCGCCGCCGGCTTGGCCGTGCCCTGCTGCCAGTTTGGCATCCTCGCCGGCGGTCGCGGCGATGGCTTCGGCTGGCACCATGGCATCCCCGGCGATGATGATGGCATGGTGGGGGTCGCCGAAACCCGACTCGAGGGGGCGGCAGATTTTCGCGTGCTGCCCCTGACGCATCGTACGCTCATGTGCGACCCTGAAGCCATGCAGTGCACGTTGCGATTCCTGGAATTCGGCTCCTTTGCAGGGCCGTCTGAGCGCGATGGCAGATGAAGGCCAGCTTGCGGTGCTGCCTCCGGCGGGGCGGCTGGCAGGGATCGACTACGGCCACGTGCGCATTGGCGTGGCCGTCTGCGACCGCCGCCGCACGCTTGCCAGCCCCTACGGCACGCTGCGCCGCCGCAACCCACAGGCCGATGCAGCCTGGTTCCGCCGCCTGATTACGGAGGAAGAGATCGTGGGCTTCGTGGTGGGATTGCCTGTGCGGGCCGATGGGAGCGAAGGGCCTCAAGCCGCAGCAGCACGCCGCTTCGGCTGCTGGCTGGAAGCCACGACGGGCTTGCCGGTCGCATACTTCGACGAACGTTACACGACGCGGGAGGCGCAACAGGCGCTTGCTGATGCAGGCATGCGTGCGGCCAAGGCCCGCCGCCGCTTGGACATGCTGGCTGCTCAGGCGGTACTGGCAGGCTACCTCGAGGCAACCAGCCGCCAGGAACCGCCCAGGCCCCTCGACGCATGAGACCAGCGCGGCGCGCACCTTGGGCACGCCCCAGCGGAGACGGAAACATCGGCAACAGCGGGACGAAGTGGCAGGCGAGTCGGCTGTTCCGGTCCAACAAGCCAGGTGCTGCGCGTAGGCGCGCAGTTTGAACCTATTCAAAAGGGGCGCATCTGCTTCACGCGAGCACGCACATGACCTGCCTGGTGTTTGGCTGCGGTTACCTGGGCGAGCGCGTCGCACGCCGCTGGCGTGCGGCGGGGCGCCGCGTCTATGTGGTCAGCCGGTCTGCGGCGCGTGCAGAGCATCTTGCCGCGGCCGGATACGAGCCCCTGGTAGCGGATGTGACGCAACCAGCCGGCTGGCCCAACTGGCCCCGGGCCGACTGCGTGCTGTTCGCAATCGGCCATGACCGCAAGGCCGCTGCTTCTCAGCGCGACGTGTATGTGGAAGGGCTGCGCGGCGTGCTGCACGCCCTGCCGCCTGAGACGGGAACGTTCATCTACATCAGTTCCACGGGCGTGTACGCAGATCTGGCTGGGGCCTGGGTCGACGAGAACACGCCGCCGAATCCCCAACGTGCAGGCGGCATGGCCGTTTGGGAAGCAGAGCAAGTGCTGCTCTCTCACCCGCTTTCGCGTCGCGCGGTAATCCTCAGGATGGCTGGCCTCTATGGGGCCGAGCGTTTGCCCCAAGCGGAGTTGGTGCGACAGGGCCTGCCCATCCCCGCCGACGCCGATGGCTGGCTGAATCTGATTCACATCGAAGATGCCACCCAGGCCGTGCTGGCGGCCGAGCAGTTCGCCCTGGGGCATCCTGACCGCCTGCCCAGGGTGTGGCTGATTGCAGACGGCCAGCCATGCCAGCGGCGCGAATTCTACAGAGCGATGGCAGCCGCCCTGGCCGCGCCCGAACCATGTTTTTCTCCCCCCGCACCCGGAAGCGGCGCCGCCGCCCGCTCTCTGGGCAACAAGCGCGTCTCCAACCGCCGCATGCTGGAAGAACTACGCGTGCAGCTTGCCTATCCCTCCTACAAACAGGGCGTGGCCACCGTGCTGCCGCCGAACGCGTAAACGCACTTGAATGCGTTCCGGCGCTGCGAGACAATAACGTGCGGGATGTTTACCGCCTGCTTGCCGGAGCATTGCCGCCATGCACGCCTCGTTCGCTGAGTCGTGGGCCGGGCCACCCCGCCTTTCTCGCCGCTCTCTCGTTTGCGCGGGGGCCTTGGCAGGTTCCGGCCTGTCGCTAGCCGGGTTGTTGCGCGCTGAGGCCAGCGGACTCTCCCGCAGCCCCACGGCCAAGAGTTGCATCTTGCTGTTCCAGTTCGGCGGACCCAGCCATCTCGATACGTTCGACCCCAAGCCCGAGGCTCCCGCGGAAATACGGGGCGAGTTCGCCGTCATCGCCACCCGCAATCCCGACTTGAGAATCTGCGAGCACCTGCCACGCCTGGCCGAGCGTGCCGATCGCTTCGCGCTCGTCCGCACCGTACACCATGACCGCAGCAGCCACAATCCAGGTGCCTACTACTCACTGACGGGCCGGCGGCCGCTGAACCCGTCGGTCACCGCAAATGCCTCGGCGACGGATTTCCCCTGTCCCGGCGCTATCCTCGACTATTTGCACCCAGGCCGGTGTGACGTGCCCACGGCGGTCTCGCTGCCCACCATGATCGCCGATGGCCCCTTTCGCACGCCCGGAGAGTTTGCCGGCTTTCTCGGCAAGCAATACGATCCGCTCTTCATCCTGGCCGATCCCAATGCGCCGAACTTTGCCGTCGAGCAGGTCACGCTGCCTGATGGCGTAACCGTGGAGCGGCTAAGGCAGAGGCGCGCCATCGTCGCGCAGCTTGGGCAGTTTCGCCGCTTGCAAGAGGGCCTCGCCGCTGTGCGCGGCATGGATGCTTACCAGCAGCGGGCATTCGACCTGTTGACCTCCACGGCCATGCAGCAGGCCTTGCGGTTGGGGGATGAGCCAGACAGCTTGCGAGACCGTTATGGCCGCACCTCGTACGGGCAGAGCGTGCTGCTGGCACGACGGCTGGTGGAGCAGGGCGTGCGGTTCGTTACCGTGTACTACTCGGCCGGCATCGGCGGTTGGGATACGCATGAGGACAACTTCCGCAAACTGCGAGAGAGCCGCCTGCCAACGACCGATGCTGCCCTCTCTGCACTGCTGGACGATCTGGCGGAACGCGGCCTGCTAGGAGAGACGCTCGTCCTCTGGACCGGCGACTTCGGCCGTACTCCGAAGGTGAACGGCAAGGCCGGCCGCGACCACTGGCCGGCATGCCAGACGGTACTTCTGGCCGGGGGCGGCGCATGCGGCGGCCGGCTCATTGGTACGTCCGATCGCTACGGCGCCTATCCGCTCTCTGAGCCACATCGCCCCGACGATGTGATGGCCAGCGTGTTTTGGGCCCTGGGGCTGGATCCGAAGACCATCATCCACGACCAGCTCGGCCGCCCCATGCCCATCGCAGATGGGGAGCCGATCCAGGGACTTTTCGCATAAGCCACGGCGAAAACCCGCGCTTGCCCAGCACACTGCTTTTCACCCGAGAAAAAAAAGAAGCCCTCAACAGGGTGGGCAGGAACCTGCGAGGGCTGTGTGGGTCGGGAGCGAACTCCCTACCACGCATTGGATTCTGCCAGATCATCGGCTGATGTCAAGCGCGGGGTTCAAAATTTCCAGCCACGCCAATACGCATTAGTGACGTAGCAAAGTCGCCACTCAATTCGCCGCGGTGTCTCCAACGCGGGCCTTCAAATTCCACGCGAGCGCTCAATGCCACCCAGGTCGTCAACTTCCACGCGGTCGCTCAGGGGGTTGATACCGGTAGGTTGCTCGCTGTCAGAGAAGGGGTCATGTTGCGCGGGCGCGGTGGTGGGAGACCGTGCGCGGCGTGAAGAATCGTCCGCCGGGCGGTGCGCTGGGGGGGCCGATCATCGGGCCGCACGGGTTGTTCGTTTTCTCGCCGGTCTCCGCGGGCTGCCCAGGCCTCTGCCTCACTCGTCAGGCGGTTGAGCAGCCGCTCGACTTCTTGGCGATAGTGCTCCAGGCCGTCGCGATCGAGATCAGGCGGAAGCCGCAGTGCCGGTCCCACCACTCCTCGGCATCGCGACCAGGGACGCGGTATGGCAAAACGATCCCAGCTTGGCAGCCGCCAGGGGCGGTCGCAGCCCAGGCCGAGCGCCACCAGCGGCATCTCCAACCGCGAGGCCAGGTAGATGGGACCGAGAGACATCACGCGGCGCGGGCCGCGCGGCCCGTCGGGCGTGATGGTGAGGCTGCTGAAACGGCTGCGTTCGGCCAACGCTCGCAGGGCGGCAGCCCCGCCACGGTTGGTGGACCCCCGTACACACGCAAAGCCCAGGTGTCGGGCGGCCTGTACCAGAATCTCCGCATCGCGATGCCGGCTGACAAGCATGGTCAGGCCGCAGTGCCCGCGCATGTATGCGGGTATCAAGATGTACTCGTGCCAGAAGACATACAACATGCGGCCAGGACACGCCGGATGTACGGGATCCACCGCCGGGTCATAATAAGCCGCACGGAATTCCAGCGTGCCCATCCACCGGCGAATTAGAGCCGTGGCCAGCAAACCGGCCCAGGCCGTGGCTAAAGGATGATCGATCTTCATGGGATCCGTCCCCTTTGCTTCGTACCTCGCTGACCGACGACGCAGTCCAACACGGGCCAGCCCTAGCCCACGGTCACGCTGCCCCCCCTACGGTCTGCGACTCCTCCTCGGGCCACTCGCCCGAAAATACCTCCACCGCCGGCCCCGTCATGTAGACATGGTCGTCCTCGGTCCACTCCAGTTCCAGGTCCCCTCCCGGCAGGTGCGCCAGCACACGCCGGCCGGTCAATCCCGTCAACACGCCCGCCACGCAGGCAGCACTGGCCCCCGTGCCGCAGGCCAGCGTCTCGCCCGAGCCGCGCTCCCATACCCGCATCCGCACCTCGTCGGGCCGCAGCACCTTCACAAACTCCACATTCACTCGCCGGGGGAAGTGCTCGTCTTGCTCTACCAGCGGGCCTAACCCAAGCACCAGGTCATCGCTCGGCTCTTCCACAAACACCACGCAATGGGGGTTGCCCATCGAGACGCAGGTGACTTCCAGCGTGCGCCCGCCGACCTCGAGCGGTACACGCACCACCGGCGAGCCGGGCAGCGTGGTGGGGATGCGTCTGGCTTCCAGCACGGGGCGGCCCATATCGACCCGCACCCGGTCTACCTTGCCGCCGCGCAGGTGCAACCCCAGGGTGAGGACGCCCGCGCCCGTCTCGATGGCCAGCTCGTTCTTGCGGCACAGGCCGTGGTCGAACACATACTTGGCCACGCAACGGATGCCGTTGCCGCACATTTCGGATTCCGAGCCATCGGCATTGAACATGCGCATGCGGGCATCTGCCCTGGCCGAGGGGAGGATCAGGATCAGGCCGTCGCCGCCGATGCCGTAATGGCGGTCGGAGACACGGCGTGCCAGTGCAGCAGGATCGGGCGGCTCGGGCTGCGTGAAGCAGTCCACGTACACGTAGTCGTTGCCTGCGCCGTGCATCTTGGTGAAGCGCATGGACAAGATTCTAGTGGGGGCCAGCCGCCCACGCCAGACGAAAGGCTCGCGACGGCGAGGCACGCCAGCACGCGGCCGGGGCGGTGCGTCACAGATGTTCGGCCAACAGACTTGCCAGCTCCGCATCGTCGAATGGACGCGGGTTGCCGTTGCGGCTGTTGCCATGAGATGCGGCGGCCAAGCCGGGGAGGTCATGGGCCTGGATGCCCAACTCGCCGAGGCGGGCGGGTATGTGCAGCGCGGCGGCAAGCTGTTCGACGCGCTGCAACAGCATGTCGGCGGCCGTGGCGTCATCGACGTGGCCGTCTGGCAGCGCGGCGCGTGCCAGGGCAGCCAGCGCGGGCAAGCAACTATTGCGGTTCACACGCAATGCCCAGGGCAGCAGCACGGCACACGCCAGGCCGTGCGGTATGTGGTGGCGGGCGCCCAGGGCCGCGGCCACGCCGTGTGCAATGCCCAGGCCCGAGTTGGCCAGGGCCACGCCGGAGAGGAAGGCCGCATGGGCCATGGCCTCCCGTGCAGCGCGTGCGCCGGTGGCGTAGGCATCCTCGGCATGGGCCAGCGCCTCGCGCAGCCCGAGCGCGGCCAGCGCCTGCGGCACCGGTCGTGCGAACCGGCAGACGTAACTTTCGATAAGCTGCGTGATACAGTCCATGGCGGACCAGGCGGTGATCTGCGGCGGCAAGCCGGCAGCGAGCTGCGGGTCGATCAGCACCAGGCGCGGCATGAGAGCCTCGTGCCGCAAACTTTTTTTGAACGGCTCGGGGGAGGTGCCGGAGATCACGGCATTGCGCGTGGCTTCGCTGCCCGTGCCGCCCGTGGTGGGCAGGACCACCAGCGGCAGGGGAGGGCGGTCGAGCACCGCGCCGCTGCCGACATCTTCAAGGTAGTCTCGCACGGAGCGGGCCGTGGGCTGGATTGCCGTGGCCGCGGCGGCCTTGGCCAGGTCGATGGCGGAGCCGCCGCCGAGTGCCAGGACGAAGTCGCCGCTTGTCGCGTGCTGTGCGCGGAGGCGGCCGGCCAGCTCGTCGACCTGCTCGACGGTAGGCTCTCCCCGAGCGCAAGCTGCCTCAACCACGGCAATACCGGCGGCGGTCAACTGTTCTCTCACAGCCGCCACATAACCGGCCTGTTCGAGGCGGCGCGAGCCGTGTACCAGGAAGGCGCGCCGGCCGAGAGGGGCCGCATGGGCGGCCAGCTCGCGCAGCCGCCCCCAGCCGAAGACGACCCGGGGCGGCAAGCGCAGGTCGTATTCCTTCATTGCGATCCTACTGCGTCCGCTTGGGTCGAGGAACGCGCGTGCCGCCCTTGCCGTGGCGTTTGCCGCCCGTGCGCGGGGGACGCACCGCGTGCAGCGGCTTGCCGATCTGATCTCGCAATTGCAGGATGCGGTCGCGCACCGCTGCCGCACGCTCGAACTCCAGCGCTTCCGCCGCGGCCAGCATCTCGGCCTCCAGCTCTTGCAGATACTCGGCCGTGATGTACTGCTGCTCGTCGCGCATGCCCACCGCCGCGTTGGCCTGGGCATGGGCGGCCGCCTCAGCCTCGATGCCAGCGCGGATGCTCTTGCGGATGGTTTCGGGAGTGATGCCGTGCTGGCGGTTGTACTCTTCTTGCAGCCGCCGGCGGCGGGCCGTTTCGTCGATGGCGCGCTGCATCGATTCGGTGACCTGATCGGCATACAGCACGACCTTGGCGTTGACGTGGCGGGCCGAGCGGCCAATGGTCTGGATCAGCGACGTCTCGCTGCGCAGGAAGCCCTCCTTGTCTGCATCCAGGATGCAGACCAGCGAGACCTCCGGCAGGTCCAGTCCTTCGCGGAGCAGATTGACCCCAACCAGCACGTCGAACCGCCCTTCGCGCAGGTCGCGCAGCAGCTCGACACGCTCGAAAGCATCCAATTCGCTGTGCAGCCACTTGCAGGCCACCCCTTGCTCCGCCAGATAGTAGGCCAGATCTTCCGCCAGCCGCTTGGTCAGCGTGGTGACCAGCACCCGCTGCCCCAACGCCGATCGCTCGCGAATCTCCCCCAGCAAGTGCTGCACCTGCGACCGCGCTGGCTGCACTTCGATCACCGGGTCCAACAGTCCGGTGGGGCGGATCACCTGCTCGACCACCTCGCCGCCCGCGCGCTCCAGCTCGTACGGCCCCGGCGTGGCCGAAACGAAGATCGCCTGGCGGATCTTCTGCTCCCACTCCTCGAAGCGCAGCGGCCGATTGTCCAGCGCGCTGGGCAGGCGAAAGCCATGTTCCACCAGCGTGGTCTTGCGGCTGTGATCGCCCGCGAACATGCCCCGCACCTGCGGCACCGTGACGTGCGATTCATCGACAAACAGCAAGAAATCGTCGGGAAAGTAATCGTAGAGCGTGATGGGCGGCGCGCCGGGCGGCCTGCCGCTGAGCGGACGGCTGTAGTTCTCGATGCCCGGGCAGTAGCCCATCTCCAGCAGCATTTCCATGTCGTATCGGGTGCGTGCATTCAGCCGCTGCGCCTCCAGCAGCTTGCCCGCATCCTTCAGCTCGGCCACGCGCACCTCCAGTTCTTGCTTGATGCGCTGCACGGCGTCTGCAATCCGCTCCTCCGGCATGACAAAGTGCTTGGCCGGATAGACGAACAGCGACTCGCGCCGCTCGATCACCTCTCCGCTGGTAGGATGGATGTAGGACAGCCGCTCGACCTCGTCTCCCCAGAACTCGATGCGGAACGCGAAGTCCTCGTAGGAGGGCCACAGCTCGACGCAGTCTCCCCGGACCCGGAACTTGCCGCGCGTGAACTCGTAATCGTTGCGTTCATACTGGATCTCGACCAGCCGCGCCAGCAGTTCGTCCCGGTCGACGTGCTCCCCCAGCTTCAGCCCCACCGTCATTGCACGGTAGTCCTCCGGCGAACCGATGCCGTAAATGCACGACACGCTCGCCACAATGATCACATCCCTGCGGCTGATCAGCGCGCTGGTGGCTGCCAGCCGCAAGCGGTCGATCTCCTGATTGATGGACGCATCCTTTTCGATGTAAATGTCTCGCTGCGGGATGTAGGCCTCGGGCTGGTAGTAGTCGTAGTAACTCACGAAATAGTGTACGGCGTTGCGTGGGAAGAACTCGCGAAACTCCGCATAGAGCTGCGCCGCCAGCGTCTTGTTGTGAGAAAGAACCAGCGTGGGCCGTTGCACCTGGGCAATCACGTTGGCCATGGTGAAGGTCTTGCCGGAGCCGGTGACCCCCATCAGCACCTGAAAACGCCGCCCCCGCCGCAGGCCATCTACCAGCGCGGCAATAGCCTGCGGCTGATCTCCCGCAGGAGCATATGGGCTGTGCAGTTCGAAGCGCATAGGGATCGGCTGTTCAAGGCCCGGCCAGTCTGCCGGCGTCGGGCAGCGGCCGCAAATGGGGCCGCAACCGCTCCAGCGTGGCGGGGCCAATCCCGCGCACCCGCCGCAGATCCTGATGGCTCAGGTACGGACCGTGCGTGCGGCGGCTTTCCACGATGCGGCGGGCCAGCATTTCTCCAATGCCGGGAAGCTGTGCCAGTTCAGGCCAGTCGGCGGTATTGATATCAACCAGGAATTCCGGCGGACGGGCCGGCTGCTGGTCGAACTCCACCAACCTGCCGTGCCAGCCGCCCTGGACGTACCACCATGCCGCCAGCAACACCAGCGCGGCCATGGCCAGGATTCCCATGGCCACCTGGTCCGCCGACTTGAGCAGACCCCAAGGCAAACGGCTATCCTGAAGTTGCGGAGACGACATCTCACTCATTATCCGGAATTCTACACGCATGGCTACCCGAGACTTCCGGCAGCTCGCCTGGAACGCCGAACTCGAAGCCTCGGCCCGCAAGCTCGCCCAACTGAGCGTGGCCGAGGACCTCGACCGGGGGTACGACTGGACCAGCCTCGCCCTTGTGCCCGCAGGAACACCAGGCACCGCGGCGGTACGGAGCCGCCGCACAGGGGTGGTAGCGGGCCTTCCCGCCGCCGCCGTGCTGCTGGCTGAGTACTCCGCCGAGTTGCAACTACATCCCCTGGTGGCAGACGGAGACCAGATCGCTGCCGGCCAAACTCTGGCCGTGTTGACCGGCCCCGCTCGCACGTTGCTGGCGGCAGAACGCCCCCTGCTCAACCTGTTGTGCCATCTCTCAGGTATCGCCAGCCTTACCAGGAGATTTGTGGAGGCCGTCCAGGGCACGCCTGCCCGCATCTACGATACGCGCAAGACCCTCCCCGGCTGGCGCTTGCTGGAGAAGTACGCCGTCCGAGCCGGTGGCGGCCATAACCACCGCCTCGGCCTCTACGACGGCGTGCTCATCAAGGACAATCACCTCCACCTGGGGGAACGCCTCCCCTCCGATGGCCGCTATACGCCCGCCAGCGCGGTGCGGCGCGTCAAGGAGTTCCTCGCCGCCGCAGCCGAGGGAGACCCTCGCCGAAACATGTTGATCGAGATCGAGGTCGATTCGCTCGACGCCTTGCCCGATGTGCTCCGAGCTGGTCCCGATCTGATCTTGCTGGATAACCTGGACACCTGCGAACTGCAACAGGCGGTGGCCATGCGCGGGGAACTGGCTCCGCAGGTCGAACTGGAGGCATCTGGCGGCATGACGTTGGATCGGGTGGCCGAGGTGGCCGCCACGGGGGTAGACCGCATCAGCGTCGGCGCGCTCACACACTCGTCGGCGTGGCTCGATCTGGCGCTGGACGACCTCTGCCTGCACGAGGACTAGCCGCGTTCGGCCGTTCTCGGGCTGGACGCGATTGCACCACGTGCGCGTGTGCGAGGGGTAGCCGCGCGCAGTCAACCTGAAACGGTCCAGCATCTGCGCCACCGCGTTGTTTGCCGAGAGACGATCTGTCTCTGCATAGCCAGAACCACGCGGCGTGCGGGCAGTTTGCAGCGTGCTGCCGGATGGGCCGCCACGCGCCTCGAGGCGAATGCGGCGGCTCCCGCATTCGCCGGCTCCGTCCGTCTTCTGTGCACAGACCGCTGTTGGCGTTCATGCGGCGCCCGCGGCCGCCGGCTCCGGCCCGCAACCGCCGGCCCTCATGCACCGCCCCTTACACCTGGACGTTGTGGAACAAGGCCACGCGCTGGAGATCCTTGAGCAACAAGCTGGGGTTCTCGTAGCGGTCTTCAGGCCGCTTGGCCAGCATCTGCATGACCACGTCCTGGAACATGTCAGAGACCGAGAGCTGGTAGGTCTTGGGCTTCACGGGCTGCTCGTTGCGGATGTTGGCGATCACATGCGGCAGGCTGTCGCCCTCGAAGGGAGGGCGGCCTGTGAGCAGGGCATACAGTGTTGCACCCAGGCTGTAGATGTCGGCCCGACAGTCCACCGGAGCGTTCACCCGGGTACGTTCCGGAGGCATGTACACGATGTCTCCCACAAGCTGGCCGGGACGCGTGACGGGCCGGGCCAGCGTGCCCTCCAGCGCCTTGGCCAGCATCAGGTCTCCCAGCTTGGCGAGCTGGTCTTTCTCGCGGATGAGGATGTTGGCCGGCGTGATGTTGCGGTGGATCACCTGGTGGCGGTAGGCCTCTTCCAGCGCCCGGCCGATGTGCACCGCCACGCGGAAGGCGTAGCGCCAGTCGAGCATCCCCTTGGTGCCGATGCGGCGGATGACCTGCGTGAGGCTCTCTCCCTCGACGTATTCCATGGCGATCCAGACATGCTGACCTGTCTTGCCGGCCGAGTAGATCTGCACGATGTTCTCGTGCCGGATGGGCAGCATGGTCTTCATGGCACGTACGAACCGCTGGATCTCCTCTTCGCGCTGCGCGACGTCCGGCCAGAGAACCTTGAGCGCCACCTGCCGGTGCTCGGCCGTGTCGTCGGCGAGAAAGACAACTCCTCTCTGGCCCGTGGCCAGCAGCTTCTTGATCGCAAACGGTCCAATGGCCTGGCCTACAAGCTGCTTGAGGGGCACCGGCTGCGGTGCCGCCTTGACCGGGGGCGGAGCCGCGCCTACCAGGGTGCTGGCCTCGGGCGCCGCCTCCAGCTCCAGCCGCAGTTCCGTGCTGCCCATACGCACCACGTCGCCAGGTTGGAGGGCGTGCTCCGCAACGCGTGCGCCGTTGACATAGGTGCCGCCGGCGGAGCCCTGGTCGAGCAGCCGGAAGCCACTTCGATCGACCTCCAACAGGCAATGCAAAACGTGAGACGTGCGGATCGCGCAACTGCGTGCTCGACTGTTCACCGCGGCCGATCAACAACGTCTGGCCTTCCACGAGCGGGAACTTGCGACCCACGTCCGGCCCGGCCGTAACCACCAGCCATCCCAGCATTTTCCGACTCCCGCGTGCCCCAGCATTCTTCCGACTACCGCAGCCCATGCATTCTGCCAACACGGATCTTGCGCGATGCAGCGGCCGGAATCAAGCGCGCGGCGGGCCGTACGGTCGCGGCGGCGCCGGTCAGGCCCACCGGTCGAATCGCGGCGATCTCGCACACGCGAGCTACGCCTTCGCTGCGGCTTACCCCACGCTGGCGTGCGCTGCCAGCACCTGCCGCAGCGGATCGAAATCGGCACCGCAAAAACCCAGGTGCAGGTGCCGCCGCCAGCCTTCCGCATAGGCGAACCTGCCAGACATGCCGCCCACCTCTCTTAGCAGCTCTCGCATGGTCTCGATGTACGAATCGAGGCCCTGGCTGAAATCGAGCCACTCTTTCTGGCTGCGATGGATGGCCAGCAGCTCGCATTTTCTCGGCATCAGGTCCGTGACATCGACAAACAGGCTGGGCCGCACGGGGTTGCCCAGCGGATCGCAGTTGCCGTGAGGCTGGGCGTGGTACACGGCCACCGGTTGGTCGATCGCCGGCCGCGGCGGATCGGTGGGAAAATTCGGCATGCCGCGGGCAAAGGCGGCGGTCACGGCCAGCCGGCAGGTGTTGGTGTGGTCCTCCATGTAGTCCGCCGGCGAGTGGGTGAGGAGGATCTCGGGGGCTACCTGCCGTACCGTGGCGGCCAGGCGGGCAAGCGTGGGGCGGTCGTAAAAGATGGCCAGATCGTCCGTGAGGCTCTCGTGATACACCCAGCCGGCCTGGCGGCACACCTCTTGTGCTTCCCGCCGGCGGATGGCCGCCGTGGTGGGGCCGTCCGTCACCGTCGAGCCGCAGCACCCATTGGCCACGGTCAGGTAATGCACCTCGTAGCCCGCAGCTTGCAAGCGCAGCAGCGTGCCCGACATGACGAACTCGATGTCGTCCGGATGCGCGACAATGGCCAGCACGCTACGCGGCATGGTGGGTGTGGATCGGTCGGATCAGCCAGACCAGTCGGATCGAATCGCTCCCTCGCCCCCGCATGGCCTGTTAGTGCATTTCCACCTCGCAGGTGCCGATGCCGCTGCGGAGGAAGTTGAACTGTACATTGGGGTGATCGGCCAAGAGAGACATGGGTACGGAGCTGTCGGGCAGGCGCTTGGAGATCATCAACGTGGTCAGCCGCATGCCGAAGGGATTGTCGTGGCAGCCGGCGTGCCAGATACTTACCTTTTCGGCCTGCCAGGTCTCGACCGGGCCCACGGTGACGGCCTGCGTGGGCACATTGGTTACCACGCCCCCGCCCGAGGTCCGTGCATTCTGAATGATGGTCATGGGGTGCAAGTCCACCACGCGGGTTCCTAGGCGGCGATACTCTTCGGGGCTGGGCGGCTGATCGCGGTAGGGCCCCTCGCGGCGGGGGGGATCGTTGAAGGCCCAGTGCTTCACCTCCCCCTGGCCTCCTTGCATGATCACGCAGCGGGCTGCCTTCCAGCTCTCGACGTACTCCCGCACATCGGCCTTGGGAAAGTGGATGTTCTCCCGCGGCATGCGCAGCTCGGGACGGATGCGGTTGAAGCACAACTCCATGTCGGTACGGGCGAAGCTGAGAGGAAAGCTCTCGGGCACCTCGCGTCCGTCGAGCACCCACTCGTCCATGCCCCAGAAGTGTGCGTGGCGCAGGTCCAGCTCCAGCTCGTTTACCAGCCGGGCCACCAGGGGAAGCTGCTCCGTGGGGCCGATCGGACCACAGATGCCGGCCGGGCGATCGGCCGTGGCCTGCCGCCAGCTTGTGATGTACTCTAACGCCTCGGCCAGGTAGAAGTCCTCGACCGTATCGTAGAACCTGACCGTGAAGCCCGGTCGGGAGAGGGCGAGCAGGTCATCGGGCGTCAGGCGTGCGGCGTCGTCGAGGATCTCGCGGTCCAGCGTGGTGTAATCCCACCAATCGGGGCTGATCTTGCTGTAGGGGCGCATGTCAAACCTCGCTGCACAAAGCTGCTTTGCTGGCTCGTTCCGAATGTAACGCCGCCGCCCGCGACGGGCAATCATGGCTGCTGGAAGTACCGAGGCGTACCCGGCAGCGGCCCACACCCAGGCCAGTACGGCGTCAGCAGGCCCCAGGCAGCGCCAGCCCATGACCGCAGCGCTCGCCATGCCTGCGGCCGCTGCCCCACCGCCTGTTTACAGGGGCGCGGCCACGGCGGATCCGTGCTACACTGCACGCTGAGGCAACAGGCGCCGCAAGGGGCGTTGCATGAACCACCACCAGCCAGCTTCTCAGGATCCGCCGCAGCCCACAGGCGTGTTCGTCTACGGCACGCTCCAACGCGGCCAGCAACGCCAGTCCGCCTGGCCGCGGCGGCCCGTAAGGATCCTGCCGGCTGTGACACAAGGGCGGCTGTTCGACCTTGGTCCCTATCCTGCCCTGCTGCCGGGAGACGGCCTGGTTGCTGGCGAACTGTGGTGCTTCCGCGCCGCCGATCTGGAAGCCACGCTGGAGGTGCTGGACGTGATCGAGGGACACACCGGTGCGGAAGACGATCTCTACCGCCGCCGCCTGGTGGAGTGTTGCACCGGCGATGGCCAGCGCCACTGGGCCTATGCGTACTTTTTCAATCGTTCCCGCAGGTTGATCGCCGCGCGCCCTCTGGCTCCGGGACCAGACGGCGTTGCCCGCTGGCCGGAAAAAGGTCGCTGAGGGGGGGCCAGGACGCCACCGCAAGCGCCGCCGTTGTGCCCGGGCGGCCAGGGGCTAATCGAACCTCAGATGATGTACCCAGGCGGGGGGCAGGTTTCTCAGCACCAGGTCGCGGCGCACCTCATGGGCTTGCAGGGTGCGTTGCAGGAGCATGCCGATGGCGCGCAAGCGCGCCCGATCCGCCCGCCCTCCCGCCAAGGCCCGTAGTTTGCGAATGGCCACGTACTGGAAGAACGAGAGCGTCCCTCCCGGCCGCAACAAACCCGCCAGCGAGTTGAGCAACTGCTCCACCAACTCGGCGGCGAAGTTGTTGAGCGGCAAGCCGGAGATCACAAGGTGGTACTGGCGATCCTGCGGCAGCTCTTGCACGGCGGCTTGAATCACACGTGTGCGGTCTGCGATCGGCCGCAGCACAGGGTCGCGTGTTAAGCACTCGCGCAAATGCTCGGCGAAGCGTGGATTGAGTTCGACCAGATCGAGCTGGTCGTGGGGGCCGAGGCGGCGGGCAAGGGCCCTGGTGACGGCGCCGGTGCCGGGGCCGACCTCGACGATCCGCAACGGCTGCTGGCCCGGCACCACGTAGCTAGCCAGCGCAGCGGCAAGCCAGCGGCTGCTGGGCACCAGCGAGCCTGTGGTGTGGAAGTGCCGCGCATATTCGCGCAAGAAAAGCCGATGTTCGTGCAGCATGGCGGGATCCTGGAGGCGTGGAGTTTAGCAGGAGCCTGCATGGTGGAGCCAGGG